>SHZG01000113.1 GCA_009692395.1 Methylococcales bacterium | reverse complement strand
TGCATTGCGTCCTGACTTGCCAATCTGGGTACTTTTACAGAATGGACAGGTGATTTCTTGGTAGCAGCTCATAAGGTCTTTTAGGTAAGTGTGATTTTATTCTGCCCGTGATTTTAATCTATCATCACAGATTTAACCCACTACCCAAACTTTATGCCATATTGATAATATAAATCCTCTTTAAGACCCAATTGATAATGTATACCTTCTGATCGATTGACAATCATGGCGTTCATTTTAAAACTCAAGCCTGATAGAAACTTAAAATTTAAAATTATTTTTTTATTAACACGCATTTTTTTAGTGCTGGCAAAGGCGACTCCTCTCCCTGTAATATCTATTAACGTAACAAATCCAAGGAAAATTTCTTGACCAAAACTGAGAGGTGATAATTAACAAAGTGCAACAGCAATATCATCACGCACATAACGAGTCGCTATGCGTTTATTTTTAGTAGTCGATTTCGATATATCAATCGCCGATAACCCGTCATCTTCGACAGAATCAAAATTGAATTTTTCAGTTTTATTTTCAAAGGTAGACATAATTTTAAATGGCTATCTGTTAAGTTAGTTTTCAATGGGCAGTAAAAATAGCACAGTAACGTAGTCGATTAAAGGTTTTTAATACATCATTATTGGCGAGCGCGAAACTGCCAGATTAGATAATACGTTTTCCTAAGAGACGCTAGACGGCTATAATCAATCACTAAAAAACCATCAACTATGACGATGCAAGTAAAACCAAGCGCGACTGTTTACAGCTGGAAAACAATTTATCAAATTGCCTTAGAACATAAAAAACCACTGATTTATGCCCATTTATTAGCAATACTAGCCACCATTGCCAGTGTGCCAGTGCCATTATTGATGCCGTTGCTAGTTGATGAAGTGCTATTAAAAAAACCGAGTACGTTAATTCACACCATCAACTTGGTTACGCCTGTTGAGTGGCAATTGCCTGTGTTGTACATCGGGGTGGTATTGGTCGCTAGTGTTATTTTACGCATTATTTCCATTGTATTTGGCATTATCCAATCACGGCAATTTTCGTTTATTTCTAAAGACATCGTGTTTCGCCTGCGTAGCAAGCTGATTGCGCATTTACAAACGATTTCCATGTCAGAATATGAAAGTTTAGGCACGGGAACGGTGGTCACGCATTTAGTCACAGACCTCGATACTATTGATAACTTCATTGGTTCAACGGTGAGCAAATTACTGGTTGCCAGCTTAACATTGATAGGAACGGCGGCGATTTTATTGTGGATGCACTGGCAATTAGGCTTGTTTATTTTACTGTTAAACCCTGTGGTGATTTATTTTACCCGCGTCGTGGGTTCACGCGTAAAGCATCTTAAAGCCAAGGAAAATTCAGCTTATGAAGTGTTTCAACAATCGCTAACCGAAACGCTGGAAGCTATTCAGCAAATTCGCGCCAGTAACCGCGAGCGTCATTATTGTCAGCAATTGATTGAATCAGCGCGGACTGTTAAAGACAATTCCATTGCCTTTGCGTGGAAAAGTGAGGCGGCAAACCGCTTGAGTTTTTTGGTGTTTTTGTTCGGTTTTGATGTGTTTCGCGCCTGCGCTATGTTGATGGTATTTTATTCTGATTTAACCATTGGCGAAATGCTTGCCGTGTTTGGTTATCTGTGGTTTATGATGGCACCCGTGCAGGAAATTCTCAGCATTCAATATGCGTTTTATGCGGCGAAAGGCGCGTTAATTCGTATTAATCGGCTAAATGCGTTGCAACAAGAGCCACATTATCCACACTTAGACAATCCATTTTTAGACAAGAAAACCGTTGCCGTGCGGGTAGAGAATCTGCATTTTAGTTACGGTGAAGAAAAAGTGTTGAACGGTATTAATCTACACATTACAGCAGGTGAAAAAGTCGCTTTAGTCGGTGCGAGTGGTGGGGGGAAATCTACACTAGTGCAGACGCTAATCGGTTTATACCCTATTAGCTCAGGGCAGATTTATTTTGATGAGATTGCCATTGACCGTATCGGCTTGGACGTGGTGCGTGAACACGTTGTCACGGTGTTACAACATCCTGTTTTGTTTAACGATACCTTACGCGCCAATCTTACGTTGGGAAAAATAGCAACAGACGAACAACTATGGAACGCGCTGTCGATTGCCCAACTCGGCGATGTAGTCAATGACTTAGCGCAGGGGTTAGACACTGTTGTTGGGCGGCACGGTATGCGGTTATCAGGTGGTCAACGGCAACGCTTAGCGATTGCGCGAATGATAGTCGCCGACCCTAAAGTAGTCATCTTAGATGAAGCCACTTCTGCATTAGATACTGAAACGGAACACAATCTCCATGCTGCCCTGAACGCCTTTTTAAAAGAACGCACCACTATTATCATTGCCCACCGCCTCAGTGCTGTCAAACAAGCGGATCATGTTTATGTATTTGAACAAGGTGAAATCTGTGAACAAGGACGGCATGACACCTTAATCAGCCAACAGGGGCTTTATGCCAAACTGTATGGCGAATATCAATAATAACATTATGACTGAACGCTACGACTTACATTGCCACTCCAACGCCTCTGATGGCGCGTTATCACCCACTGAATTAATCCAACGCGCTCACCAAAATGGTGTAACTGCCTTGGCGTTGACCGATCATGACACCACAATGGGGCTAAATGAAGCCCGCGCGTGTGCCGCCACGCTAGCTATGCGCTTAATCAATGGCATTGAATTATCGGCTAGTTGGCAAAATAAATGCCTGCATATTGTCGGTTTAGGTATAGACCCACATTACGCGCCTTTAGACAATGCGACTCATCAATTACAAGCAACACGCCTAGAACGCGCGGAAAAAATTGCCGAGACATTAGAGAAAAAACGTATTACAGGCGCGTTAGAGGCAGTTAAAAACGCAGCGGGGCAAGGTATGATTACCCGCAGTCATTTTGCAGCGTTTTTGCTGTCACAAAATCATGTTTCTACTCAACAAGAAGCCTTTGATCGTTATCTGGGCAAAGGCAAACCCGCTTACGTTGCCACTACTTGGGCAGAGATGGAAGTTGCCGTCAATTGGATTACTGAAGCAGGCGGTGTTGCCGTATTAGCCCATCCATTGCGTTATAAATTAACCACTAACTGGATGAAACGCTTATTGGAAGCGTTTAAAAACGCAGGCGGACAGAGCATAGAAGTGGTTACAGGCAGAAATAATGCCGATGAAATAAAAATACTGGCTAATTATGCTAACCAGTTTGAGCTCGCAGGTTCGGTGGGTTCTGATTTTCATAGCCCTGTGACCCCGTGGGTAGAATTAGGTAGACTCGCGCCGTTACCTGACAGCGTGCCACCTGTTTGGGAATTACTGAGTTCTTAAAGCAATTTGTCCACGAAAGACCTTGTTTGCCTCTATTCGTTATTTCGGTGATAATCGCCGCGCACTTTTACCCCTGAGACCCAATGTGAACAATGCTATACGCCTACAATATCTTGCTGCAATGGGCATTAATGTCTGGATGCCTAGAATCGCGTCTGTAAAACCCACATTAACAGTGACCGAACCTGAAATTTTAAGGACTGCCAGTCCTTCAAAGGACTGGCAGTCCTCTCAATATTCTACTGATTGGGACGCGTTAAAAACCGAAGTACAAAATTGCACACTGTGTGGCTTATGTAACACGCGCACCCAAACCGTGTTCGGTTCAGGCAATCCACACGCGGATTGGCTAGTCATTGGTGAAGCGGCTGGCGAAGAAAAAGACAAACAAGGTCTACCGTTTGTTGGTGTTGCAGGACAATTATTGACCGAAATGCTCCGCGCTATCGGTCTGAGCCGCGACGACGTATTTATGACTAACATTTTAAAATGCCGAACGCCAGAAAACCGCGATCCCCATGTAGATGAAATAAAACACTGCAAAGACTACCTGCAACGGCAACAACAGCTCATCAAACCGAAAATTATTCTCGCCGTCGGACGCATTGCCGCACAAACCTTATTAAATACCCACGACCCATTAACCAAACTCAGAGGCAACGTGCATACTTTTAACAACACGCCCGTGGTAGTCGTTTATCACCCCGCGTATTTACTCCGCTCCTTGCCAGAAAAACGCAAAGCGTGGCAAGATTTACAATTTGCCAAACAAACATTTATAGCAATGGACAACCAATCATGCGTGGATTAGTAGACAAAATAAAAGACTTCGTACTGTATGATGCTGACAAAGAATTTTATGCCAAAATATTTCCCGATTCCGTGACTAAAAAAGACCTTATGCGCATTCGTACCATGACCCACGCCGATATACCTGGCGTCATGGTTATCGAAAGAAAAAACTACCCATTCCCTTGGGCGGAAGACATTTTAACCGACTGTTTCAAAGCAGGGTATCATTGCTGGGTCTGTGAATCACAAGGCAAAGTCGTTGGCTATAGCCTCTTCTCCATTGCCGTTGGTGAAGCCCACATACTCAATGTTTCCGTAGACCCAGATGAACAAGGTCAAGGCATAGGGCGCAAAATGATGGACAACGCCATCGACTACGCCAGAGGACGCGCTGAAACCGTCTTCCTAGAAGTCCGCCCCTCCAACATCCACGCCATCGCTCTCTATGAAGACTTAGGTTTCAACGAAATCGGTATCAGAAAAGGTTATTACCCCGCTGAAAACGGGCGTGAAGATGCGATTATGCTGGCACTACAATTATTCGGCTAAGGTAGGCGCGAATTTATTCGCGCACTTTTCTCCATCCCAAAACCTAGCCCTGTACTCAGAGTTTAAATAGGACTAAAATAGTCCCCAATTATAACAGGTGGAGATTATGCTTAGACTCAGTAAATTAACAGACTACGCAACCGTCATTCTTAGCTTTATGGCACAGAATAACGAACGCGTCTGCGCCGCAATGGAACTGGCTACTGCGACAGGTATCGCATTACCAACGGTCAGCAAAATCCTAAAAGCACTAGTCAACACCAAAGTCTTAATCTCCACACGCGGCGCGAAAGGCGGCTACATCCTTGCCAACGCGCCTGACAAAATAACCGTAGCCACCATTATTAGCGCGTTAGAAGGCCCGATTGCCGTTACCGAATGCAGCATATCAAAACAAGGTTGCGAACAAGCGGCAGGTTGCAATATTCGCGGACATTGGAACGTCATCAACCTAGCCATTTATAACGCCTTAGAATCCGTGACTTTAGCGGACATGATAAAACCCCAAGAAACCCTCATCCCCATCGCCAGTTTATACCGAATAGAGAATCACAATGTCAGCCAGTAACGAAGAAATCAACCAACTACTCAACCAAGATTACAAACAAGGCTTTATCACTGAGCTAGAAACCGACACCTTCCCCGTCGGTTTAGATGAAACCGTGATTCATAAATTGTCTAAGGTGAAAAACGAACCAGAGTTCATGCTCGAATACCGTTTAAAAGCCTTTCGTCATTGGCAAACCATGACTCCACCAGCATGGGCATTCGTCAAATTTGACCCCATTGATTACCAAGCCATCAGCTACTATTCCGCGCCCAAACGTAAAGAAGATGGCCCGCAAAGTTTGGATGAAATTGACCCGCAAGTCTTAGAAGCCTACAAAAAACTGGGCATTCCCTTAGATGAACAAGAGCGTCTAGCTGGTATCGCCGTTGATGCGGTATTCGATAGCGTCTCAGTCGCCACTACCTTTAAAGGCAAACTCCACGATGTCGGCGTTATTTTCTGCCCCATTTCCGAAGCCCTACGCGAACACCCCGAACTCATCAAAGAATACCTAGGCTCAGTCGTGCCACACACCGACAACTATTTTGCCGCGCTCAATGCCGCCGTATTCACCGATGGCTCATTCGTCTATATTCCCAAAGGCGTGCGCTGCCCAATGGAATTATCGACTTATTTTCGTATCAACGCCGCCAACACAGGACAGTTTGAGCGCACCCTGATTATTGCCGATGAAGGTAGTCACGTCTCTTATTTAGAAGGTTGCACCGCGCCAATGCGTGACGAAAACCAACTACACGCCGCCGTCGTTGAACTCGTTGCCCTAAAAGATGCCACCATCAAATATTCCACCGTCCAAAACTGGTACCCAGGTGATAAAAACGGCTTAGGTGGTATTTACAACTTCGTCACCAAACGCGCCGAATGTCGCGGCGATAACTCCAAAGTCTCGTGGACGCAAGTCGAAACAGGTTCAGCCATCACATGGAAATACCCCAGCTGTGTATTAATAGGCGATAACAGCATCGGTGAATTTTATTCCGTCGCGGTAACGAACAACTACCAGCAAGCCGACACTGGCACAAAAATGATCCACATCGGCAAAAATACCCGCAGCACCATCGTGTCCAAAGGTATCTCCGCTGGCAAAGCCCAAAACACCTATCGCGGCTTAGTCAAAGTCTTAAAAAGCGCGGAAAATGCCCGCAACTACACGCAATGCGATTCCTTATTAGTGGGCGATAAATGTGGCGCACACACCTTCCCCTACATTGAAGTCAAACACCCCTCCGCCCAAGTCGAACACGAAGCCACCACCTCAAAAATCAGCGAAGACCAACTCTTCTTCTGCCAACAACGCGGCTTATCCGCCGAAGATGCCGTCTCCATGATAGTGAATGGTTTTTGTAAAGAAGTGTTCAGAGAATTACCAATGGAATTTGCGGTAGAAGCACAGGCGTTGTTGGGTTTGAGCTTGGAAGGCTCGGTGGGTTAATGGGAAAGTACGACAAGCTACTGTTTAAAATTCTAAATGGTCGCTCTGACAATAATATTGCGTTTACTGAATTGACCCAATTATTACAACGCCTACAATTTGAACTCAGAATACGCGGCGACCATCATATTTTTACCCGCCATGATGTCAATGAAATCTTACATTTACAACCTAAAGGTGCGATGGCAAAACCTTATCAAGTTAAACAAGTGCGTGAATTAATAATTCGTTATCAACTAGGAGATATTACTAATGATTAAATATGAAATGATTATTTATTGGAGTGATACTGATAATGCCTATTTGGTTGAAGTCCCTGAATTAGCAGGTTGTATGGCGGATGGTGAAACTTACCAAGACGCGGTTAAAAATGCTGAGCAAGTTATTAATGAATGGTTAGAAACAGCTACGGAATTAGGGCGACATATTCCAGAACCTAAAGGGCGGTTGTTATATGCTTAATGAAAACTCGATTGATAGGCTTCGTATCTTAATCGAATTTGACAAAACAGGTAAATTAATTTTTGATGAACCTACTATTAAATATGTAAAAAAATTAGATAATGGTATTGTTAAAGCATATTTTTGTGAAATATTAGATACTGGGTTTATTTTGTCAGGTAGTGTTATAAATCAAAATCCTACACCTAGTTTCGGTAGTGGGTTAAATCTGTGATGATAGATTAAAATCACGGGCAGAATAAAATCACACTTACCTAAAAGACCTTATGAGCTGCTACCAAGAAATCACCTGTCCATTCTGTAAAAGTAACCAGATTGGCAAGTCAGGACGCAATGCA
>SHZG01000112.1 GCA_009692395.1 Methylococcales bacterium | reverse complement strand
ACGTGGCTCTCCCGTTGCATTGCGTCCTGACTTGCCAATCTGGGTACTTTTACAGCATGGACAGGTGATTTCTTGGTAGCAGCTCATAAGGTCTTTTAGGTAAGTGTGATTTTATTCTGCCCGTGATTTTAATCTATCATCACAGATTTCACCCACTACCAAGAATTCATACAAAGCCTTTCTTTGATGTTTTCATTGAATTTGATTCCTAACGGTAGGTTTTAACCTCATTTCAGCACATGGCAAATAAATCCGTTTGGTAAATTTTTGCTTCAAAAATCTCGTGGGACTTTGATGACGTTTGTTTAAACCTACCCAGCTTAACAGCTTCATCGGTCAGCACGTCAAACGTGGGCAACTCTACCGCGCCGCTATCGTCCGTTCAATCATCATTGAACGTGTGCAAGAATTTCTGAATGGTCGTCATGCTCCCGAGCTGTAGCTGATTGAACAGCTTAACAACGGTGGGCTTCTGCCCTGCGCTGATTAGCTGGCGACATATTTCATGCACGTCTGGCTCTTGTAAACGTTCGGCTTTCTCTGGTTTGGTAGTGGTCATGGCTTAACTCCTAAAAGTCCGCTTGAGACATTCCCAAACGCTGAGCTATTATAATATTATCATTTCGATAATGTATAGTGATAATTATCATAACAAATAATGATAATTTATTATCCTTTATTGCACCCTTTAGGTATTAGCCACGATGTAGAGGGTTTATCATGTTTGGCATAATCAGCAACTGCGATTTTTTCGCCTGTCAGTCGTTCAATGTCGTCAATAGTCACGAGATAACTATCAAGCTTCGCCCGTTTTGCGTCTTGGGAATTAGGAACAATCCACGCGATAGCCCTTTCGTCTTGCCCTGTGCCACGGACAACAACCTTGTAAAAAGCATCAGGCGTTGCCAATCCATGCGATTGTAAAAAATAATCATCGGCAGGATTATTGCCCCATATCACCCCACCAATAACAAGCAATTCATCAATATCACGATAACACTCGATAATCTCCTCCGTCATTAACCACGCGCCCCTATTCATGTTCGCGGCTTGAGGTAGGATGTTGGTCATGGTGTTAGTTGCTTTTATCGCTGTCTCTGAGCTATCAAGATGGTTAGCGGGTACTAAATGCCCCCTGTCGTATTTGTTGCCATAAGCCGCCGCGCTGGTTTGTTGACACTCAGCGGGCACTTTTGAATCAAGATAAAAATTATCTGAACGCTTGGCGTTTCCAGTGTCGTGTTGGGCATTGTATTGGAATTTAACCGCGCCGTGCTTTGAGCAATCAAGCCAAACAGTAAAGCCCTCATAGTCCAGTTTGAGAATGTCACCCGTTCTTTCCATGTGCGTTTCTGGCAATGCAGGCGTAACGGATGATGCTTCTTTATGGCTTACTGAGTTAACAGCATCGGATTTATACGACGTATCTGGTTCAGCACTCCCTCCCCAAACAGCTGAACAATTCTTTTTTGACTTGCTATAGCTTCCATCATTGCAGACAAAACGCGCCCCTTCACAATGATTAACACCACCCTTACTTTGTGAGCATGGATAATTTTGAGCAAATGAAGCCATTGGTAAAACCAGTAGCGTTAAAACTATTATTCGTAAAATCATGTAATGTCCTCTCAATGTTAAATGTGTGCAGAATATCACCAATGAATGAACCACTGGCAACTGGCAACGTTTAGCCGTGCTTGTGGTTTGTGGTCGTGTCGATAATGCCAAGCGGTCAACTGTTCAGCATTACGCATTGCTTTTATTGCGTGGTAGACTTTGGGCTTATACCACACGTTATTTAAGGAGCGTTTTATGAAAAAGTTAATTGCGGTATTAGGTTTAATGGTCAGCTTTACGGTACAAGCAGACTGCATTAAGGGTGACTGCGTTAATGGTCAAGGAACAATGACTTTACCAGATGGCAGTAAATACGTTGGCGAATTTAAAGATGGTAAGAAAAATGGTCAAGGAACATCGACTTTCCCAGATGGCAGTAAACACGTTGGCGAATTTAAAGATGGTTATCCAAATGGTCAAGGAGTAGTGACTGTACCAGATGGCAGTAAATACATTGGCGAATTTAAAGATGGTAAGAAAAATGGTCAAGGAACATCGACTTTCCCAGATGGCAGTAAACACGTTGGCGAATTTAAAGATGGTTATCCAAATGGTCAAGGAGTAGTGACTGTACCAGATGGCAGTAAATACATTGGCGCATTTAAAGATGGTAATCTAAATGGTCAAGGAGTAGTGACTTTCCCAGATGGCAGTAAACACGTTGGCGAATTTAAAGATGGTTATCCAAATGGTCAAGGAGTAGTGACTTTCCCAGATGGCAGTAAACACGTTGGCGAATTTAAAGATGGTAAGAAAAATGGTCAAGGAGTAGTGACTTTACCAGATGGCGGTAAATACGTTGGCGAATTTAAAGATGGTAAGAAAAATGGTCAAGGAGTAGTGACTTTACCAGATGGCGGTAAATACGTTGGCGAATTTAAAGATGGTATGCCAAGTGGTCAAATGGTCAGCTTTACGGTACAAGCAGACTGCATTAAGGGTGACTGCGTTAATGGTCAAGGAACAATGACTTTACCAGATGGCAGTAAATACGTTGGCGAATTTAAAGATGGTAAGAAAAATGGTCAAGGAGTAGTGACTTTACCAGATGGCGGTAAATACATTGGCGAATTTAAAGATGGTAAGCTAAATGGTCAAGGAGTAGTGACTGTACCAGATGGCAGTAAACACGTTGGCGAATTTACAGATGGTAAGAAAAATGGGCAAGGAACATCGACTTCACCAAGTGGCAGTAAATACGTTGGTGAATGGAAAAATGGTTATTTTAATGGTCAAGGAACAATGACTTTACCAGATGGCAGTAAATACATTGGCGAATTTAAAGATGGTTATCCAAATGGTCAAGGAGTAGTGACTGTACCAGATGGCAGTAAACACGTTGGCGAATTTAAAGATGGTAATTTAGTTAGGTAGGGTACGCTGTGCGCACCTTTAAATCGTGGTTATCCGTATAGGCAATAATTCCAGATAATCATGCTGACACCAATAAGGAAAGGCAACTCCCTTTCGTTCCTTCACTTGTGCAGTAACTTTTCAAGTCGGTTGCTATATGAACAACCAACAGCAATAATTCACGCAAAAACACACCCACTACCCCAAAATGTGTACCAAAGCGTGTACAAAAATAAAATAGTTGGTACACAAAACACATCTTAGCCTTACTGTCACGCGGCTTTCAGTTTTGAATGTAGGTTATAGTACGACTGTACCTTAGTGTGACAGTCGAAATTTAGCTTTTATTGCACCCTTTTGGAATTATCCACGACTCGCTAGGCTTGTCATGCTTGGCATAATCAGCAACGGGTATTGATTCCCCTGTAATGCGTTCAATGTCGTCAACTGTCACTATGTATTTATCCAAGTTTTTGCGGGTTGCATCCTGAGAGTTTGGCACAATCCAAGCAATAGCCTTTTCGCTTTGTCCTTTGCCACGAATAACGACTTTATAAAATGCTTCAGGTGTTGCCACGCCGTGCGATTTAATGAAATAGTCATCACTGGAATTATTGCCCCATATCACGCCGCCTATCACTAGCAATTCATCAATGTCACGGTAGCACTCGATTAATTCCTCAGTGGCTAACCATGCCCCACGGTTCATATTAGCCGCTTGAGGTAGTATGTTGGTCATCGTGTTAGTTGCTTTTATCGCTGTCTCTGAGCTATCAAGATGATTCGCAGGTACTAAATGCCCCCTATCGTATTTATTGCCATAAGCCTTATCAGTGGTTTGTTGGCACTCGGCTGGTACGTTCGGGTCTAAATAGAAACTATCTGAGCGTTTAGCATTGCCTGTATCGTGTTGGGCATTGTATTGGAATTTAACTGCGCCGCGTTTTGAGCAATCTAACCAAACAGTAAACCCCTCATAATCCAGCTTCATAATGCCCGCGCTGTTAGGCTTAGTATCGGTTGCTAGTGGTGTTTGTGCGGGTGTATTAACTGGCTTAGTCGGTACGATTGCAGGTGTCGGTTTCGTTCCATTATGGCAATGATAATTACCCGTTGCCTTTTCGGTGTGGCATCCTTCAGCGTTAGTTTTGCCGCCGTGAGCGTGTGCAACTGTTGAACCCAATAGCAGTAATGCCATTATTCGTAAAATCATATAATCCTTCTAAATTTAAGTTTTTGGTGTTGTAAATCACACAAGCCTGTAAGATGTAAGCCAAGCTACCATACCGCCACTAATAAGCCGCTTTTTGAGCTTATAGCCTGTAAATTATAAGCCTTTATCCATTTCACCCCATTAAAAAACTGTTGTTGATTTTCTTAGTCATTTGGCGGGGGTTTTTGTTCGGCAACTTTTTTGCGCGATTTTTCAATTTTTTGAAAACAGTCAAGATCAAGAGCAAAAAGCAAAATCAAAGGCAAAAGAGATAAAGCTAAAACGGGCTACTATCTGATACCCACCGTAAGCGACACTTTTTTAGCGATAAAATCACTGTAATTTTTAATCATTGTTTGCCGATTTAACCCTGCTTGTTTCGCAATCGCCGAATTGGTTAATTTTTCCCCATTGGCTTTTAATCGCTCGATGGCTTGCTTAATTTGTAGCTCGGTATTTTCCTTGCGGTGTTTATTTGTCAATTCAGCGGATAGGCTCTGATGGCGTTTGCGTTCTTCTTCTGGCAACATAGGGGCTGTAAAATTGAAATTATGACGAGTTTCACCAAAGTCCATTTTGCCACGCTGCACCTGTTCGCGCTCTTGGTAATGCTTCCAAGTCCAACGGCTAACGCTTTTTGCGGTGGATTTAATCTCACCAATTCCCAAAACACTAGGAAAGGCGTTATTAATCCGCATGGCTTCTTTTTCGATGGCGTTATGCCACATGGTAAACAATCTAACACTGTCCATTGAACCATCAAGCCCTTTGTAGCTTGCTATCCATTCATAAGAAAACAGCCGTAAAACCGTAAAAAGATGGTCATTGCGCCCGTTAATAACCACGTCAATCAAGCCTTTTTCAGCTTTAGCGCAGTCTCGCTCGATGGATGGCAACGATAAATCTACATATTTCCCTAGGTCGTCCAAGGAATACAGGTGGCTATGTAGCTCTGAGGTTCGCCATTGCGGGTTAAGCGGGTTTTTACAGATTAAGCCACTTGTAACGGCTATCTGCGGATAATTTCGCCGTCATAGCGTGTTTTATGGCGTTAAAATACGCTTGCGGGGCTTGTCTGCCCGTGTCATTTACCCAAACAGGAGTTTTTAGCAAATAGATGTAATGACAATTTAGGTTTTCGGGGTTCTGGACAATTATGTTCGGGGTTGCGGTCATTTTGTCCTCGAACTGGTGAAATGAATCCGCGCCTAAATCCATGTTAAACACGACACAACGGACGTTATACGGGTCGTTATGCTGGATATAGGGGTATTTTATGGCAGTTTTAAGGGGTCGTATGTTTAACCGCCTTAAATCGTCGCTACAGTACGGTTTAGGCGGTAAATTCGCCAAAAAATGAATGATTGATGCTTGGTTTGGTGGGGTTTGATGACTGTGCATGATACTCATAAGCTAAATCTCCTTGGCTTATGAGCATTAAAAATTATATTGAATTTAAAATATAACGCTATACGCAAAGCGTTACTTTTTTAATTAAATTTTGATATAATTAATTATGCTTTTAGCCAACGGTTGTGTCGTTGGTTAAAGGTGTTGTGTTGAAGACGGCTAATCGACAACACAATGAATTAAGGGGCTTAGCTTACGCTAAGCCCTTTTTTTTGTCTAAATTTAAAGCGGGGTGTTCGCATTGGCGGCTTCATTGCTGACTAATTCCTAAGCCATAAAACCTGCCGCCTCTAACTTTTATAGCTAATAATAATATCATTTAGCTGTATTTTCTCCTGATAGCCTTCATTTCTGCGTCAACGGTTTTTAGCAATTTGGCGGCGGGTTCATATTTTGCGGCTATATCACTAATTCGCGCATGGTCTGCGCTTTTTTCTGCGGCGGTTCGCCCCTCTGTCGAGAACTTAAATAGCGCGTCTTGTGCCGCGCCGCGTTTAAACATGGCTTTCATGAGATTGCGCACCAATGTTGGCGTAGCATCAATATTTTCACGGGTGATGACATACTCAACAAAACCAATCGCAACGGCGCGTTTGTAGCGTTTGGCGGCGGCGGTGTACCATGCCCCCTTTTGCGGTCTCTCTGTCGGCGCGGCTTTGATGTCTTTTTCATAAGAATCAATGCCATAGAAAAATTCAAAATTAAGATGCCGCATTTTTACCCCTTAAAAAATAAATAATATAGCTAATAATAATATCATTTAGCTGTACTAAATCAAGAAAAGAAGGGTGGCAGGGTTAATTCTTAAACAAATAAAACTTATAGCGACCTTCATCTCCATAAGCCTGCTTAGTATCAACCTCGATACAGGGTTTTCCAGCACACGTTGATAGCTTACTACCGCTCTTAGCTTTATCCAGCTTGGCTATGCTCTCTACCATCACCGCCTTTGCAGTCCGCAAGCTCTCCAGTTCTGAACGATGCCAGGCTAGCTCCAGAGAACCAGACAAAATAAGCGCACCTGCCGCGCTGGCGTTCAACGTAGCAAAACTGGCAACCCATAACCATTTCCAGCTAAAAGCGTGCATTGCTTGACTTAACAGCTTGTTTTCATCAGCCGCGCGGTCGGTAGCATTCTCGATGCCGCGTGTTAGCCTGTTTAAAAGCGGTGTGATGGCTTCATCCATTGCTCATTTTTCGGTATCAGCCGAATCTTTCATTGATACAACAATGGCGGCTTTAACGACTTTGGGCAAACTATCAGCCGCCCGTTCAAGCTGTTCATTTTGCCGCTTCAAGGTCTTAACGTGTTCCGCTATCGCCTGTTGTTGTTCTTCGTTCATGCGTAAAATAATTTCTATCGCACCCAATATGTCTTCTTCTTCCACAAATCACTCCAAAAAATTAAAAATAGTTATCGTTCCATGCCTCGGTCTCTGGCTTTACGTTCAGCTTTGTCACGGTCGGCTTGTTCTTGTCTGAGTTTATCGGCGGCGGCTTTGGCTTGGTCAGCAAGATATTTTTCACTATTAAGGCGTTGGCGTTGGCGTTCTGCTTGATATTTAATTTCTGCACGTTCGGCAAGTTTAGCCTTGAACTTATCGGCGGCGTTAGTTGCCAAGTCTCTAGCATTTATTTTATTTTCTTCTTGCTCAAAAAGTGGCGCGGCTTCGGCGGTGGCTTGTTGGTTTTCAGTGTTGGCGGCTCTCAGTTCTAGCAAGTTATTTTTAGCGGTAGTATTGCGTACACCTGCGCCGCTAAGATGCTTTTCTGGCTCTCGGTCTATGATGCCTTGGTCTTTTAAACTCCGATGGTCTCCCCGCTCATTATGTCCGTTTTTTTTCAAGGTGATAATTTTGCAAGTTCGCCCACCGTTCACGCTGTTCTAATATAGCCAAAGCAGTATAATTTGATTATTTTAAATTAGATGACATATTCAGCCGATTTCCGCCAAAAAGTATTGACGATTAAAGAACAAGAAGGGCTAACACAAGCGGAAGCGGCAGTGCGTTTTGGTGTTGGAGTGGCAAGTATA
>SHZG01000111.1 GCA_009692395.1 Methylococcales bacterium | reverse complement strand
TTGCATTGCGTCCTGACTTGCCAATCTGGTTACTTTTACAGAATGGACAGGTGATTTCTTGGTAGCAGCTCATAAGGTCTTTTAGGTAAGTGTGATTTTATTCTGCCCGTGATTTTAATCTATCATCACAGATTTAACCCACTACCTATCGTTCCAACGCTCTGCGTTGGAATGCCTCAGTTGACGCTCCAGCGTCTTCATATACAACGCGGGAGCGTTGCAGGATAATTTTCCACGCTGGAACAATGGAAACTATAAAAAATTTTCAATGCAATTTTTGACTTTAACTTTTTAAAAACGACTTAGGCAATACTATTGGTTTTATATATTTTTCTAATTCTTCGGCTAAGGTATCTTGCACCGTTTCTAAATCATAATGGTTTTGTAAGTTTAACCATGAGTGTGCATCGGTATTAAAATCACGTGCTAAACGCACTGCTAAATCAGCATTGAGTGATTTTTTAGCAGCGAGAAATATATTTAATTCTTCTATTGGTATATGAATGGCATTTGCTAATTCTGATGTACTCATATTAAATGCCTGCATAAAATCTTCTTGCAGTATTTCACTGGGATGAATAGGGGCTAAATCTCGCATTTTATTATTCCTTAGTGATAATCAATAATTTCAACATCAAAGGCATTATTTTCATGCCAGATAAAGCAAATTCGCCATTGTTCGTTAATCCTAATACTATATTGTCCTTGCCTATCTGCTGTTAATAATTCTAAGCGATTTGCAGGTGGTACGCGTAAAAAGTCTAACGTAGTTTCTGCATGGATTAAAACTAAGTTTCTTTGTGCGGTGCGTTGTATAGTTTGTGGTAGTTTATTAGAACACTTACCATTAAATAGTTTTTCTGTTTCTTTACATTTAAAACTTTTAATCATATTAATCGCAACGCTGGAACGTAGGAACTATAAAGTTGTTAAAAACTGCTTAATCCGATTTGCCGCTTCAATACATTCAGCCAATGGCGCGACTAAGGCAATACGCACATGATTCATGGCTGGATTAATGCCGTTAAATTCGCGCGATAGAAAACTACCCGCCAATACCGTGACATTTTGTTGCGCAAACAGTTGTTGAGTTAATTCGGTATCGTTTATACCCAAGTTATCGGGTATTTTCAACCACACATAAAAACTAGCGGGTGGTTTTTTGATTTCGCAAACATCGGCAAGAATGTCGATAAAAGCAGTAAATTTTTCGCGGTATAAACGCCGATTTTCAATGACGTGGGCTTCATCTTGCCACGCGCTGATACTGACGTATTGGGTAGGCAAGGGCATGGCACAGCCCTGATAAGTGCGGTATTGAAAATACGCGTGCAAAATTTGCGCGTCACCTGCAACAAACCCAGACCGCAAACCCGGTGCATTGGAACGTTTCGATAAGCTGTGAAATACCACGCAGCGTTTAAATTCCGTGTTGCCCATTTTGTGCGCGGTTTGTAACAAGCCGACAGGCGGATTGTTTTCATCATCATACAATTCGCTATAACACTCATCTGAGGCAATGACGAAATCATAACGTGCAGCTAATTTTAATAGCTTTTCTTGAGAAGCCGCTGACATCACTGAACCCGAAGGATTAGCAGGTGAGCAGATATAAATTAACTGACAACGTTGCCAGATTGCTTCAGGCACGGTATCAAAATCAGGTAAATAATCGGTGTCCGCTAAGGTATTTAAAAAATACGGTTCTGCACCTGCCAATAACGCCGCGCCTTCGTAAATCTGATAAAACGGATTGGGCATAATGACTACGGGCTTGGTGCTGGCATCAATTACACATTGGGCGAAGGAAAATAATGCCTCGCGTGTACCGCTGACGGGTAATACTTGCGTTTCTGCATTCACACTAATTGAAAAACGTCGCCCCAGCCAATCGGCAATCACCTGTCTTAATGCCAGTATGCCTTTAGTGGTTGGGTAATTAGATAACCCTCGTAAGTGACTAATTAACGCGTCTTTAATAAACGGCGGCGTAGCATGTGCAGGTTCACCGATAGATAATACTATCGGCGATTTATCCGCAGGGGGCGTGATACCGTGCTTTAATTGCGCCAGTTTTTCAAATGGATACGGGTGTAATTGGCTTAAATGTGGGTTCATGATTTATGAGTGTCTCTAATGGCCTGCTCTATACGCTCGGCGCGTTTATCGGCAAGATGACTGTTGACCACTAGAATCGCATGAACCGCACTAGGTAAAAAGAAGCATAACGTTAAAATGATGTTCAAAATAAATTGTATCGGTTTGCCACAAAACAATACTGCAACAGGTGGCAATAAAATCGCTAATAGATAGAGCATAAGATTTAACCCAATTTAGGTAATTTAACAATCGGCACATAAACCGATTGGGCTAGTTTTCCTGAAATATCGTAATAGTCAATTACACCATTTTCCCAAACAATCCAGACTTCTTTCGCGCCTGCTTGTAAATACCAGCCGACTTTATTCGCCATTTCTTCTTTAGAATTCGAGGGTGATACCACTTCTATACATATTTCTGGCGCGGATGAATAGGGGGTTTCATAACTGTGTTGTTTAATAAACTCATTAGAACACCATGCCACATCGGCAACTCTTACCCCTTCGCTAGTTTGAATAGAACATTCTGTTAATGCAGCCCCTTTTTTTAATTTACGCTCTAGTAGATTGCCTAAAAAAAGTTGCAAACGACCATGTTTATTAGACGCTGGAGACATTTCTATTTTTCCGTAGCGATTTAATTCAATTTTAAAAGGCAGGTCTTTTAAACTGGGATTAGTAAGAACCTCTGACCATAACATCGTATTTTCCTATTGAAACTACTGACAACGCGGCTGTTTGCCCATTGCTTGTGCTTGTTGAAATAACGCCATCGCTTGTGGCAAATGTTGCTGTAATTGCTGAATGCGCGTGGCATGAGACGGATGGGTAGACGTAAATTCAATCGGTGGTTGACCTTGCGATGCTTGATCCATTTTTTGCCATAGGGTAATACTTTGGCTAGGATCAAAACCTGCTTTTGCCATTAAATCCATACCGATAATATCCGCTTCACTTTCGTGGGTGCGGCTATACGGTTTCAAAACACCATATTCTACACCAATACCCAGTAAGCCCATCGCCGTTTGACCCATTGCAGTTTGCGGATTACTCATAGTTTGCACCATGCCTAATCCTTGATTAACTGCCAACTCTTGTGAGGCGCGTTCATTGCTGTGTTTAGCCAATACATGACCGACTTCATGACCAATAACGGCGGCTAATTGATCTTGATTCCCTGCCGCTAGGGTAATCATACCTGTATAAACGCCAATTTTATTACTGGGTAAGGCAAACGCATTGGGTGATGAACCTTCAAATACTACTACTTCCCAACCGCCACCGACTTCTTGGGTAATAGCACTGGCAACGCAGCTTACCAATTGATTATATTGCGGATTTTGACTAATGGGCTTTTGTTGTTTGAGGGTTGCAAACGATTGTAAGCCCATTTGATCCACCTCTGCATCGGGCATTATCAATAACTGGCTTCTACCTGTCGGGCTAGTAACACAAGCCGTTAATAAGCCAGTTATTATTAAAATAGGCGCGATTTTTTTTAACATAGAATTGAGAGCAGGGCTAGTGACTACGATGTTGATTATTTTAACGGAAAAACAATTCAAAGCCTTCAGGCAATTTTTAAATACTCGCTTTCGGCAATAATATCTTGAGTCGTTTCTATGCTATCCAAGAATACTTTACCGTGCAGGTGATCAAATTCATGTTGAAACACTCGTGCGACAAAGTCATACAGTTCAGCAGTTTTCTCATCGCCTTGTTCATCCATATAGTGAATTTTTATGGCGGTATAGCGGGGGACTAACGCGCGAATGTTAGGAATACTCAAACAGCCTTCCCAGCCTTTTTCTTTTAGCTCAGATAAGGCTTGAAAGCGTGGATTAATCATCACCGTGGGCTGCATCAACGGCGCGTGTGGATAACGTGCAGTAGGACGCGAGGCAACAATAATAATTTGTTTGGATTCACTGATTTGTGGCGCGGCAATACCCACGCCTTGCGTGTTGGCGAGCGTGGTGTGTAGTGCAGCGATGCTTTGCCGTGTTTCGTCGCTGTGAACATCCGCAACCGCTTCTGCGTGCAGTCGTAGCACTTTCGCACCCAATTGGGCAATGTCGCGGAGTTCAGTCATCATATTAAGCCTGTAATTCTTGCAAAATGTGAGTTTGCGCACGGATTAGCGGTTTGTTTTCAGCTTGAATGTAGGGCAGATAATTTCCGTCAGCCTGTAATACCCACGCTTGTGAGTTGTCTTTTAAATACAAATCAAGGTCGTGAAGAATGCGGTTAGACAGTCGTTTACTTTCAATCGGAAAACATACTTCAACGCGGCGAAACATATTACGATTCATTAAATCTGCACTCGACGCATAGACTTCTTGATTGCCATCATTAGCAAAGGCATAAATTCGCGCGTGTTCCAAAAAGCGTCCGATAATAGAGCGGACTTCAATGTTTTCCGACACACCAACAATATTAGGGCGTAAACAACACACGCCTCTGACCATTAGTTTAACGTCAACGCCTGCTTGTGACGCACGGTATAAGGCTTGAATCGCTTGCTCTTCGACCAAGGAATTGACTTTAATAATGATTTTTGCAGGCTTACCTGCTTTAGCGTGGCTAATTTCGCGCTCAATTTTTTCCAGTATGCCTTTATGTAGCGTGAACGGGGATTGCAATAATTTATGTAATTTAGTTACTTTGCCTAAGCTGGTGAGCTGAGCAAATACCCGCCTGACATCTTCACCTAAATCTTTATCACACGAAAATAAGCCATAATCGGTGTACAGTTCAGCAGTGCGGGTGTGGTAATTACCCGTGCCTAAATGCACATAATTGCGTAATTCTTTGTCTTCGCGTTTTAATACTAAACACATTTTGGCGTGGGTTTTATAGCCCACCACGCCATACACCACATGAACTGCCGCTTCTTGTAGTTTAGCGGCTAAATCAATATTGGCTTTTTCATCAAACCGCGCTCTTAACTCAATCACCACAGTGACTTCTTTACCTGCTCTGGCGGCTTTAATTAATGCAGCAACGATGGGGGAATTTGCGCCTGCACGGTATAAAGTTTGTTTGATGGCTAATACATCGGGCGCGACAGCCGCTTGACGAATAAATTCCACTACAGGTGAAAACGATTCAAACGGATGATGCAGCAAAATATCATGGCGTTTAATAGCGGCGAATATGTCGTTATTACGCGCAAGTTGTGGCGGAATACTGGGTTTAAACGGTGCAAATTTTAAATCAGGACGGTCAACTAAGGTATTAATATCTTGAATACGATTTAAATTAACAGGGCCGTTAATTAAAAATAAGCGTTCTCTGGTCATTTCAAAGCGATCTAATAAAAAACTAACCGTTTCATCGGGGCAAGCCGCATCGACTTCCAAACGCACTTCATCGCCATAATTACGCATAGCAAGTTCGCCTTGAACCGCGAGCAGTAAATCATCAATCGCATCATCATCAACATAAAAATCACTGTTGCGCGTGACGCGAAATTGATAACAGCTTTTTACTGTCATGCCATTGAATAACTCACTGACAAAGGCATGAATAATAGACGATAAAAACACAAAATCATGCTCACCGCCTAGCATTTCATTAGCGGGTAATTGAATAACGCGCGGTAATGCTCTAGGGGCTTGCAAAACAGCACGACCACTGTTTCTGCCAAACGCATCTTTACCTGTGAGCGAGATAATAAAATTTAAACTTTTATTCAGTATGCGCGGGAAGGGATGGGCAGAATCTAAACCGACTGGCGTTAATATCGGCAATAATTCCTCATTAAAATAGCGAGATAACCATTTATGCTGGGCTTCTGTCCAATCACTACGACGAATAAAACGAATATTTTCTTCTGCCAGTTTAGGAATTAATACCTCATTAAGGACTTGATATTGTTCAGCAACCAATTGCTGCGCATGAAGTGAAATTTTTTCTAATTGTTCACGGGGATTTAAACCATCTAAACCGACCGCTTTAGGAGCAACCGCTGCCATTTCAATAATACTGGCAACACGCACTTCAAAAAACTCATCGAGATTTGCACTGGAAATACATAAATAATTTAATCGTTCAAGCAACGGAACAGTTTCATTAATTGCTTGTGCCAATACCCGTTTATTGAATTCTAATAAACTTAAATCACGATTAATATAAAATTCAGGATTTTTTAGATTAATTGGTTCTATTGTTACGGCTATATTCATAATTGCCTCTCTCAGTAAGGTATTTTTTGCAGCTCACTAATGACTCAACCACGAAAAACTGGGTAATTAGTGAGTAATTTTAGTCTGCCAGACAGTTTAGCAGCTGTCATATTTTAAAAATATGACAGCTCTTTAAATAATAGAACTTAATCACCGCCCTTTTTACAGTTTGGCTTTAATCATTTGATACAGTGATTCTGTGGCACTTTCGCTGTTCTGCATAATAATTGATAATTCAGCGAGTTTTGCATCGGCAAAGTCTCTGTCTTTCAAACTACCCGCATTAATATAGACATTCAAAGCGGCGGTTTTTAAGCCACCATAAGCCGACACAACAGCCGCGCCAGCATCACTAATAACATTAGGATTGCCTTTATCGGCGGCAAGTTTACTTAATTCAATGACTTTAGCACAGGCTCTAGCACAGTCTAACGGCACATCGGTAGCCTCTTTCATCACGGATTGAATCGCGGCACTACGCGCGGCTTTGTCAGCATCGGTGTCTTTCGGTAAGCCGTAAGCCGCCATCACGCGGTTAAATACGTCCACATCGGCTTGAATGCAGTCGGTTAATTGTTGGCGTAAGTCTTCGGCTTGTACCAATAGGGTTTGCATTTCGGCTTCAACGTCAGCAAATGTGGGTTTGCCAATGGTTAAATTGCACACCATGCTAATTAACGCCGCACCTTGTGCGCCCATAATAGCCGCCGCACTACCACCACCTGGAGTGGCTGATTTGCTGGCAAGTTCATTTAAAAATTGTTGGATGGGTTGGGTTTTTATTTCGCTCATGGTTGAATGGTTTTTTACTAATTAAGGAAAATATTTATAAACATCTTGTCGATGTAAAAAGCGGGTAAAAATTATTTCATCTTCGGAAACACAATCATCATTTCTACCCTTAGTAATCGCATTAGCTAAAGCCACTTCTTCTAATGCTTCTAACATAATCTCATGCAAAACTTCGCGTTTATTTTTAATTAAATCCACCATTATTTCAGTTAATAATGCTTTAGTTTTTTCATCATCGAGTGAGATAACGGCATTCATTTTATTTCTCCAATGTTTTATTTTTTGGAAATATATCGGGCTGTCTTTTATGAATAATAGATACCGTCTTGATTAAATAAAAGCAAGCCATATTTATCCTGCATATTTGGGGTCAAAATGCTTGCCTGATTTAAGAACGCCAAAAGCAAGATGAATGAGCTTACGCATGACAGTGCAAACAATGGCTTTACCGTTCTTGCCATTGGCTTTGAGACACTCACAGAAGACGCTAATCAAGGGATTGTGTTTCCAAGCAACCATTGCGGGCATATACAAAGCCTTCCGCAAAGCGGAATCGCCATTTTTGGCAATGTGGGTATTGCCGCGCCACTGCCCTGATTCGCGTAATGCAGGCGCAAGTCC
>SHZG01000110.1 GCA_009692395.1 Methylococcales bacterium | reverse complement strand
CCAATGGCAAGAACGGTAAAGCCATTGTTTGCGCTGCCATGCATAAGCTCATTCCTCTTGCTTTTGGCGTTCTTAAATCAGGCAAGCCTTTTGACCCCAAATATGCAGGATAAATATGGCTTGCTTTTATTTAATCAAGACGGTATCTAAGGATAAAACGCCATCATGAAAAAACTCTTATTATCACTGTTAGCTATCATCCTTATCATTGAAGAATGGTTATGGGATGGGTGCTTTCCGCGCTTGGGCATTTTTTAGCCTATTATTTGGGCTTAGCTAAATTTGAAGCGTGGTTAGCGCGAACGCCGCCGTATCAAGCATTAATCGCTATTAGGATTCCTATTTTATTAGTGACACCGATTAACATTGCCGCCTTTTGGTTATTGGCAAATGGCTTTATTTTACAAGGCATTGGGCTGGAAATAGTGGCGAAATTATTAGGTACTTTATTCGTGGCGCGGTTTTTCACGCTGACTAAACCACAGTTATTAACATTTCGCTTAATCGCTTGGGTTTATAACACTGTTACTTATTGGTTACGGTGGGTGTATGAAAAAATTGTTGAAACTGCCGTCTATCAATGGGAAAAAGCCATCAAAATCCGTGCAAAAGCGACGCTGGCGACATGGTTTAAAAAGAATTGAAATAACAATCCGCTCAACTTTAAGGAATGATTTTGAAGACTAACCAAGCCCTCGCGCAACGTGATTTAGCGGTGTTATGGCATCCCTGTACCCAAATGCACGACCATGAAACACTGCCGATGATTCCTATTAAAAAAGGGCAAGGCGTGTGGCTGGAAGATTTTGACGGCAATCGCTATCTGGATGCGGTGAGTTCATGGTGGGTAAATTTATTCGGGCATGCCAATCCTGCGATTAATGCTGCGTTAAAAGACCAGCTGGATAATTTGGAACACGTTATTTTTGCGGGTTTCACGCATGAATCGGCGATTAAGCTGGCAGAAAAACTGGTGGAAGTGACTCCCATTGGTTTAACACGCTGTTTTTATGCCGATAACGGCTCGGCGGCTGTGGAAGTCGCGCTGAAAATGAGCTTTCATTATTGGCGTAATCAAGGCAGACCTGCTAAAACCAAATTTATTACGCTGGAAAACAGTTATCACGGTGAAACCTTGGGCGCGTTAGCCGTCGGTAATGTGCCACTGTATAAAGAAACTTACGCGCCGTTGTTGATGGATGTTATCAGCGTTCCCAGCCCCGATTGTTACCACCGTGAAGCAGGTGAATCGTGGGCGGATTATTCCAGCCGCCGTTTTGAACTCATGGAGCAAACGCTACAGCAACACGCGGACACCGTGTGCGCGGTGATTATTGAGCCGTTGGTACAATGCGCGGGCAGTATGCGGATGTACGATGCCGTGTATTTGAAATTACTGCGCGAAGCCTGTGATAAATATCAAGTACATTTAATTGCCGATGAAATTGCGGTCGGTTTTGGACGCACGGGAACGTTATTCGCCTGTGAACAAGCGGCGATTACGCCTGATTTTATGTGTTTATCCAAAGGCTTAACGGGTGGTTATTTGCCCTTGGCGGCAGTCATGACAACTGCTTTAATGTATCAGGCGTTTTATGATGATTATGTGAAGCTGACCGCGTTTTTGCATTCGCACAGTTACACGGGCAATGCCTTGGCGTGCCGTGCAGGTGTAGCAACGCTGGAAATTTTCCAGCAACAAGGCATTATCGAAAAAAACCGTTCCTTAGCGCAAACAATGGCAAAAGTCGCGGCGCGGTTTCATGACCATCCGCACGTTGCCGAAGTACGGCAAACGGGCATGATATTGGCGATTGAACTGGTAAAAAATAAAGCCACCCTTGAACCCTATCCGTGGCAGGAACGCCGTGGCGTTAAAGTCTATCAATACGCGCTGTCGAAAGGTGTGTTACTGCGTCCATTAGGCAATGTGATTTATTTCATGCCGCCTTATATTATTACCGAAGATGAGTTGATATTATTGGCGGAAGTGGCGTGGCAAGGCATACAGCACGCGGTTAAAGAGTGATAGGTTTAGTTTGACACTGTAGATGGAGAAAGTTAAACTAATATCGCAGTTTGTGGAGGTAGGGTAGCCCCACGTTAATCACAGAAATATCCAAATAGAATGTTTGTGGCGGTAGAATCGCCCCACGTTAATCACAGAAAGATTCAAACAGAATTGACTGCCGTAAAACCTCCGCAAGGGGGTTTTTTCGTTTATAGGGAAAAGAAAAATGCAATTAAAAAAGTTAGATAGTTCCTTTTATGAAGACAATACTCATTTGATTGAAGTGTTAGATAAAGATAAGTATGGAAACTGGGAAGTAGGGAAGATACGCGGGTATGGCGTTGTTGTGATTGATTTTAAAGGATTAAAATTCGCCATTCCCTTAAGAACAAATATCAAATACGGTGAAGCGTATATCACCGTCCGAAGCTCTGAACAAGACATCAAAGGGAAGGGTTTGGATTATTCCAAAGCGGTTTTAATTGTGCAAGAAAGTTATATTTCAAACGAGGATTTTAAAATCCCCGACGCAGAACATAAAAAGCTACTCGATAAAGAACATTTTGTAACGGCTAAGTTTGAAAAATATGTTGAGCGTTATAGACAAGCAGTTAGCGTTGCTG
Source organism: Methylococcales bacterium (assembly GCA_009692395.1). Taxonomy (GTDB): domain Bacteria; phylum Pseudomonadota; class Gammaproteobacteria; order Methylococcales; family Methylomonadaceae; genus UBA4132. The sequence goes on along the minus strand of SHZG01000110.1, from coordinate 5,109 downwards.
ATAAAAATATTCTAAACAGTAACAAATATCGATATACCACACTAACAAACTATCATGCAGAGTTAGAGATATAATCGGCAGGCATTTTTCTCGTTCCCACGCTCTGCGTTGAGTAACAGACCGCCGCGCGTGAGAACTAGGTAAAAACACAAAGGATAACCATGCGAATCTCTAGACTCTACACCCCCATTCCCCTCACTATAAACCAAGCCATCGAACTCGATGATGATAACGCGCATTATGTGCGTAGTGTGTTGCGCCTGAAAAAAGACGCGAAAATTATTTTATTCAATGGACAAGGCGGCGAATATCTTAGCATTGTGCTGGAAGTAAGCCGAAAAGCTGTGCGTATTGTGCCAGAGCAATGGCATGACCGTAGCGTGGAATCGCCGCTACACATTACGCTGGGTTTGGGTATTTCACGCGGCGATAGAATGGATTTTTCAGTGCAGAAATCCGTTGAACTGGGCGTGAACCACCTTACACCCTTATTAACAGAACGCTGTGTAGTGCAGTTTAAAGACGAGAAAAAATCCCAACGCTTAACGCATTGGCAAAAAATCGCCCAGCACGCGGCTGAACAAAGTGGTCGAACATTGCCGCCTGATTTTACTGAAATAACCCAGTTATCCGAGTGGCTGAATCATCAGCGGGGTTTAAAAGTGTTGCTTGATCCGTATGCCGACACGACGTTGGCAACGTTAAAACCCATCGCTATGCAGGTCACTTTATTAGCGGGGCCTGAGGGTGGTTTTTCTAACACTGAGCGCGACATGGCGACGCAAGCAGGTTTTATTCCTGTGCGTTTAGGCAGTCGTATTTTACGCACTGAAACCGCATCATTAGCGGCGTTAGCAGCAGTGCAGATGTTGTGGGGTGATTTTGGACTTTAATAAATTAGCCGTAAAAACCGCCGCCGCGTTAATACAAAGTTTACGCGTTATTTTTTACGCACTCGTCCCGTTAGCGGTGTTGTTTACCGCTATTTGTTTGTCCTGCATTCTGGCTTTTTTTATTATTAAAGGCATCGGTGACGTTGTCCCATTTCAAAAAATGATTAGTAAATCGACGCAGATATTGTTGATTTTTAGCATTTTCCCTGCGATGAAACTACTGGCTATTGATAGAGAGCAGCTTGGTTTTGCATCACGTCCTGTATTTTTCAAGCAATTATTGCAAGGTTTAGGCTTAGGCTTATTAACGCTATTACCGATGTTTATCGTGTTATATGTGCTGAAAATTAATGTCTTTGATGCCACTAAAGTATGGACGCTCGGTTTGGTGTTGGGGAAACTGGGCTTCACCTTATTACTGGCATTAATTATTTCCCTGATTGAAGAGCCATTATTTCGCGGCATACTGTTGACGGGCTTGAGTCGGAAAATCCCCGTGGCGTTAGCGATTGTAATCAGTGCAGTTTATTACGCTGCCCTGCATTTCATGGATAACAATGTCGTCATCGCCGCGCAAGATGTGCAGTTCTTAACGGGCTTTAAATTATTGAAAGGCGCGTTTATTAATGTATTTAATCCGACGATGTTTTCATCGTTTCTGTCGTTGATGATGGTGGGTATTTTTTTAGGGATTGTCAGAACGCAGGTGAAAAATAGTTTAGGTTTATGTATCGGTTGTCATGCCTGCTGGGTGTGGCAAATAAAAATGAGTAAAAGCCTGTTTGATACCAATTTATGGTCTGACTATATCTATCTGGTCGGCAGTTATGACGGTATTATTGGCCCGTTAGTCACAGGCTGGCTATTGTTGGAAATAGCTAGGTATTTTATTTATCAGTATATGAATAAAGCGGCGTAGTTTAGTTTGTTACTGCACCAAAAATTCCAGTTCATAGCCTGTAAATTTGCGGATATTAATCACGCCCGTATTCAGTAATAAATACTGTCCTTTTATGCCTTGTAAAACACCTGAGACTTCGGCGTGTTGGTCAAAATTAAAGGATTTTATTTTATCGGGGTAATGGTTTATCGGAAATTCTATATCAACAACTTGCGCATCGGCTAATAATTCAACTGAGTTGGGTGAAAATTGTTGATAAATGCGCGCTAATTCCACTTCACATTCTGTCAGTAATACATCACGTTGCGCGATTAAATCAATCGACGGCGACTGGCTTTTAAGCATTTTTTGCCAATTTGTTTTATCGCTAACGTGTTTTGCCAATACCACTTCAATCAACCCCGCGAGATAACGTGAGCTAACGTTGACAATCGGTAACGCCTGCACCGCGCCTTGATCTATCCAACGAGTCGGGGTTTGCGTTTGCCGCGTAATACCCACTTTAATGCCGCTGGAATTAGCCAAATAAACAATATGCGGTTGAAAACAGAAACTGTCGCCCCATGCCGGTTCTCGACAAGTACCTAAGTGATAGTGACAGGTTTCAGGCTTCATAATGCACAAATCGCATTGGGCTAATTTAATGAAACACGGGTAGCAATAGCCTTGATTGTAGGTTTTTTTAATGGCTTTGTGACAATGCACGCAAGCGATATTACCCGTAAATCGGAGGGTGATATGTTTGCCTAGGTGGGTATTTAAGTCGATGCTGTCATCATTTAATAGTAATTGATACTGAACAGGTTCGCTCAGTTGGGTGCGCATTTTTTCGATGAATCCTTGCATAGTGGGCATTCCTCTCAGGTCAGGTGACTAACAACTGCTATAATGCCACTATTCTATCATTCACTAAAGAGTCTGTTATGTCACAAATACGAGTTTCGTCTGGAATAGACGTGCCAATGGATATTAATGTTGTTATTGAAATACCCGCTTACAGTAATCCTGTTAAATATGAAATGGATAAAGAAACAGGCGCGTTGACGGTGGATCGTTTTATGGGGACAGCGATGTAATACCCAACCAATTACGGTTATATTCCGCATAGCCTGTCGGGTGATGGTGATCCTGTGGAGGTGTTAGTGATGACTCCAGATCCTGTATTAGGCGGTTGTGTGGTGCGGTGTCATCCTATTGGTATTTTGAAAATGATTGATGAAGCAGGCGTTGATAATAAGGTATTAGCCGTGCCAGTCAGAAAACTGACTTCGGCTTATGATCGCATCAAAAGCTATCAAGATGTCTCAGAAAATCGCCTCACTAAAATTGCCCATTTCTTTCAGCATTATAAAGACTTAGAAGACGGTAAATGGGTGAAAATTGAAGGTTGGTTTGGTATAGATGAAGCCTGCGAAGAAATAGTGTCCAGCATTGCGCGTTATGATGCCTTAGAGCATAAACCCGCGTTTTAATGTGTGTAGGGTACGCAATGCGTACCTTATTGATTTTTGGTGTTAGAGGTTAATGTGAGCAATACGCAAATTTTAAGTGACAGGTCACTACAATTATTAAAAGCACTGGTTGAGCGTTATATCAGTGACGGTCAGCCAGTTGGCTCAAAAGTATTAGCGCAAGAGGCAAATTTAAGCCCCGCGACCATTCGCAATGTCATGGCGGATTTGGAGCATAAAGGCTTTATTCATTCGCCGCATACCTCGGCAGGACGCATCCCTACTGTGAGCGGTTATCGCTTATTTGTCGATAATTTATTGACCGTTAAAGCTTTAGATTCCGACGACTTAAACCGCCTGCATGAAGGTTTATCCGCCGAAGATAATCATGATGTCATTGGTGCAACATCACGGTTACTGGCTGATTTAACCCAAATGGTAGGTGTGGTGACACTGCCACGCCGCGAACTCGTGTGTTTGCGCCATATCGAATTTTTACCGTTATCCAACAACCGCGTGCTAGTGATTTTTGTCACCAATGAACAGGAAGTGCATAACAAAATTATTCATACTGCTAAAGTGTTTAGTGCCGCTGAATTACAACAAGCGGCGAATTATCTTAATGCTGTTTATTCTGGGCGTAGTCTGGATACAGTGCGTGAAGCCGTTCTTAAAGAACTGCAAGACGCGCAAGAACGCATGACTCAAGGAATGCTTGATGCTATTAGCATGGCGCAACTGGCATTTAGTCAACCCCCTGAAAAAGATGATTATGTCTTAACAGGTGAAACCAATTTAATGTGTTTTTCAGAACTCGCGGATAGAGAGCATTTAAAAACCTTATTTGAAGCTTTAAGTGAAAAACAAGGCGTGATTCACTTGCTGGATCACTGCATGAAAGCCGATGGCGTACAGATTTTTATCGGCAAAGAATCAGGCTATCACGCCTTTGACCAATGCAGTTTAGTCACCTCTTCCTATTCAATCAGCGATGAAGTCGTCGGCGTATTAGGTGTTATTGGCCCAACACGCATGGCGTACCAAAAAATCATTCCCTTTGTCGATGTTACCGCAAAATTATTAAGTGTCGCCTTGAATCCAAAACTGTCTTTTTAAAACTCAAAGGCGATGCGTATCCGTTATTAACAAAGCCTCAAACACAGCCAACGGCACAGGCTTACTGAAAAAATAGCCCTGATAACTTGCACAACCGTGTTGCTTTAAAAATGCCCGTTGTTCTTCGGTTTCCACGCCTTCTGCAAACACTTTTAGCCCTAAATTACGCGCCATTGCAATAATGGTTTGGACGATAGCCGCATCATCTTTATCCATAGCAATGTCACGCACAAAACTTTGATCTATTTTCAGTTCGTTAATCGGTAGTCTTTTCAAGCTGGACAGCGATGAATAGCCTGTACCGAAATCATCCATCGAAAAATGTACGCCAATGCCACGCAAGGTTTGAATTTTGGTGATGGTGTCGTTGACATTGTCTAACACCAATCTTTCGGTGAGTTCCAAAGTAAGTGTATGGGGATTAATACCCGTTTGGTGTAGCACTTGAAGCACTTGTGTAACAAAATCCGCTTGATGAAATTGCCGCGCACTGACATTAACCGCCAGTGTTCAATGAACTCGCCAGTGGATTATTTTCCCATGCCTTGAGTTGGCTACAGGCTTGTTCCAGTACCCATTGCCCCAGCGGCATAATCAAGCCTGGGTAGTGGGTTAAATCTGTGATGATAGATTAAAATCACGGGCAGAATAAAATCACACTTACCTAAAAGACCTTATGAGCTGCTACCAAGAAATCACCTGTCCATTCTGTAAAAGTAACCAGATTGGCAAGTCAGGACGCAATGCA
>SHZG01000109.1 GCA_009692395.1 Methylococcales bacterium | reverse complement strand
CTTAGAATTCTTGCCGCCTTATTCACCTGACTTAAATCCTATTGAACACAAATGGGCGCAAGCTAAAGCACTTAGAAGAAAGAAAAACTGCTCCACTGATACACTGTTCTCTCAGCTCTTTTAAATCATTTTATTTTGCTTTGGCTATACCTCGCGAAATCGGGAAGAGCCATACTTTTTAGACTAAATTGTATCAATTGGGTTGCCATTTTTTGGCAACCTAACATAAAAGCTATCGCTTCATTGAATCAAAGAAATCAACATTAGTTTTGAAATCTTTCAGTTTACCAATCAAGAATTCTGATGCTGCGGTTTCATCCATCGGTTGCAGGATTTTACGCAGTATCCACGTTTTTTGTAAGGTGTCGGGATCAACCAAATATTCTTCACGACGGGTGCCTGAACGATTGATATTAATCGCAGGGTAAATACGTTTTTCAGCGATTTTTCTATCCAAATGCAGCTCCATGTTGCCTGTGCCTTTGAATTCTTCGTAAATCACTTCGTCCATGCGTGATCCAGTATCGACCAATGCAGTGGCGATAATGGTTAAACTGCCGCCTTCTTCGATGTTTCTTGCTGCACCAAAAAAACGTTTGGGTTTTTCCAGCGCGTTGGCATCAACACCCCCTGTTAGAATTTTGCCTGATGACGGCACAACGGTGTTATACGCTCTGGCTAAACGGGTGATGGAGTCTAATAAAATGACTACGTCGTGTTTATGTTCGACTAAACGGCGGGCTTTTTCGATAACCATTTCAGCCACTTGAACATGGCGTGTTGCAGGTTCATCAAAGGTGCTGGAAATGACTTCGCCGCGTACACAGCGTTCCATTTCGGTGACTTCTTCAGGGCGTTCGTCGATGAGTAATACAATCAAATAACATTCAGGGTTCTGTTCTGCAATTGCTTGTGCCAAGGCTTGGATAATCATGGTTTTACCCGCTTTTGGCGGTGACACGATTAAACCACGTTGACCTTTACCAATCGGGGCGATTAAGTCGATGATACGACCTGTTAAATCTTCGCTAGTACCATTGCCTTGTTCAAGCACAAAACGTTGTTTAGCGAATAGCGGGGTGAGATTGGAAAAGGTGATTTTGTTTTTGGTATTTTCGGGGGGTTCAAAGTTGATTTGATCGACTTTGAGCATCGCAAAATAACGTTCGTTATCTTTAGGCGGTCTGATTTTGCCGCTGATGGTGTCGCCTGTTTTTAGCGAGAAGCGTCGAATTTGACTGGGGGAAACATAAATATCATCGGGGCCTGCTAGATAAGAACACCCTGGCGTTCGTAAAAATCCAAAACCATCTTGTAAAATTTCCAGTACGCCATCGCCAGAAATATCATCGCCTGCTTTTGCTTGTTTTTTTAGAATGGCAAAAATAAGATCTTGCTTTCGTGATCGGGCAACATTTTCAAGTCCAAGGGACTCGGCGATTTCAATAACTTCACTGATTTGTTTTAGTTTTAACTCGGTTAGATTCATATAAAAAGGATGCTCAAAGAAAAGTAGTTACAGCGAGAGCCAGTAACGACAGAGATAGAATTTGGAATTCAGGGATGTAGTTTATCGGATGATAGATTGAGTACACAGGATGTGTGCTGGATGATTATAACGTAAAGCACTTGAGTCCGTCTAACTTTTATGACGAACTCAAGTCAGCAATGAGTATTACAAATTGCTATCAATAAATTGGGCTAACTGACCTTTAGGTAATGCACCAACTTTAGTTGCATCTACTTCACCATTTTTAAAAATCATCAACGTCGGAATACCGCGTACACCGTAGCGTTGTGGAGTCATGGGATTTTCATCAATATTTACTTTAACAATCGTCAATTTGCCTTCATAGTCCTTGGCAAGTGCATCTAAAACAGGGGCGAGCTGTTTACAAGGGCCACACCATTCTGCCCAATAATCAACTAAGATAGGGCCTTGTGCCTTAAGAACTACGTTTTCAAAATCGGCATCGCTTACATGAAGGACTAGGTCACTCACTTTATTTCTCCAGTGCTAAAAAGCTCAAAACTATAGGAGGGATACGGGTATGAGTCAATCAATTTTAATCATAGCCGTTTTTGCGTTATCCTATAGGCTATGAATACGACCCATTTAACTCAAACACGCTTTAGCAATCTCGAATTGTCTGACATCATCCTGCAAGGCTTGACCGAAGCGGGCTTTACGCACTGCACGCCGATACAAGATAGGGCTTTACCTATTTTGCTACGCGATAAAGACATGGCAGGGCAGGCGCAAACTGGCACAGGCAAAACTGCAACGTTTTTACTGGCAACTTTTCAGCGGTTAAACAACGATGAAAGCGAGACCATTAAAAACCCCCGCGCTATTATTATTGCCCCAACCCGCGAATTAGCGATTCAAATTCATAAAGACGCACTGTTGCTCAGCAAGCATTTAACGCTGAAATTCGCGCTGATTTATGGCGGCACTGATTACCAAAAACAACTGGATAAAATAAAATCCAATGTTGATATTATTATTGGTACACCCGGCCGTATTATTGATTTTTATCGTCAAAATGCGTTTACACTGGATAACATCCAAGTCATGGTGATGGATGAAGCCGACCGTATGTTTGATTTAGGTTTTATCAAAGACATCCGTTTTTTATTACGCCGTATGCCCGAAGCGGACAAACGCTTGAATATGCTGTTTTCGGCAACGCTGTCTTATAAAGTGACAGAGCTGGCTTACGAACACATGAACAACCCCGTGTTGATTCGTATTGAAAGCGAAGACGTGACTTCTAAAGCCATCGACCAATATGCTTTCTGCCCTGCGAATGAACAGAAAATCCCGTTGTTAGTCGGCATATTGAATCAATACCAACCGCAACGTAGCATCATTTTTGTCAATACCAAACGTTGTGCTGAACTATTGGAAGATACCTTGAACGCCAATGGTTACAAAACCGCCGCGCTCAGCGGTGATGTGCCGCAAGACAAACGCCAACGCATTCTTAATGATTTTCAGGAAAACAACATCACCCTGTTGATTGCCACCGATGTCGCCGCCAGAGGCTTGCATATTGCCGATGTGTCGCACGTTTTTAACTACGACTTACCGCAAGATGTGGAAGATTATGTGCATAGAATCGGACGCACGGCGCGGTTTGGGGCTAGCGGTGTGGCAATCAGCTTTATTTGTGAAGAATACGCTTATTCTATGCCCGATATTGAAGTCTATACCGAGCAGAAAATCGCCATTAAACCGATTACTAAAGACCTGTTAGCGGATGTTATCATCCCTGCAAAAAGACCGCCCAAGCCCAGAACGACCCATCCAAGCAAGCGGACAATTGATAGCAATAAACCGCGCAAGCCCAAGCCTACAACCCGACCATCAACGCCCGAAAATCCTCAATAGCGGGATAATCGCTGATTATGCGTCGCGCTTGCTGTGTGTCAGGTTTACTCACAGCAAGCAAATGACCGATACCGAATTGTTTAGCCGCATTCAACACCGCCAGCGAATCATCAACTAATAACGTCGATGCTTTGGTAAACGTATGTTGCTGTTCTAATTGTCGCCAAAATTCAGGGTGTTCTTTCGCAAAACCCACATCATGCGAACTGATAATGCCATCAAAAAACACCTGTAAACAAGTTTTTTCTATCTTCAAATTCAAGCAATCACGGTGCGCGTTCGTCACTAACAGCACTTTTTTAGGCGCTTGCTGAATCTTAGTTAAAAACTCGGTAACGTGCGGCAACACCGCAATCAGTGCCGATATTTCTACTTTCAAACCTGTAATATCCAGCTTTAAAGCGTCACTCCAATAATCCAGACAATACCATTCCAGCTTGCCTTCCATGCTCTTAAAGCGCGGTTCTAGCTGTTGTTTTGCCTCCGTTATCGACAAGTTGTGCAGTTCGGCAAACTTCAATGGCACAAACTCCTTCCAGAAATGATTATCAAAATTCAAATCCAGCAACGTGCCGTCCATATCCAATAAAACCGTGTCAATATTTTTCCAGTCAATCATGATTAAGTGCGTTATAGTGAGCAAAAAACAACTGATTACCATAGCACAATGTCTACGAAACCGACCATTCTCAACAAGAAAACCATCGCCACCAGCCGCCTGTTTCGCATTGAATCGCTGGAAATAGAATTCAGCAACGGCGTACAACGCAACTACGAACGCCTTGCGCGTGGGCATCATTCCAATGGCGCGGTGCTGGTTGTGCCATTATTGGATGATGAAACCGTGCTATTAATTCGCGAATATTCCGCAGGCGTACACCGTTATGAACTGGGTTTGCCGAAAGGCAAAGTCGATGCAGGCGAAACGTTTTTAGAAGCGGCAAATAGAGAACTCAAAGAAGAAGTCGGCTATGGCGCAAACCAATTGCATCATCTAAGCACCTTCTCCCTCGCCCCGTCTTATCTGGAACACACCACCGAAATTATCGTCGCTCAGGATTTATACCCAGACAGATTACTGGGCGATGAACCCGAAGAATTAGAAGTCGTTGAATGGAAATTGAGCGAAATTAACGCGCTATTAATGACAGGCGAATGCACCGAAGCGCGTTCGATAGCGGCGTTGTTTATGACGGTGGAGTATTTGAAAACCCTGTAAGTCGGTAAAGCCAATCAGGACAGGGCAGCAATTATCACAAATGCTTTAACGATGTCTTGCTCCGTATTATAAAAGTGCGGCGAAAAGCGAATACCGCCGCCGCGTAAGGCACAGACTACGCCGTTATCTTGCAAATGTTTGTATAACACGTCATTGGCAATGGTGCGGTGTTTAAACACCACGATGCCTGATTTCGATTGAGCAGAACTTATTAATAACAGTTGCTCGTTTGATGCAATTTCAGCTTTAACCCTATCGGCGTTTTTTAATACCAACGCCTCCACCGTTTCCATACCTACTTCCAACAATAACGACACACTGGCAGACAGCGCGTAGATGCCCATTGTATTCATACTGCCGCATTCAAACCGCCGCGCGGTGGGGTGAATTTCCCACGGTTTGTTTTCATAATTGTGCGTGTCTTTCATATTATGCCAACCGTATTGGGTCAGCTTTAACTGCGCTCGTGCCGCAGGCGTGGTATAAAAAACGCCCAAACCTTCTGCACCAAACAGCCACTTATGCCCATCTGCCATGACAAAATCTGCCTGACAGGCTTGGACATCAAACTGCACCGCGCCTAGACTTTGAATCGCATCGACGCAAAATAAAATGCCGCGTTGTTGACAGAATACACCGATTTTTTCCAAATCCATGCGCAGACCTGAGGCGAACTGTATCGAGCTGATAGTGATTAAACAGGTGCGTTCATCCACCAAGGCAAACAGCGCGTCTTCGGGCGTGTCGCCGCTGATTAAATCCGCTTGGCGAAATTCCACGCCCTGATTGTCCAGTGATTGCCACGGCAGTCGATTCGAGGGGAATTCTTCATTACTGGAGACGATATTATCACCCGCTTGCCACGTTAAGCCGTAAGCCACGAACGATAAGGCTTCGGATGTATTTTTCACTAAGGCAATATCATCAACCGATGGCGCGTTGAGCAGGGTTTGCAATTGCGTGCGCAACTCGGCTTCTTTCGCCATCCAGTCAAGATAAAAATGTGAACCGTAGCGGGTGTTTTGTTCAGCAAAAGCAATCACTGCCGCGCTGGTGCGTTTCGGCCACGGGGCAACGGCGGCGTGATTGAGATAAATCAATTCTTCACTGAGCGGAAATTCTGGGTGTTGGCTCATTAATTACTCGTGTATTCGTGGAGTACAAACCTAGGTTTGTATTCCGTGTTAGCAAATGTATTAACGATGACTGCCAGTCCTCTAAAGGACTGGCAGTCATAAAAAGAACGCAAGACTTAGCCACCTGTCATATTCATATAACGCAAAATTATCGGCTGTTCATGAATGTTAAACTCGTGCTTTTCAGGTTTAATCTGCATGGCGTTGATGATGGTTTGTTTTAATACGCTGGTATCGTTTGGATGTTCACGCAGTACGGCTTTTAAATCCACCGAATGCTCATTACCCAAACATAACAACAATCGCCCCTCAACAGTCAGGCGTACCCGATTACAAGTGCTGCAAAAGTTTTCACTGTGCGGGGAAATAAAACCCACGCGGGTTTGGGTGTCGGCAACGGTGAAATAATTCGACGGACCACCTGTTTTTTCCACGCTGGCGATTAGCTCAAAACGCTGGGCTAAATCGGTTTTAATCGACTGGCTGGAGTAATATGCCTCGGAGCGGTCATGTTTGCTCACCACGCCTAAAGGCATTTCTTCGATAAAACTAATATCAATCGCGTTATCGATGGCGAACTGCACCAAATCACACACTTCATCATGATTGCGGTCTTTCAGTATCACCGCGTTAATTTTTATGCGCTCAAAACCCACCGACTTGGCGGCGTGAATACCATCCAGCACTTTTTGTAAATCACCAGTGCGAGTAATCGCCTTGAATTTAGCTGCATCCAGCGTATCCAAGCTGATATTAATGCGCTTCACACCTGCGATTTTTAACGCACTAGACATCGTGTCCAATTGTGAGCCGTTCGTGGTAACCACCAATTCCTGTAAGCCGTCCAACTGCCCGATACTGGTTAATAAACTGAGCGCGTCTTTACGCACCAGCGGCTCACCGCCCGTGATACGGATTTTTTTCACGCCTAATTCTGTGAATACTTGGGCGATTTGATACATTTCTTCTAACGACAAAATCTGAGCGCGGGGCAAAAACGTCATGTCTTCCGCCATGCAGTACACACAGCGAAAATCACAGCGGTCAGTGATAGAAATTCGTAAATAATCAACGATTCTGCCGAAGCGGTCGATGAGTTGAGCGGGTGGTCGTGGTGTCATAGTGGGTAATAAAACAAAGAGTTAAGTGACTGGTGCGCGTATTACGGCGTTACGTTGCATTTAGCAATGAGTGTGGCCGTGCTGGCTTCGACTTTATTGATATTGTTGTATCTGTGGATGGTAAAATAACCCATGCCTAACTTCGGAAATAGTGAGTATAAGTGAACACCGTTAGGGTTTGGCTGTCCGATAATGCTGATTTTATCGGCATTTTGGGCAACAATATTAAAAACGGTAATCGGATTTGATATGCCTGTTTTTTTGGCGATGTCAGCAGGTTCAAAAAACACCGTGACTTGCTTGGCTTTGTTATTGTCGAAGACGATTTTTGGCGTTACTCCAGCAAAGCCATCATTGATTTCTTTGAATTCACTCTCATAAAAATCAGTGCGATTACCCTCTGGTTCATTACAAGTAATAGTTGTAATTGATTTGGCTTGTACTGAATAGCACAAGAGCATGAGAAAAATTACTGTGCTAGTGTGTATGACTGTGTTTTTGAATCGTGACATATCATTATTTCCATTTTAGAATTTTGTAAATTGGGCTAGCGATAGCCGACTTACTCGGCTATATAGTTAATTGCTTTTCCGAATTCATTATTAATCTTTATCAAAGACTAATACTTGCATCACTGTCGTATCAGATTCTTCCTGTTTATAGTTATCCCTACGGTCAAAGATGCGTTGATTTTTTAGTTCGTCAGGCGTATTACTCCTTTTATTTCTTAAATCGTTACTCCGACTTCTGATTTTATATTCAGATATAACAATACGCTTGCTAGCCATAACTTTCCTGTGAAGTTTTTTTGGTAGTGGGTTAAATCTGTGATGATAGATTAAAATCACGGGCAGAATAAGGTAGTGGGTTAAATCTGTAATTATGAATAAATATCGCGCCCGAATTCGACCTTGTTGATAAGCAAACCGATGACGGTGTCGTGCATCAACTCTAGTTTT
>SHZG01000108.1 GCA_009692395.1 Methylococcales bacterium | reverse complement strand
ACTTTCGGACATGGATCAAACGACTCAATCGCAAGACCATTTGCTTCTCAAAACTAGAGTTGATGCACGACACCGTCATCGGTTTGCTTATCAACAAGGTCGAATTCGGGCGTGATATCTATTCATAATTACAGATTTAACCCACTACCAAAAATAGTTACTTTTTTAGGCTCTGTTTTTTTCGATAGCTTTCTCCTTGAATTTCAATAATAGTGGCATGATGAATAATGCGGTCAATCGCCGCGACGGTCATCATGGTGTCTGGAAAGATGTGATCCCACTGGCTGAAAGGTTGATTGGCGGTGATGATTAAGCTGCCGCTTTCATAACGATGAGCGATAAGTTCAAATAACACCTGTGTTTCCGCTTCGGTTTTTTTAACATAGCCAATATCATCGATCACTAAAACCTGATATTTATCCAATTTTGTCATGGCGGTCATTAATTCCAAATCACGCTTGGCTTGTTGTAGACTTTGAACGAATGCGACCGCCGAAAACCATTTGACACGGACATTCTGCTCGATAAGTTGATAAGCGAGGGCGGCGGCTATGTGCGATTTACCAACCCCAGAAGCACCGATGAGCAACACGTTTTCAGCACGCCGCGCCCAATCTGCTTGGTCTTTCAAGGCGATGATTTGCTGTTGTACACAAGGGCTAAGTTCCGTGAGCTTTAGGTTGTCAAAGCGTTTACTGACAGGTAGTTTTGCGTCCTTCGCCCATTTTTGTACGCGTTGTTGATAACGATCAGCTATTTCTTGCTCATAAAGTCCTGATAAATAGCGGATATGACCGTAGCCCTTTTCAATCGCTTGTTGTTGATGGTGTTGATAATGTCGGCTAAAGGCAGGCAGTTTGAGTTCTTTCAGTAACAACTGGATGCTTTCAGGCATGACTCGCTTCCCCTTGATACCAATGCCCCTGTAACAGGTGATCATAGCTCGCTAAATCGTGTTGCCGTGCAGGAATGGAGGGAACGGGGTTATGAGCTAAGTATCGCTCCTGTAAAACTTTCAGCGTCGGTAACGGTTGGTTGTTATCGATACGCTCAATTAACTCATGACCCAAGCGTTCTTCGCAGTGGTAATCCTTCGCGATACGGAGTACACCCACTATCCATTTGCACGCATCTCTGGACTCAAACTGCTGATCACAGTGCTGCCATAACGTGCGATACGTTGGTGTCGGTAATAACGACTCTCTAAATTGTAAAAACCGAAACACCTGCGGTTTAGCGGACAGACTATGAATTAGATGACGGTAATCAATGCAGCGACCACGTTCTTGACCTGCTTCAGGGTAAACACGCGGGCTGGTGTAGCTTAAGGTTTGACCGACAAAAAATACCAAGCGGTCATGATAAACATGAACCCGAACGGTCTCACCTATCATTCTGGAAGGTACGGTATAAAGTACCCGTTTGATTTCTAGGGTACTGCTACGCGTCACTTTCAAACTGAGTTCGCTATAGTCCATGAAGCGTTCATTGGGCAGTGCTTGCAATGCCAACTGCTCATCTTTAAAGCGCGTTTGGCAACGTTTATTTAATCGTTCAGTGACCTTATTCAGAAACGCCTGATAAGCTTGGATAGAGGCAAAGTCAACACTGCCTCTCAGCTTTAGAGCCTGATCCAGACGGCGTTTGAAAGAACCGTGCGCACATTCAATCGCACCGTTTTCATGACTTACACCACGATTATTACGCGTTGCCTGTAAGTTATAATGGCGACAAAGTGCGTCATACAACTGCGTCAGCTTTTGTTCTTCGGCATGGTTATTAAAAGCCGCGCTTAAACTGTCAGTACGATGTTCGATGGGACTGCCGCCCGCACGGAACAAAGCAGACTGCAAACCATCGGCTAACGCGGAATAACTTTCACCGCCTAACGTAATCTGTACAAATCGCCAACCACTGTAAGCAAAGCGAAACTGGTACAACAAATGGGGCAAGACCTTACCCTGAATAGAAATTTCTGTCGCAGGATGGCTAAAATCCGATAACCCCTGCCGCCCTGCGGGTACAGACTGGCGAAAGATAACCACCTTATCCGCGCCTTGCGTGGCTTTCCAATGCTTTACGCGCCGCTGAAGAGTGCGCAATACACTGAAAGGGAATTCGCCCGACTGTTCATCTTCCAGATATTCCCACAGTGTTAAGCCCGTTAGCTGCGTCTCTTTCTCCAGCAAAGGAACTAACTCCTTTTCCCAAACAACCTCGAAAGGGTCTTCGCGCGTCCGCCAATGGCGTTCTCCAGCAATCGAGGCTCGCTCACCTTTTTCTATTCGGCGACCAGAACGCTCAGAAATAGCGGCACACGCCGCTGCCGTTTCTTGACTTTTTCCTTGTTGACGTTTGCTCATATATAAACTCTCTTGATATTGATTGATACGTTTTCCAGGCAAGGGTGAACTCCAATAAATTGAAATGCACTGTTGTCCTAGGTATTGTTCAACCAGTCAAGATAGTTGTCGCCGAACCAGACAGGGTAATTGTCGCCGAACATTGAAAGGTATGCTGTGCCTATTGTTGGGTTTCGTTATCATTCTATCCAACTTACGGGCTACTGGCTGTACAGGGCTATCAATCATTAAGAGCCTGTATAACTGCCTGTGGATTTTTAGCAATTACGCGCAAGTAAGATTTTGCCGCACTGTCAGGTTCTCTCGCTCCTTGTTCCCAATCTCTGAGAGTGCCGAGTGGCAATTCAAATTGTGCGGCAAATTGTGGCTGAGTCATTTTTAAGCGTTTGCGGATTTCTTTTGGGTTGGGAAAACGACGTAGTTTTTTCAACTCTGATTCAGTCAAAGGCGGATTGTCTGAATCAGCAACTGCCGCCGCTTCAATATCATCCTCAGTCATCGCATTCAATCGCACCCAATCCGTTTTGTCTTCAATGGGTCGCCTCGTACCGTCTGGCATGACTTGTACGGTATGCCCGTTTATACGTTCAATCGTTATATTCATAATATTTAGTTCATAAATTTAAAATTAGTTAAAATCATTAACCCTATTCAGCCACCCTGCCCTAGGCAGGGTGGCTAAAAATACCTAAAAACTTGTGCGTATTGCTTAATAGCTAATCAATTTTAATTAATTAAACTCAATATATTTTTTTCGTTCATCTTTGCTTGCGCATCGTGCTGAAATAATCCGTCTATTTTTTTCTCTGTTAGTGTAAATTACCGTAAGAACCAACACAGAAGAATTCACCATGCCAATTGTCCTTATGCGTGTCTCTCCGTGTTCTGGTTTTGTGCTGTCTTCCTCAAGGCGTTTTGGGTCATCAAATACCGCAATTGCCGTTAAAAAATCTATACCGTGTTTTTCTATATTATTCGCATTTTTTTTATCATCCCACTCGAACACCATCATTCACTCTCGCCTGCATTATACTGATTACCAGTATAATGCAGAATTTTATGGTTGCAAGCTCTGATTAAATTTTACGGCTCGTAGGTTGGATAGAGCGATAGCGAAACCCAGTTTCACTCAAATAATTCAGCATGAGTGCCAGCGATAGCCAGAGAACATAATGGGGGCTATTTTGCAATTGTGGCACAATTGGGGCTAAGAAAGCCTATCCTGCCCTCCTCTCTTTTACCCATCATTCTTTTGATTTTGCTTTTGTTTGTCGCCAAAAACCACTTCTAACTGATTAACTACACAAAGCCTACTAATTGACTACCGATTAACTACACAAAGCCTACCAATTGACTACCAATAAGCAACTGATTGACTACATAAAACCTACCGACTACCTACCAAAAGATAATAAAATTATCTTTTTTAAACAAAAAGCACTAAAAAGTATTGAAGTAAATGAGGGGTAACGACACTAACGGGGCGAAAATATACGTTAAAAAAATTACCCTTAAATTTTGAGTCTAAAAACAGTCTACTAAATCGATTTGCGGATTACATTGTCTATGAACAGCGAAAAAACGATTAAATAGACGTGGTTTTTATAGCTAATTTTAGTGTCTACCAAGCTTTAACATTGTAGACATGAAGGTCAGTAACAACAGGGCTTTGAATAGCATTTTTATTCCTTAGCGTATATTTTTGCCTCGTTAGTGTCGCTACCCCTCTCACAAACATTTTATGCAGTAACTATTACAGTAACTCACTAACAGCCACACACAACAACCAAGTAATAGCACGGCATACAACCAACTGTTATAACTCTACTAGAGCAACCGAACTCAAAAGTTACTGATTTATGGCGGGTGCAAGTGTAGCGTTATGATAACGCTATCATAACGTTATGATAACAAGCCGTTGACTGTTACAGGCTATCTTGTTTT
Organism: Methylococcales bacterium; assembly: GCA_009692395.1. Classification (GTDB taxonomy): domain Bacteria; phylum Pseudomonadota; class Gammaproteobacteria; order Methylococcales; family Methylomonadaceae; genus UBA4132. The sequence goes on along the minus strand of SHZG01000108.1, from coordinate 3,554 downwards.
CCTTATCGGTGTAGTAGGAATTATTGCCTATACGGATAACCCCACCAAAACAGCTACCCTGTAAGCCACGAAATACGCGGGTGCAATTGTCCACTTTTACCTATACGGCAAGGTATAGTTTTTCGTATAGGCGTGGATTGGTTACGCGGGCGCGGGTGTCATGCTAAACAGTTGACCGCTTGCGAAAAAAAGGCATAACATCACAGTACCTACTCAAACCCGCTACAATGCGGTTTTTTTTTACGCCTATCAAAACCGAAAATGAAAGCACTAAACAACACACCTGCTCTAACGCTTATTTTCGCAGCAGTTCTATTGTTACCACTAGCTAGTAATGCAGCAAGCCAACCATGTTCAGGCAAGAAAGGGGGAATTGCCAGTTGTGACGGTGCAAAGTTTGTTTGCAAAGATGGCAGTATTAGCCAGTCGAAAAGGAATTGTTCCGCTGAATCTGGCAACACTAGCACTGCACCAAGCCCGACACCCAATGAACCAGCAAAGCCGATCACCAGCGGCAACAAAACCACAGCACCTGATAACGCCCCCGCTTTACCCACTGCCAACGTTCAGGCTGGCATGAACATCATCAAAGTTTTAACTGGTAATGTGGTCAGCGTGGCAGACGGTGACACAATTACGATTGAAACAAATAGCGGCAAAGAAAAAATAAGATTTGCTCAAATCGATACGCCTGAAATTTCACACTTCGGCAGTAAATCGCAACCATTTGGCAAAGAGTCAGGAGCAGCACTGCGGCAAATGGTGGAGGGTAAAAGTGTGCGGGTTGAGGTTGAAGCCATTGACAAATACAAGCGCAATGTCGGCACGGTGTACGTTGGCGACCTCAATGTAAATCGTGAACTGGTAAAAAACGGCTTTGCGTGGGTTTATCGTCAATATGCACACGACCCCGAATTATTAGAACTCGAAAAAGCGGCACGATCTAAACGAATTGGTTTATGGATGTTAGATAATCCAATTTACCCGCCAGACTTTAGAAAATCGAATAAGTAACTGGCGAGAAAAATATCCGTAAAGCATGAAAAGCCTAGCGAATCGTGGTTAATTCCTAAAGGATGCAATAAGAGCTAAAAATGAAAAATAAAATATATTACGGCGATAACTTAGATGTTTTACGGCGTTACATTAAAGATGAAAGTGTGGACTTGTGTTATATCGACCCGCCTTTTAATTCTAAGCGCAACTATAACCAGATTTATAACAATGTCGGCAAGGAAGACAGCGCACAGGCGCAGGCGTTTATTGATACTTGGACTTGGGACGATATAGCCACCCAAGGACTAACGGAGATTAAAAGTAACTATAACGGCGTATTTACTGAACAAAGCATTGACCTGATTACATGGCTTGAAAAGGTGTTAAAGAAAGGCGCGTTATTGGCTTATTTAGTTAGCATGACCTTACGAATTGCTGAAATTCACCGCGTATTAAAGCCTACAGGGAGTTTTTATTTTCATTGTGACCCAACGGCAAGCCATTATTTGAAGTTGGTTTTAGATGCTATTTTTTGCGTGAGAGGAGGGGATTATATCAATGAAATTGTTTGGAAACGCTCTTATGGTCACGGAGATTCAAAAAAAAGCATGGGGCGAAATCATGATGTGGTTTTTTATTACATAAAAAATACAAACAAATATTTTCTTAATCGTTTTTATCATACTCATGACGAAAAATATATAAACTCATTCTTTAAGCATAATGACGAAAGAGGTTTATATAAATTAGAAAATTTAACATCACCCAGCCCGCGCCCAAATTTAACTTATGAATATAAAGGCTACCCTTCACCAGATAAAGGATGGAGAGTTAAATTAGAAAGAATGCAAGAATTAGACAGAGACGACAGGCTACATTTTCCTGCTAAGAAAAACGGTAGAATAATGAAAAAAGTTTACCTGCATGAATTAGAAGGACAGCCCATGACAGATATTTGGGTAGACATAAACCCATTAAGCGCACACGATGCAGAACGCCTAGGCTACCCAACCCAAAAACCCGAAGCCCTACTAGAACGCATCATAAAAGCCAGTAGTAACGAGGGCAATATTGTCTTAGATGCTTATTGTGGATGTGGCACAACGGTAGCAGTCGCTAATAGGTTAAACCGCCAATGGATAGGGATAGATATAACCTATCAAAGTATTTCTTTAATACTAAAACGCTTAACAGAACATGATAAAAGTTTATTAGATACTATTGAAATAAACGGCGTACCAAAAGATATTAATAGCGCGATAGCGTTGGCTAATAAATCCGATGATAGAACCCGTAAAGAGTTTGAAAAGTGGATGGTATTAACTTATTCCAATAATTACGCGATGATTAACGAAAAGAAAGGCGGTGATGGTGGTATTGATGGTATGGCATATATTCCAGACCGTGACGATAAAGGCGAGCTGGAAAATAAGAAAGTGTTATTCAGTGTTAAATCAAATGTTAAGTTATCGCCTACTGTTATTAGAGATTTAAACGGCACGATTGAACGCGATAACGCCGCGTGTGGGATTTTATTAACCTTGTACCCTATGCCTAACTTGGTGAAAGAATGTAAACAATACGGCTTTTATCATAATGCGTTAATCAATAAAGATTATCCTAAAATACAGGTTGTTTGTGTTGATGAACTTTTTAACGGTGTCCGTTTAGAATTGCCCAACGTGGTTAAGGTACTCAAAAAAGCCGAACAACACGCCGAGCAAGTATCATTGTTTTAAACTGCCAGTGGTTCATTGGTGGTGGTTTTGCCGTTATGAATCGCTACCGATGACCGCAAAAAAGCCGCAATGATTGCGCTAAAAGAAGTGAGAATATAAGTAAACGTTAATTTAACATAATGCCCGTTATGCGAAGTTGATTGGTATAACGCTAGTTTTTTAAATTAATTGTTGACTGTATGCTTTTATGGGTATAGTGTGATTAATCTTTATGACTAGCGAGAATTGCAATGACTGATAATAATAGCGAGACACCCGCAAAAGTTAAACGGGGACGCAAAGCCAAAGAGAAAACAGGGGTTACTGTTTTTATTCCAGCGCATTTAGTTGATTACATTATGGCAGTTCTAGCCGTTGATAAAATACACAGAAAGGCTAAGTAGTAATGACCGCTTTGATGTTTAGGCTTGTTGGTAAGGCTTGATAATGAATATAAAAATCGGCAAAACACAAAAAATTAGCTGGAAACACAGCCATAGATCGGCTATGCGTGTTTTTAATAGAGTCGCATTAAGTGGCGTGGCACTTGCTGTCCCAAACGAGACCGCTTTTAAAATATTTGCTAACTTTAACAGGGCTAAAAATAAGTTATTAACTCAATTTTTATATAGCGTAAAGTTGCTACGAAAAGAGTTAAGCCTACTTTTAACCAGCGAAGAACACAAAGCGTGGCTAGTATCAAGCCGATTAAAAGGGCTAAAACTTCCTGCTAATGGCTTAACCGAACACGACACACCACAACCAACTACAACCCTCACGACACTACGAACCAGCGCGGCAATATTTCGCCGTGTGGGTATCTGTGCTTAACGATTTTAC
>SHZG01000107.1 GCA_009692395.1 Methylococcales bacterium | reverse complement strand
TACAACCTCGCAACACGTCTCGTGTCGCCCAAGCACAGACCCCCAGTTCCTGTTGTATCCAGTTCATTGCTATCATCGGTTTGTTAGTTCAAATTATCTTACTGTACCGCATTGTGGGAAGTTGTGGGTAATCGTGTGGATTTAAGTCATGCAGTTGAACAACAGTTAAAATATAATTTCAAACCCTTTCCTTATGAAAAGGTTGCAATAGAAGTGATGAATAACAGCCAAATAACGCTTAATACACAAGATTTATTACTGGCGGTTTTTAATGGCACGACCACATTAAAAGCGATTGACTCCGATAATTTGCGTAATAATTTATTAATGGAAAAAAATATTATCAAGATTGCTTGATTTCTTATGATGATACTTATGATGACGACGATAAAAAGCACTGGCTAATAAAAATAAAATCTCATTTAAATTCAGCATCGGCATTTACAGCATTTAAACGACAAATTATCAAAGATAATTCAAAGTTATATCAAGAATTTGGTCAATATTTAACTGAGCCACTATAAAGAGAATACTCCCATGCAAATTTGGCAAGACCTCATTAAATACAGCCTCATCGGTACAGAACGGCAAAACGCGCCATTGAGTGCGGACGGTGATTTACAGGCGTATATCAACCAGCTTTATCCAAATAATACCGTACCCACAGGCGAAGCACGGGAACAAGCTTTGCTGAGCGCGGCGGCATTGATAACGCAGTATCGTTTAGCAGAACAACAAGCGGCGACGTTTAGCGGCACGTTACCCGTTGCCGATGATGCTGAGCCGTTGCCGTTGCCGTTATTATCGCCGCTGTGTATTAGTCACTTGCAACGCTTTTTAAATGACAGCGAGTTAAAAGCGATTCTGCCTGAGTGGTTGGCACTGGCGACTACGGTTAAACGGCGCGTACCGTTTGCGTTAAGTCCGCCGTTATTAGAACTTGCGGCGCAAAATCGGAGTATTCGCCCTGCGATTACGGCGTTGATTGATAAACGCGGGCAGTGGTTAGCCGCGCAACATCCTGACTGGCAAAAACTTCTGGTGCAGACAGGCGCAATATTGGACGATGTGAGTATTTGGGAAGAAGGCAGTCCTGCACAACGTGAGGAATATTTACGCCAATATCGTCAGCAAGATGCCGCTAAAGCCCGTGAATTATTAATAGCCGTTTGGCAACAAGAACCTGCGGCAACTCGACAAAGTTTATTGTCGGTGTTCAGTGTTAATTTAAGCAGTGCTGATGAAGCGTTTTTAACTGCTTGTTTAGAGGATAGAAGTAAAGGCGTGCGCCAACTTACCGCAACTTTATTGGGTTCTTTACCAGATTCAGCTTTTAGCCAACGACAAAAACAACGCTTAAACACTTGGTTACGTTTTGAAAAAGGCGGTTTGTTTAAAAAATCTAAACTCATCGTTGAACTGCCCGAAACGTGGGATAAAGCGTGGTTAATTGATGGCATTGAAGCAAAGCCACCGCAAGGCAAAGGCGAAAAAGCGTGGTGGTTAGAGCAAGCGTTGAGTTTTGTGCCACCTGCCTATTGGTCAGCACAGTGGCAGTTATCACCCGATGACAGTCTGGCATTATTGGCTAAACATGAATGGCGTAAAACTATTCAAGATGCGTGGAAACAAGCCTTGCAAAATTATCCTGATGCCGCGTGGGCAGAAACCTTTTTAACGCGCTTTGATATTAATCAAATCGAACTGTGGCGCGTAATACCGCCTGCGCACGCTGAACGCCTTGCCACGCAATTATTAACCACTGCCAAAGAAAAAGAATTATCCACCGTGTTGTCGATTTTGATTCATATACAACACGCGTGGAGTGTGAAATTTTCTGAGCAAGTGAGTAATGCAATACATCGCTACACGCAACAAAAATTAACGCCCTCCGAAATGTATGCTTGTTATTATCTGGGTGATTTTGCCCGTTATCTCGCGCCTGAATGTTGCGATTTAGTTGCCAAAAATATACCCAGCGAACACCAATACGACCAAATAACCAGAGCTTTAAATAAGATACAGTACACGCTGAGTTTTCGGCGTGATATGACTGCCGCTTTAACTGAATGAAAACGATAAGACCTCGCAGGTTTTAAAAACCTGCGAGGTCTGATTGTCAACAATCCCTAACTCATGAGGACTACCCGTGACTGACACTAACCAAGCCATCCGCCAACACGCGGAACAAGAATACGCCCACGAATTAACGTCGTTACAAGAAGTCGAGACCGCCGCTCGTCCACCTAACTGGGAATTATCGCCGTGGGCATTTAATGGGTGGCAAGCTAGACAACGGCGTAGACATTAGCCCCAAATATGTCGGCAATCCGCGCTTGATTGAAATTGCCATTTCCACGCTGGCAACCGATAGAGCCTTGTTGTTATACGGTCTGCCTGGAACTGCAAAATCGTGGGTATCGGAACATTTAGCGGCGGCAATTTCAGGTAACTCCACGCTCATTGTGCAAGGCACAGCAGGCACGGGCGAAGAAGCCTTGCGTTATAGCTGGAATTACGCACAACTTATCGCGCAAGGGCCTTCTGAAGCCGCGTTAATTCATAGCCCTGTGATGCGAGCCATGACCCAAGGAAAAATTGCCCGTATTGAAGAACTCACCCGCGTGGCGGCGGATGTGCAGGATACACTCATCACCATTTTGTCTGAAAAAACCCTACCGATTCATAAACTGAACACAGAACAACAAGCGCAAAAGGCTTTAACGTTATCGCCACCGCCAACAACCGCGACAAAGGCGTGAATGATTTATCCAGCGCGTTAAAACGCCGCTTCAATACCGTGATTTTGCCCAATCCTGAGAGCCTAGCAGAAGAAGTGGACATCGTACAACGCCGCGTCACCAGCTTCGGACGCGTCTTAGAATTGCCAATGGAACAACCTGCCTTAGAAGAAATTCGCCGCATCGTCACTATCTTCCGCGAACTTCGTGCGGGTTTAACCGAAGACGGCAAAAACAAACTCAAAATCCCCTCAGGTTCATTAAGCACCGCCGAAGCCATTTCCGTCGTCAGTAGCGGCATAGCCTTAGCCGCCCATTTTGGTGATGGCGAATTAAAAGCTCACGATGTCGCCTCCAGTTTAATAGGCGCAGTCGTCAAAGATCCCGTACAAGACAGCCTCGTCTGGAAAGAATATTTAGAAACCGTGATGAAAGAGCGGTCGGATTGGAAGGATTTGTATCGTGCTTGTCGTGAGCAAAGTTAATAGTAGCTTGGGTTGCCAAAAAGCGGCAACTCAAGCTACGTTACTGATTTTCAGTTAGAATGTTTAAAGCAATAACGACAACAAAAAATAACAAATAGGATGGGTCATGGACAACGAACAAACGCGCAACGCAGAAGAGAGCTTTAACTTAATCCCAGCAACAGATGAAAAAATAACGCTTGAAGAACTTAATCGTAATGGGGAAGCCTTGTGGCGTCAAGGCGATTATCAAGAAGCGTTAACGTATTTTGAACAAGCGTATCAGCGTAGTGAAGGCTTTAATAAAGAAAAAGCCGATGCTCTGCACGGCATAGGGTTGGTTTATGACAGCCGTGGTGATTTAGAAGAAGCTGCCAAAAAATACCAAGAAGGCTTGCTCATTCGCCAAGAAATTGGCGATAAAAAAGGCATTGCTATGTCTTTACATGATTTAGCCACTATTTCAAAAGAAATAGGTAAACTCGATAAAGCCTTAGAAATATTCAATCTAAGTTTAGAGGCTAGCCAAGAAATTAATGATAAAGAAAGTATTGCCCGCGTATTAGGACAAATGAGTGCTATTTTTTTTGACAAAGGCAATTTATCGGACGCGTTAAAAACACATCAAGAAAGTGTCGCTATTCGACAAGAAATTGGTGATAAAGAAGGTATTGCGACCGCTTTAAATAATGTAGGTGCTTTTTTTAACGAAAAAGGCAATTTAACGGAAGCGTTAAAACACTATCAAGAAAGCCTAAAAATTCGCCAAGAAATTGATGACAAAGAAGGTGTTGCATCGTGTTTGCGTAATATTGGCATACTGCATACCAATCAAAAAAACTATGCGTTGGCAATCCCTTGTTTTGCTGAGGCGCTGGCATTACAAAACCAAATTAGCTTAAGCCTAGAAGCTAAACATACCGAAAGTTATATTCTTACCATTCGTCAAATTATTGGACTTAAAAAATTAAAAATATTATTGAAAAAGTTCCATGCTGAATTATCAGAAGTATTAAAATCGCATCTCGACATCGATATTTTTCTTCAAGATACCACCGTTCAAAAAGCGACAGCAACACCCAAACCTAATGAACCCTGCCCCTGCGGAAGTGGCAAAAAATATAAAAAATGCTGTGGCAATAGGTAGAGTTTCTGCTCTTTCGCAACCCAACGGACACTCAAAATATTGGGTTGCCAAAAGGCGAAATATGAAATTCATCTTATCTTGCGTATAGACTGCTAAAGAAATTTTTAAACGTTTATAATCATAGCTTGGGTTCAGTGATAGCTGTCACCCAACATTAATCATGCGATGGGTTTCACTATCGCTCTACTCCACTCTCCCGTACTAGGAAAAAACAATGCCAAAGAACGCATCATTTTATATTGCAGACCCCTCAATCATTGGCGCACGTCTGTTTGAGGAAATTGACACTATTGAGTCATACAAACAACTCGAAAACAAAAATGAGGCAGCAGGCTTTAGTTTACAGATGCCGTGGGGACAGGTTGATGTGGATATTATGCCTGTCAAAGCGTTACCTTATCATCTCAAAGGCTTTGAAGGTTATGTTAAAACCCAAAAACTCAGTAAAGAAGATTTGGCTTACACCTTAGGTCGATTGCATCATGTCAGAATGTGTTTGGGTTGTGAAATCACTCATGAGCCAGAAGCGGAAAAGGATGTGATGGATTTTCTAGTTCGCCTTAATAGTTATTTGAATGGCTTAATACTTGTTTACAATTCTGTATTTGATTGGTCAGGTGAGATTCTTTGTGGGCCACTAAAAGACGCGCCTAAATCATAAACCAATAGGATGCACTGAAGTAAACACGTTTCTCGTTCCCACGCGCTGCGTTGTGTAGTAGACCGCAGCGCGGTCTGTATGAATTCCCACGCGGCGCGTGGGAACTAGGTAATTTAGGTGTGTTATGAGTATTCACGTTTTTGGTATTCGTCATCATGGCGCAGGTTCTGCGCGTAGTTTGTTACAGGCTTTAACCGCTTTACAACCCGACGCACTACTTATTGAAGGGGCGACTGAAATGGACGACATTATTCCGTTGGTTGCCCACGAACAAATGCAGCCGCCTGTTGCTGCGTTGATTTACAGTGCCGATGATAATAACCGTGCTGTGTATTATCCATTCGCGCTGTTTTCGCCTGAATGGCAAGCCTTGCATTATGCACTAGCGCAGAAAATTCCTGTGCAGTTCATGGATTTACCGATGAGTTTACAGTTCGGTTTAGAGACTGAAACAGAGACATCGGACATTGATGATATTCGCCGCGATCCGTTAAGTCTGTTAGCGCAAACCGCAGGCTTTGATGACAGTGAACGTTGGTGGTCTTATTTAGTAGAAGAACGGCGTGATGCTACGGAATTATTCGCCGCGATTGCCGAAGCCATGACCGCATTACGCGCCGAAGTCGATAGCGAAAATCCCGAAAAACCGCGTGAGCTATTACGCGAAGCTCACATGAGAAAAATCATCCGCGCCGCTGAAAAACAAGGCTATGAACGTATTGCCGTGGTATGTGGCGCGTGGCACGTTCCTGCATTACAAGCTAAAATCCCCGCTAAACAAGACAATGATTTACTGAAAAGTTTGGTGAAAACCAAAACGGTTGCCACTTGGATACCGTGGACTTACGACCGCTTGAGTCTTACCAGTGGTTATGGCGCGGGTATTGTGTCGCCGAATTGGTATCATCATTTGTGGCAACAACAAGACCAAATCGTCAGTCATTGGCTCACCCAAGTGGCGCGATTATTCCGTGATAACGGCATTGATATTTCCTCGGCTCACGTTATTGAAAGCGTGCGACTGGCAGAAGCACTCGCCGCTATGCGCAGTCGTCCATTACCCAGTTTGGATGAAGTGAATGATGCCGTGCAGTCGGTGATGTTATGTGCTGATCCGTTGCCGATGCAGTTAATTCACAAACAATTGATTATCGGCGAACGACTAGGACACGTCCCCGATGACGCGCCCATGACTCCGTTGCAAAAAGATTTAGCTGCCCAACAAAAACGCCTGCGCTTGACTCCAACCGCCACGCGCACTGAGTTAGTGTTAGATTTGCGCAAAGACACCGATTTACAGCGCAGTTATTTATTGCGCCAGTTGCATTTATGGAATATCGACTGGGGCGTTAGCGATTACGCTCGCGGCAAAGGCACATTTAAAGCAGCGTGGCGTTTGAACTGGATGCCTGAATATGTGATTCGCATCATTGAAGCTGGACAATGGGGCAACACCGTCAGCGATGCCGCCAGCGCGTACACCATCCATGAAGCCCGCCAAACCACGCAACTGGAAGCCTTAACCAAACTGGCACAAGACGCGCTATTTGCCAATTTAGACACAGCGGTTGACGTGCTGATTGACTGCATACAAACCTAAGCCGCCATCGCCGCCGATGTCCTGCATTTAATGCAGGTATTACCCAGCTTAGCGCAACTTATGCGTTATGGGGATGTGCGCAAAACCTCGCTAGACCAAGTGGGCATTGTGGTCGAAGGCTTGATGACGCGCATCTGCATTGGACTACCCGCCGCCTGTAGTTCACTCAATGAAGCAGCCGCTGTAAGAATGTTTACCCTGATTCAAGCCGTGCAGGATGTGGTGATTTTATTGGCTAACGAGGATTTTAATGCCTCATGGTATGGCGTATTAACTAGCCTTTCCAATCAACTGGGACTACACGGTTTACTCGCTGGACGCTGTTGTCGCTTGCTATTACAAGCCGACCACATCGACGCTGAAACGGTTGCTGGACGGTTAAGCGTCGCCTTATCCACAGGCAACTGCCCTGCGCAAAGTGCCGCGTGGGCAGATGGCTTTCTACGCGGCAGCGGTTAGTTGTTAATTGACGATGAAGTGTTGTGGGGTATTATCGATGCGTGGGTGTGCCAATTACCCGCCGATGCCTTTCAACAAATCCTACCGATGTTACGGCGCACGTTCAGCACCTTTGATGCACCGATACGGCGACAAATGGGTGAACGGGTGCAGCATAATCAAGCGGTGTTACCCAAAACTACGGTGATAGGTGAACATAATTCTGAGACGGCTAAGGCAGTGTTGCCGTTGTTGGCACGGATTTTGGGGTTGGAAGCTTAACCGTTTAATGGTAGATTTTGACCAGCCACTATAAAACTAAAAGGAAACGTAATATGTATGCTCAAAAGTTAATCGTAACAACAGATAATTTCGGTACTCTTAAAGCCATGCCAAAATTACCCGCAAATAAACAGATTGAAGCTATTTTCTTAGTATGAGAAGACGATGAAATATCACATTCAAAACGTCAACCCCATCCTGATATAGTGGGACGTGTACAAATAGTCGGCAATATTATCGATACAGTTACACAAGCTAAATGGAACTTGCCTGAATGATTATTGTGGATACTCACATTTGGCTATGGTGGGTTAATCAGAATACTGAGCTTTTAAAACCATTATGGATGGAAAAGATAGAACAAGCAGATAAAGTAGGCGTATCTGCTATCAGTTGGTTTGAAGTCGCTTGGCTAGTACAGCATGACACACACGATTACCCACAACTTCCCACAATGCGGTACAGTAAGATAATGTGAACTAACAAACCGATGATAGCAATGAACTGGATACAACAGGAACTGGGGGTCTGTGCTTGGGCGACACGAGACGTGTTGCGAGGTTGTACAAGGTAATA
>SHZG01000106.1 GCA_009692395.1 Methylococcales bacterium | reverse complement strand
GTGGCTCTCCCGTTGCATTGCGTCCTGACTTGCCCATCTGGTTACTTTTACAGAATGGACAGGTGATTTCTTGGTAGCAGCTCATAAGGTCTTTTCGGTAAGTGTGATTTTATTCTGCCCGTGATTTTAATCTATCATCACAGATTTAATCCACTACCTATTAAATTTTCACCTAGCAAATAACGTCAGTATACCGTCACGTTTTATGTCTCTGCGTGGGTAACTATTGAGTCCATTGTATTAAACAGTGCGGTTAGTGTAGCATTGCGTTATCTTTCGTCTAATCCCTCTGTTATTTATGAATTATTTTACTCTGATATTTTTAGCTGCATTAACCCTGTCTTCTGGTATTCAATTTTGGTTGGCTAAACGTCAATCTTTATACGTTGCGGCGCACCGTGATGCCGTGCCTGAAGCCTTTAAAGCCACGATTTCTTTAGAAGCCCACCAAAAAGCCGCTGATTACACGCTGGCAAAAGGCAAGCTGGGGCATATTGATAGCATCGTTGGTATTATTGCTTTGTTACTGCTTACCTTGGGCGGGGTGATTAACGCGACATTTAGCTTTTGGGGGTCGGTGGTGACTTCGCCATTAATGGCGGGCGTTGCGGCGACAGCAACTATTTTTCTTATGATGACGCTGATAGAGCTACCGAGTAGCTGGTATCAAACCTTTGTAATTGAAGAAAAATTCGGCTTTAACAAAAGTACGCTACAACAATTCATTCAAGACCAAATCATGAACTTGGGTTTAGGCGCGGCAATCGGTTTGCCGTTGTTGGCGTTAATTTTGTGGGTGATGGATGCCGTGGGTTCATCATGGTGGGTCTGGGCGTGGGGGATTTTAATCAGTTTTTCATTATTGATGAGCTGGCTGTATCCAACGGTCATCGCGCCATTATTTAACAAATTCACCCCGATGGAAGACGGCGCGTTAAAAGACCGTATTGCGGGTTTGTTGACTCGTTGTGGCTTTAATAGCCAAGGCATTTTTATCATGGATGGCTCAAAACGTTCTGGACACGGCAACGCGTATTTCACAGGCTTGGGCAATAATAAACGCATCGTGTTTTTTGATAATTTGGTGGCTTCTTTAGATGATGAAGAATTGGAAGCGGTATTGGCGCATGAACTAGGGCATTTTAAATGTAAACACGTTATTAAAATGCTGGTGGCGACTTCAATCATGACGCTGATTAGTTTTGCGGTGTTAGGTTTATTGATTGGTCAAGATTGGTTTTACACGGGTTTAGGTGTAGATATTGCCCAAAAATCCAATGCAGTTGCTTTATTATTGTTCATTTTTGTCTCGTCTAGTTTTACGTTCTTTATGCAGCCGATTAGCGCGTATTTTCAACGAAAATTTGAATTTGAAGCCGATGATTTCGCCGCAAACAACGCGCAAGCTAGCAAGTTAATTAGCGGTTTGGTGAAACTTTACGAAGAAAATGCCAATACATTAACGCCTGATCCGTTGTATTCCGCTTTTCATTACAGCCATCCACCTGCCGCTATTCGTGTTGCACACCTTGAAACAAAAATATAATGGGAGTCTTAGAAGGTTTAGTTATTTCTCATTTAGGTCAAGGTATCGCAGTTGAACACGAGGGCAACATCATATTGTGTCAAACCTTGCGCCGCTTAGACACGGTTGCTACAGGCGACCGTGTGCTATGGACACAATCATCGCCCGACCAAGGGCGTATTGAAGAGATTCTACCGCGCCGTTCATTGTTGGCGCGTCCGTCTCGCAACGATAAAGTCCGCCCTGTCGCGGCTAATATTGATACCATTTTTGTGGTGTTTGCGGTTGAACCGAGCTGTGATTTTTTGCTAGTCGATCAATATTTGGCAATTTGTGAAAATTGCCATATCAACGCGGCGTTGATACTCAATAAATCTGATTTACCTAACTCTGACAGTATCGAACAGGAATTGAAAGCCTATCTCAAATTAGGCTACGCGCTCTACCGTGTCAGTGCGACTGCCGCCACAGGCTTAGATGAATTAAAAAACGTCTTAAAAGGTCAAGTCAGTATTTTAGCGGGGCAGTCAGGCGTGGGGAAATCCTCTATCACTAACGCACTACTTCCCGACAAAGACTTAAAAGTCAACACTGTGTCAGCAATTACCAAACATGGTAGACACACTACCACCGCCGCTACCTTATATCATTTAATCGATGGTGGTGATTTGATTGATAGTCCAGGGGTGGCGATTTTTGGCTTAGCAGGTTTATCCGAAGCTGATTTAGCCTACGGTTTTCGTGAGTTTCAACCATTCATTAATCAATGCCAGTTTAATAACTGTCGGCATTTACAAGATAAAGGGTGTGCGGTACGCGTGGCGGTAGAAAATGGTGAAATCTCGACCACACGTTATCAACGTTTTTTGAAACTGAGAGAAAAAATGTAACCCGTTTTGCAGATAGCATCACTTTAAGGGATGCCGTTCGTGGTGAGCTTGTCGAACCACATTCACCCTTCGACAAGCTCAGGGCGAACGGTTTTGTAATCACTTCTAATCTTGTTAGTTGTCCAACAAGCGCACCGCCAATACATCACAGTGCGCGTGATGTAAAACACTGTTAGCCGTAGAGCCTAATAATAACGCGAGACCATGTCGCCCGTGTGAACCGACTACGATTAAATCTACTTGTTGTTGTGTCGCACACGAACAAATTTCTTCTTTAGGTACGCCCCAGACTAACCATTGATTATCATCATCCACTGCGAAGCGTTTTCCCAATTCCATGAGCTTGGTTTTTTCAATTTCTAGCAAATCATAATCAGAGTTTTCGTTTAATGGAATCACCGCGCCATAATTAGTATCAGGCATGGGAATATTATCCAGTACATGAATAATACTGAGTTGTGCCTGATAAGTATCAGCCAACGATTTTGCTTTGTTGGCAACGTAATCGGTATGTGGCGAATAATCGACGGCTAATAAAATGTGTTGATAATGACTCATAATTTTTCCCCTCAGTATGATTAGAATGTTGTTAATACTTTGTATTGTTTAAATAATAAAAATCCTGCCCACAATAAAGACAGTAGCATAATAATTACACCTATCACAAAAACGATTCTAGCCAACACATGGTCATATTGAATTAGATGGGATCCTGTTAATAGATATTCCCAGTCATGAAAACCATAAGGCGATGAATGCCCAAAATTGCCGCCTAATAGCGGCAACTCACCTGCACGCGCATCATCCATATAAGGGGCTATATCAAGAAAATTCTCACCAAACCACCATAAGGTAACGCTTGCACCAAACGGATCTCGGGTTTTAAATAATAACGTTCTCATACAAATTAATGGCATTAATAACTGCCCCAATGTACCACCTAGTGAGGTAATAAACGCGCCAAAGGGGCGGAAAAAAATATGCCCTGCCTCGTGAAAAGGCAGGTTAATCAAATGTAAAAACGAGTTGCCGACTGTATTACTGGCAATAGACGAACTCATTAACTGCCAACCCCATACAGCAAGACCTATAAATAGTATTTCCCGTCCGATAAAATGCACTGAACTGTTTTGTTGTGCATCTTCAAACAATAAAGCGGCTAAAGGATGAATTTCATCGGCTTCTTGATAGATTTTAATGTTAGTCGGTAATACAGTCGGTTGTTCGGTTTGTGTCGAATGATATTGGGCATATTTCGCAAAAAAAATGCCGCAATGCGAACATTGGATATTGTTGTCAACGACCACATTATTGCACTTTGGACAGTCCATTAAAATCACCTAGCAGGAATCTTGTAGCCGCGTTATCCACGGCTCTTTGCACGATGGGTCTACATGAAATGACAGGGCTTCAGGTTTATGTAATAGCCCTTGTTCACCCGATGCATTCGGATTTAATTGCCGTTTTTCGACAAAATCCGCTAGTCGTCTGGCGTTATAAATCACCAAAACGCGGTTTTCATTACCACTGCTGTAAATTTGATAAGCGACATTGGTTTCTTCAAACAGTGGGTTACGGTGAATCAACGCGTATAACTTAGCAATATCCTGTTTAGCTAAGTTTTTTAATACGGAATCAGCATGGTGTTTACTCAAACAATACAGGTACTCTTTGAGCGTACTGTCTCGTTGTTGTGCTTGTAAAGTATCCACTTCTTCATTAGAAAAAATGAAACTTTCAGCAACTAAATAATGACAATCACGCTCACCATCATTGGCAAACAGTGACAATTTTTCCAACGATTTATGCTCTAAGGCATCCAAAAAAGAAGCAGGTGCGCGGATATGTTTATCGACAGTCACTACCCACGGCAACGCGCGGTCTGTTTGTTCATAACGCGCTTTAACGCTATTAATAACGGCAGAGCGCGGTAATTCATCTTCACGCCCTTCTGGTTTAACAAGGAAGGCATCGACAGCGGTGACTTGGGTTTTAAAACCCGCTTGTTTAAATTGTTCAACAATGCTGGAGTAACGGGGGTTGTAAGGAATACCCGTGCCATCGTAAAGAATGTTAATCGAATTTTGTTTAGCCTGTTCTGCCACTAAGCTACGCAAGCGATTGGCAAAAGGTTCAACATAAATATAATCATCACTGTGATGCCCTGCTGCTGTTAATACACGATACAAATCGCTGATTTTACGAAACTCATCTAACGAAGCGACCACAAAATTATCACCACACAGCGCGGTTGCTAACTCTTCAACAGCGGTTTTTCCTGAACCTGCGCCGCCCATGCACATAAATAATTGTGGTTGGGTATCGGGTATTTTGCTTTTAAAGATGACTTGTTTGGCTAGATTGAGTTTTTGACTGATATAAGACAACCTATCGTAGGCAATTTCCACCGCGCGAATGAGTCGTTCATCGTCCTCAGCAATCGCCAGCATTTTATGTTTAAGCACTTCGTTATCCGCTAAATCAAATACTTGCGCTTTTCGCCCCGCGCATTGCTTGAGCAATTCCACTAATTCGGTATGTGACGGCGAACGCAGTCCAGACAACATATTAACATCGAGACAAAATAGTGGTGCAACGCCGTTTTCACAGACAGGAATGCCATCAATATCGGTTTTACCCACGACACGCAACATCTCGGTATCGGGCAAATAACCAATGACATTTTCAGCATCACACAACGGATAATCGGCTAAATGCTTGCCTGCGATAAATAATTTTTCCTCAATGCGGTCGAAGGGAACTAAACCACCATTGACCGACACCAAACAGTCAATCCCCTCTGCGGTTTTATGCGATAAAAACGGAATACCTGAAATAAATCGCTTATTTTCTGGCCATTTACCGTAGCAATTGGGCTGATTTTGTAAATTTTTACTCAGCGTAGGGTCAAGTGCGTGTTGAAAAGCGAGGCTAATATCGTCTACGCGGCTGTTAGTATCATGTAACGCAATAGGATCATCAGCGGCTAAGCGTCTAAAATCAATGCCTTGCTCATAAACGGCTTTAAAGGCAGGCAGATTACCCAAGGCGGTCATGAATAAATCAAGTGTGAGCCGATTGCCGAATGAAAAAGGGCGAACACTGCGCATATTGAGATAAAACAGGCTTAAGCGTTCGGCAATATTATCGGTATGAATAACAAAGCCGTTATTATCAAAAATCGCGCTATCTTGGTTATTGCCTTCGCCGTCTAACACCAAATGCTCAATGATTTCTCGAAAGGCTTTACGTTTGTTAGCATCGCTCATACTACCCGGCCGATGATTGACAGTAATTTGCTCTTTCCAGTCTTGATATATTTCCCGATGAATACGCGAAAATAACTCAGTTAGATAGGTAACACGTTTGGCTTGGTCTTGCGACACTGTCGCTTCTGCCTCGTGTTGTAAAGTTGACAGTATCGCGCTACCCCGCGCAATCGCTAATACAGTACGCAATTTTTTCAGTTGTTTGTAACCTGAAATTCGAGGTGTGGTGTGTGTTGTCATAATGTAGTCGCTTCACAGCTGTTAATCGTAATGAGTAGGGTAAAAGCTCGGTTTATCAGTCGTATAAATTAGGTTGTTGAGTTTTAGCAATTCAACAAAGCAGGCAGTTAGACGATAGACACCCGCAATGCTACACTAACCGCCACTTTTATGACAACGGATTCAACGCAATGGCACAAGATTCACAGCACCTTATTTGGATAGATTTAGAAATGACAGGTCTCAATCCTGAGACAGATTTGATTATTGAAATAGCGACCATTATCACCGATAAAGATTTAAATATTCTGGCACAAGGGCCTGTGATTGCCGTGCATCAATCGAATGAAGCATTGGCGGCGATGGATGATTGGAATCAGTTGCATCATGGGCAATCGGGGCTAATTGAGCGAGTGAAGGCTTCGACGGTTAATGATGCGGAGGCGGAACGTTTGACGATTGAGTTTTTACAGCAATGGGTGCCTGCGAATACCTCGCCGATTTGCGGTAATAGTATTGGGCAGGATAGACGGTTTTTAGTGCGCTATATGCCTGCGTTAGAGGCGTATTTTCATTATCGTAATATTGATGTGTCTACGCTGAAAGAATTGGCGGCTCGTTGGGCTCCTGCGTTAAAAGATGGCTTTAAGAAAGAAACCAAGCATCAAGCCTTAGATGATATTATCGAATCCATTGAAGAGCTGCGCTATTACCGCGAACATTTTATTAAGCTCTAAGTATGAACCAACTGATTGTGGTCGCGTTAGGCGGCGGGTGCGGCGCAGTGACACGTTTTTTAGTGTCGTCTGGTATGTACGCGTGGTTAGGGCGCGATTTTCCATTCGGTACGCTGGTTGTTAATGTCATTGGTTCATTTTTAATGGGCTTACTGACTGAAGCATTAATTCTGCACCGTATTTCTATCGGCATGGAATACAGAGCGGCAATTCTCATCGGCTTTATTGGCGCGTTTACTACCTTTTCTACCTTTTCATTAGAAACGTTTTATTTGCTAGAGCAGGGCAATGTCAGCAAAGCGGCATTAAATGTCGTCTCTAGTGTCGGTGGTTGTCTGTGTGCCGTCTGGCTAGGCTTGCTGTGCGGCAAAAGTTTATTTTTGTATTCGGGAGGGGTTATACAGTGGGCGAATACGGTGATTCCTTATGCCTTATTAATAGTCAACTCACTAGGGGCGTTTTTAATCGGCATTATCGCCACCATTTTATTGCAAAAAATAGCTCTGCCAATGGAGCATCGCGCAGCAATGGTAGTGATTATGCTGGGTACTTATTTAACCTTATCAGGTCTCTATGTCATCTTATTTTTGATAGATCAAGGTTATTCATTTAATAATCATTTGAATACCATGCTAGGCGTTTTTATCGGTAATAGTGGCTTGTGTCTATTAGTAACTTGGCTAGGATTCTTAGTGGGAAAGCAAATATAAACAAAAAATCTGTTTTTCATCACACGCATTTATAAAATGTCTTTGCTCTATCTGTCTTATTAGTGCTACCATTTGAACGCAGTAAAAGATTGAGCCAGCTTTATTTTGAAGTTGGGATTTGTAAAGCCAGTTGATTGGCGATTTTTTAAGAATAGAGTGAACTATGTCAGAGCAAGTTGTAGGTACCGTTAAGTGGTTTAACGATGAAAAAGGTTTCGGTTTTATTGAGCAAGCGGGCGGTAAAGACGTTTTTGTTCATCACAGTGCAATTAATGGTTCTGGTCGCAAAACCTTGAAAGAAGGTCAGCAAGTTACTATGCAAGTAACTCAAGGTGCCAAAGGTCCTCAAGCTGAAAATGTAACTCCAGCGTAATAAAGTTCCTTATAAGACAGCCCCAAAACCAACTGGTTTTGGGGCTTTTTTTTGTCTATTCAAATGGACGGTTTACGCACAAAACGCCTCAATCTGCGCCAAAATACTTTGCGTATCCAATCCACAGAATGCCAGCAACTCCTCGCGTGTGCCTTGTTCAACAAAGCTATCAGGCAAGCCGATGTTTAACACGGGCATTAAAATCCGTTGCGCTTGCAAGA
>SHZG01000105.1 GCA_009692395.1 Methylococcales bacterium | reverse complement strand
TGCACAACGGGTTTCGACAACGGTAACGTGGCTCTCCCGTTGCATTGCGTCCTGACTTGCCCATCTGGTTACTTTTACAGAATGGACAGGTGATTTCTTGGTAGCAGCTCATAAGGTCTTTTAGGTAAGTGTGATTTTATTCTGCCCGTAATTTTAATCTATCATCACAGATGTCACTCACTACCCTCAATTCTACTATTTGAGGTTCATTAACATACTGAGTAAAGAATAGAATACGTTTGGATAAAATACAACAATGATATATATTTAGCGGGCAATACCCGTCTTTTAGAGATTTTCGTAACGATTTATATCAAAAATCCCATTGATTTCAGGGTGTGCGCTGAGGTGTTTTTGATTGAAAAAATCATAATAGTCCCAGATGGCTGGATTAGTGCGGCGAATACCGTAATGACCGTAAAAATTATCCTTATCCTCATCGGTTGAACTGTGTTTAAGCTGTTCAATAAAGTCACCGAGTTGTGCAACAGTTACGCCAAAAAAGATATTGGGATAACTGCCAATAAAATTAGGAATCACCGAGAGCGTGTCTTTTTCAGGTTCGCGGCGTAAATCCTCGGCAAAAATAAACGACACATTACGCAGTTTTTTATTGCGAATCAGCGAGTACACAGGATCTTGTTCAGGCTGGGCAGTGTTAACGCGCAAAAATGATACTTCGGGTAACGCACTCAGGTCGTTGCCAGTTAGATTAGCCAATTGACGCATAAATTGGTCAATTTGTTGTTGTTCGTTAGTGTTGTCGGTCACTGTACAGTTATGCTGACAGCGATTAATTAAATCCGCTTTACCGCCTGCTTGCTTTGCTTTTTGCTGCACTTTGGCAAAAAATTCGCTTTTATAATCGCTGCTTTGATAGCCAATTGCAGGTTCTTTATTCGTGCCGTAATTGGGTGTTTCAAAATAGCCGAACAGTTTGACATCAATGCCTTGATACCAACTGTCATGCAGCGTTTTTTTGGCGGTTAATGGGACAAATTTAAGGAACAAATTTTCCGCTTCCATGCGTAAAAAATCCATGTACAAGCGCGTGGTGACTTGATGCCCTGCGCTGCCATAGACGTTATAACCTGCCACTAGCAAATAATGAATGCGCTCAAATATTGGGTAATCGACTACCCACACAGTCAACGGTGTTTTCCCTAATAATCCTGTCACTACGGTGGCATTGTCATAATGCCTAAACACTGTGAGCAACGCATTTTCATTATGCCCATCACCGTCCCAGATTAATTTTAAGTCAGGGGCTTGCTGTTGCCATACTACGTCGCTGATAAAGGTATCTTTGTTTTGTAAGTAGCTCTCTTGGCGTTGCTGAAACTGTCGCCATGCTTTAAAGCCAATACCTTCGCCTTCGGATGCGGGCATTTGTAAATGCTCGCTGTTGTCAGCTAAAAACTGGGTG
The DNA here is from genome assembly GCA_009692395.1 of Methylococcales bacterium. Classification (GTDB taxonomy): domain Bacteria; phylum Pseudomonadota; class Gammaproteobacteria; order Methylococcales; family Methylomonadaceae; genus UBA4132. The sequence goes on along the minus strand of SHZG01000105.1, from coordinate 6,581 downwards.
CTTTCTGCGTTGTATTCGGTTTGTGGTTTGAGAAACGCCACCCAGAATTGATCTCGAATCACGTTTAACGCCGCTTGCCCCATGCACACAGGGCCTTTAATAAAGCCAGAGAAAAAGAACAGGGAATCATCCAGTAAAAATTGATAACGCGATACTTCAGGCAGTTCTTTAAAGGTTTCAAACGGATTTGCCGCACTGACTTGAGCGTAATTAGGTAACTCAGTGATGGTGTAGTCGGGCGTTAAAAACAGTGTGCGTAACCGTGCCATTTTTTCATCGCTTAAGGTGTAAACGAAATGATCTTTATCGACAATGGTAGAAGTAATGGGGCGTAGTCGATAATAAAACTGGCTAGTGTTTGGATTATCAAACGGACGAACGCTGTTGATTTCGGCGATAGCTTGCCCAGATGGGGTTTTAGAGCGTACCAACTTATAAAACTCAGTCGCTGGATGTCCTTTAAAATGCAAGTCGCCTAAGTATAAATGTTCATACCAATAACGACTACTGAGCTGCTCCTTCAATGATGTGCCATTAAAAAATGTCTCCCATTTATTAATTTCACGCACCGTTAACACAGGTAATGCGTGGGTTTGATCGTATTTTGCCCCCTCTTGTAACCAGCTTAACAGCGTGCTTTCTTGTTGCTGTGTCAGTGGCGATAGCCCATAAGGCATACCCCAGAGTGGGTGTTTTTGTTGATGTTTATCAAATTCAGCCAGTGTGGGGCATTGTAAATCGCGCTCCAGTGTCAGTTCGATGTCTTCGAGGAGTTTACCGCTCGTTGGCAACGGGTTATCACGCTTCATGCGTAACAATTTAGCCACTAGCGACTTGTTAAGATTATCTTCTGGGCTGTTGTTAGCTTCATTAATCACTGAAAAAAAGTCTTTTTTGCGCCAGCCTTCCGTGCTGGTTTCATCAATGAACAACCGCGTCGGTTCAACGGCTTCCAAGCGTTCATGATCGTAAACCGTTTTTTTAGTCGCGCCCCGACTTAAGCCTTCAAAAGCAGTCAGTTTTAGTTGGCAAGGGGAGTCATAACAACTATGGCAAGCAACACAGCGCGAGTCCAAGAGAGGCTTCACGTCTTTAGTATAAGACACGGGCGCGTGTTGGCTATTAAGGGGTATCGGCGGGCTGATTTTATGATCCGTGAATAGATGCACATCGCTATAAACCACCGCAAAACAGCTGCAAATAACAATAATAATCAGACTATAGAGTTTTAAAGGAATATTTTTTATCATAATTCAAACGTCGGTTTGCCAAAAAGTGAACGTACATGTAGCAAAATAGCGTTTAAGCTAAATATGGGCGGCGTACAAAGACTTAAGATAGTTTTTACGTCGAGGTTATACGTTAGAGTGAACGCGCCAAGCGGTGTAATGCTTCGCTACCATGACTAAACAACGGCCAACCGTCGCCTGTTAATATGGCAGTAATATTGGATATTTCAGCCAACCGTTTAACAGATTTTATTGCTAACTGTTTATCGGCAAGTTTAGCATCAGGCAGTAAACACAATTCGCCTGCCAGATGGCAACGGATTAAATCGCCTGTGATTAGCGTGTGATGATCTAATAATAACGCGAGTTCCCCCGCTGTTTTAGAACCATGCAGTTGATAGGCAATCAGCCTCGCAAATATCTCTTCTTTATCATGAATCCAATGGTCACAGATAATAGGAAAACGGTCTTCTTCAGCCGCTGGGCCATAGACTATCGCCCCTGTACTGCTGGCAATGTGTTCCGTCGCGCGGCAATGATCGCTATTAGTAATGACAATATAATTAACACCGCCTAAGCGTTGTAAATGATCGTGATCGTGTTCAGACATCGGCAATGGATCAATTAACACATTACCTTCATCACGCACCCACAACACACTGTGAAAATCCAGATTACGTTCTTCATTAAACTCTGACCAGCCAAACAAATCTTTTCGGTGTAATTGTTTCATTGCAAATCTCCTGTATCACACGTTGGTGTTATTTTAGTCTTATGGGCTTTTTTACGGCATTGTGCATTCATTAAAAAACAGTGACGCGTCTGATTATCTACTTGCTGCCAGCTTCTTATTGCTTCCAGCGAACGAAAACACCCCAAACAAATATCATTATCATCCAAACAGCAGTTTTTTACACAAGGCGATTCAACATAGTTATTAATTGGCGTGGTATCAACACTCATAACAATAAGTCATCCAGTTTTTTCTGTTGCTCTAATGCGTATAACTCGTCAAAGCCACCGACATGAAAATCATCAATATAAATCTGCGGTACGGTGCGGCGGTTGGTTTTGCGCATCATTTCTTCTCGAAGTTGTGGCTCACCATCGACATTAATTTCAGTGTAGCTCGCCCCTTTTTTATCAAGTAGTCGTTTCGCCATGACACAGTAAGGACATATTTTGGTGGTATAAATTAGGATGTGCGGCATATTTTATAGCTGTTTGTTAGTATAATAGCTAATAGTTTAACAGAAGGAGCGAGCGCGTTACCCTGAACTTTTCGCCTTCATTCATCGACCACTACCCATTGGCTAGTGTCGCTTAACGGATGAGGTCGGGTGTGGATTGAAACATGAGATTATTTTTGAGAACTAATAATGAATGATTTACCTAAAAATTTAAAGTATGCAGCGTCCCATGAATGGGTGCAGTTAGAAGACGACAATGTGGTTCGCGTGGGTATTACCGATTTTGCTCAAGAGCAGTTAGGTGATTTAGTTTATATTGATTTGCCTCAACTGGGACGTAAAGTCAGCGCGGGTGAGCAATGCGCAGTAGTCGAATCGGTAAAAACGGCATCTGATTTATACAGTCCTGTGGCGGGTGAAATTATCGCTATCAATGAAGCTGTAGCCGATGAACCTGAACAAGTCAATGAGCAGCCCTATCAAACATGGCTGTTTTGTATTAAAGCGGATCATCTAACTGATTTAGATGCTCTACTTGATGCTGACGCTTATCAACAATCAATCAACTAATAATTTATTATGGCAAATCCAAATGCAAAAGGCATAAAACGCCTCATTAACGCGTGTTTCTTTTCAGTCGCTGGTTTTAAAGCAACGTGGACACACGAAGAAGCCTTTAGACAAGAAGTGAGTGTGTTTGTCATCACTACTCCGCTGGCATTCTGGCTAGGGCATTCTAACATTGAAAAAGTATTGCTTATCGGTAGCATTGTGTTAGTGCTGTTGGTGGAATTACTCAATTCAGCCGTAGAGGCAGTGGTTGACCGTGTGGGTTTTGAGCATCACGAATTATCAGGTCGCGCTAAAGATATTGGTTCAGCCGCTGTTATGCTGTCGCTAATATGGGCGGCGGCGACATGGGCATTAATTTTATTATAAAAGAGGATTATAAATGAGTGCATTAATATGCGGTTCAATGGCTTACGACACCATCATGGTGTTTCACGACAAATTTCAACATCACATTTTGCCTGAAAAAACGCACATGCTAAATGTGTCGTTTTTAGTGCCTACCATGCGTCGTGAATACGGTGGTTGTGCGGGTAACATTGCCTATAACTTAAACCTGCTGGGTGAACAGCCACAAATTATGGCAGTAGTGGGGCATGATTTTGAACCGTACAGCGAATGGTTAAGCGCGAATGGTTTATCAAGCCAATTTATTCATGTGCTGGATAATCATTTTACAGGTCAAGCCTATATCACTACCGATGAAGACGATAATCAAATTACCGCTTTTCACCCAGGTGCAATGAGTTTTTCCCACGTTAATTCTATTCCTACCAATAACAAAGACATCAGCATCGGTATCGTGTCGCCTGACGGTAAAGACGGTATGCAGTTACACGCTGAGCAGTTCGCTGAATTAGAAATTCCATTCATTTTTGATCCCGGCCAAGGAATGCCAATGTTCAACGGTGCGGAATTATTGAAATTTATCGACCAAGCGACGTGGATGACACTCAACGATTATGAATCTGAACTCATGCAGCAACGTACTGGTTTGTCATTAGAAGACATGGCGAGCCGCGTCGAAGCCTTGATTGTCACCTTAGGTAGCCAAGGTTCTAAAATTTATACAGAAGGTCGTGTTATTGACATTCCAGCGGCACAACCCAATGGTATTAAAGATCCTACAGGTTGCGGTGATGCGTACCGTGCAGGTTTGCTGTATGGCTTAATGAATGAGCTGGATTGGGAAGTCACAGGACGTATTGCGTCATTATTGGGTGCGATTAAAATTGAGCATCACGGCACACAAAATCACACCTTTAACATGGACGGCTTCAAACTACGCTACCGCGAAAACTTTGGGCATTCGTTCTAATCATGCTGAAACACACCCAACAATTATTGGACATCATGGCGCAACTGCGAGACCCTGACACAGGTTGCGCGTGGGATGTTAAACAAGACTTCACCAGTTTAATTCCCTACGTTATTGAAGAAGCCTACGAAGTTGCCGATGCCATCGAGCGCAATGATTTAGATGATTTGCGTTTGGAATTGGGCGATTTATTATTGCAAGTGGTGTTTCATTCGCAAATTGCCGAAGAGCGCGGCTTGTTTACCTTTGAACAAGTCGCCGCTGGCATTACTGAAAAGTTGATACGCCGTCATCCTCAGGTATTTGGTGATGCGGTGTTTACTGACGATGCCCAGCGTCATCAAGCGTGGGAACAAGCCAAAGCCGATGAACGGCTGGAAAAAAACCAATCGCTTGAGCGTGTCAGCGTGTTATCAGGCGTGGCAGGCAATCTGCCTGCATTGATTGAATGTGAAAAAATTCAAGACCGCGCCGCACAACATGGTTTTGATTGGAAAACCGTGCCGCCTGTGTTTGATAAAGTCTTAGAAGAACTGGATGAAATCAAAGAAGCGTGGCAATCAGGCGACCAAGCCCATATTCAAGAAGAAGTCGGTGATTTACTGCTGGTCGCCGTTAATCTGGCGCGTCATCTCAACGTCAATGCCGAAGTCGCTCTTAAACAAAGCACCAAAAAATTTGCGAAACGCTTTAATTATATTGAACAACAGGTGGAAGCGTCTGGTCGTAGTCTAAGGGATTGTGAGTTAGATGAATTGGATGCGTTTTGGCATGAGGCGAAAGTGGTTTTGAAAAAATAATGCCCATTAATGACTGCCAGACCTTCAAGGACTGGCAGTCATGTCTAAAAACAGAACCAGCTGATTTATTTCGTCCCCCAGATGCCCCCTTTTTATCAGGAAAATAATATGAAATTACACCCTATTCGCCACACCGCGCTGTTAGCGTTATTGTTACTTGGTGGCTGTACCGAAACACCGTTAATCAGTCCACCGACGATTGTTTATCCCAATCAACCAACCAAACCCTTCGCTAATACTACGCAGCCCACTATCCCCATCGTCTCAGAAGCTGCAACGCCACCCGTGATAACAGGTGCGCCGATTAGTACGAGAGCCAGCAACATTCAACTGCATCCTAGTGATTTTAATGTCCTAGCTGGTTGGATGAGTGACGATCATGTCGCGGCATTTAAAGCCTTTAAACATTCGTGTAAACGCTGGAACGGTATGTCTGCTGATAAAGTCATGAGCGGTAACTTTCATTTAGGTCGGATTGCTGATTGGCAAGCAGTCTGTTCCAAACCCGTTACACGCGGACAAGAACGCCAGTTCTTTGAACAATGGTTCAAGCCTTACGCCGTCAGTGAAAACGGTCAATTTGATGGTATGTTCACAGGCTATTATTTACCCGAACTGCATGGTTCACGCCATCAATCAGCGCGTTATAACGTGCCGATTTATCGTATGCCCAGCGGTGGCTTACGCAATCACAGTCGCGCTCAAATCAAAGCAGGCGCGTTAGCGGGTAAAGGCTTAGAACTCTTGTGGGTTGATAATTACATTGAGGCTTTCTTTATGGAAGTCCAAGGCTCTGGGCGTGTGGTAATGGATGATGGCAGCATGGTTGGCTTAGGTTTTGCAGGCGGTAACGGGCATGAATATTATGCAATCGGTAAAACGCTGGTCAATAACGGCGAAATTGCCAAAGCCGATATTTCCATGCAGACCATCCGCGCGTGGATAGAGCAACACCCAGAGGAAGGTGAGCAATTGATGCTCAGCAATGCCTCATACATCTATTTTCGCTATACGCCTGTAGATCCGAATGTAGGGCCAGCAGGTGCAATGGCAGTGCCGCTAACGGCACAACACAGTGTAGCCATAGACCACAAAAACCTACCTTATGGCGTGCCTATTTGGCTGGATGCAGATCATCCCGTCCAAGGCAAAAGACTACAACGCTTGCTGATGGCACAAGACACAGGCGGTGCAATTAAAGGCGTAATTCGTGGTGATGTCTATTGGGGTCAAGGTGAAGAAGCAAGTCAAATGGCAGGGCCGATGAAATCAAAAGGGCATTATTTCTTGTTAGTGCCGCGTAATCTTTAATTATCTTACTGCTCGGGTAGTGGGTTAAATCTGTAATTATGAATCAATATCGCGCCCGAATTCGACCTTGTTGATAAGCAAACCGATGACGGTGTCGTGCATCAACTCTAGTTTTGAGAAGCCAATGGTCTTGCGATTGAGTCGTTTGATCCATGTTCGAAAG
>SHZG01000104.1 GCA_009692395.1 Methylococcales bacterium | reverse complement strand
GGAATTCTTGCCGCCTTATTCACCTGACTTAAATCCTATTGAACACAAATGGGCGCAAGCTAAAGCACTTAGAAGAAAGAAAAACTGCTCCACTGATACACTGTTCTCTCAGCTCTTTTAAATCATTTTATTTTGCTTTGGCTATACCAGATCCTTAATACCTTCCCTTCGATCACCTTCGAGGATCATGTTATACGTCCTCTTCTGTACCATTACATTTTTGTAGTCTTTGGTATCTACAGATTGATATTTACCATGACCATGTAGCCTAAAATGATTGGGATCTAAAAAAATGTTTTTTAGATTGACTTTTTTGATTTCATGGTTATTCCAATATTTCAAATAATGTGGTTTCAGTAAATTATAACAGCTACAGAGTAGCCTATGCGGAAATGGTGCAATACTGGGTACAGTAACCTATTGCTAGTTAAAAATCACCCGAAACTACCATATAACCTAGTAACTGGGTAGCATTCTTGCTATTACTATCCTACACTGCACGCTTTAATTCTCAGTACGGCAACACTTCCTTGACAGCACTCACTTCATTTTTTAAACTCAATGGCGCGTTAGCCAAAATTATCAAAGGTTATCAGCCACGCGCGGCGCAGTTGGAAATGGCGGAGGCGATTGAAAAAGCGATAAATAGCCAACAACATTTAATTGCTGAAGCAGGCACGGGGACGGGTAAGACGTTTGCTTATTTAGTGCCTGCGATTTTATCGGGTAAGAAAGTGATTATTTCGACAGGGACGAAAAACCTGCAAGATCAACTGTTTAATAAAGACTTGCCGCTGATTCGCCGTGCGCTTAATCAACCGTTTGTGGCTACGTTGTTAAAAGGACGGGCTAATTATCTGTGTACTTATCGGCTAGAAAACTCGCTGACTTCACACATTGGTTTTAGTCAATTCGATGCCAAAGCCTTGGCGAAAATTAGTGCGTGGGCAAAACGCACGGTCACAGGTGATATTGCGGAGATGGCGACGGTGGCTGATACTGAGCCTGTGTGGTTTCATGCGACTTCGACGCTGGATAATTGTTTAGGCTCGGATTGTGATGATTACGATACTTGTTTTTTGGTGCAGGCAAGGAAGAAAGCCAAAGAAGCCGATATTTTAGTGGTGAATCATCATGTGTTGTGTGCTGATTGGTCGTTGCGTGATGGCGGTTTTGGGGAATTATTACCCACTTCTGATGTGGTTATTATTGATGAAGCACATCAACTCGCGGACACGGCGAGTAATTTTTTAGGCGTTACCGTGGGCGCGAAACAGTTCAGTGAGTTAGCTGAAGACGCGCTAGTGGAATTTTTTAAAGATGCCACCGATATTCCTGATTTGTGTACTGCCGCTGAAACGCTGGAACACGAAGTAAAAGATTTGCGGCTTGCGTTTGGTGTGGAACAAAAACGCGGCGAGTGGCACGAGATTGAAAACAATCCCAAAATAATGGCGGCTTTAACAGCGGTGCAAAACCAGTTAGTACGCCTGACTGAGCAGTTAAAAATCGCGTCGGTAAAAACCAAAGGGCTGGAAGCCTGTCATAAACGCAGTGATGAACTCATCGGGCAATTGGAATTGATGCTCAAGCCTGCGGATAATAAATGGATACGCTGGTATGAAACGCATAAACGGACGTTTAGCTTAAATCGCACACCGCTGAATATCGCCAGTGAATTTCAAAGTTTTATGCAGCAACATTCGGCAACGTGGATTTTTACCTCCGCGACGCTCAGCGTGGCGAATCGGTTTGAGCATTTTTCTGATAATTTAGGCTTAAGTAATGCAGCGAGTGACAGCTGGGAAAGCCCGTTTGATTTTGCCAAACAAGCCTTGTTTTATCATCCAAAAAATTTACCGCAACCAAATGATGTTGATTGCATTCCCCGTCTAGTTGAGTTTGCTATTCCTGTGTTGCAAGCCAGTCGTGGACGGGCGTTTTTTCTGTTTACTAGTCACCGCGCTTTAAAACAAGCCGCTGAATTGTTGGAAGGCAAATTAGATTATCCGTTGTTGGTGCAAGGAACGGTGTCGAAAAATCGCTTGCTAGAACAATTTGAAACAGCGGGTAACGCGGTATTATTAGGTACATCGAGTTTTTGGGAAGGCGTGGATGTACGCGGTGAGGCGTTATCGTGCGTGATTATTGATAAACTACCGTTTGCGTCGCCATTCGATCCCGTGTTAAAAGCCCGTTTAGATGCCATGACCCAACAAGGCAAAAATGCCTTTATGGATTATCAAGTACCGACGGCGGTGATTGCGTTGCGTCAAGGCATTGGACGTTTGATTCGTGATGTCGAAGATAAAGGCGTGTTGATGATATGCGATCCCCGTTTGTTAAAAAAAGCCTACGGGCAGATATTTTTAGATAGTGTGCCGCCGATGCGCCGCACGCGTGATATTGCCGATGTACAGGCATTTTTCCAACAAGAGAATGAATAATGAAATTATTAGCCGTAGAAACTGCGACCGCAGCGTGTTCCGCTGCATTATATATAGATGGGGTAATCAGCGAACGCTTTGCACTCGCGCCTCGCCACCACACTCAACTGATTTTGCCGATGATTGATGACTTGATGCGTGAGGCGAATTTAAAACCCACCGAATTAGACGCGCTGGCGTTTGGTTGCGGGCCGGGTTCGTTTACAGGCATTCGTATTGCCACGGGGGTGATTCAAGGCATTGCCTTGGGCGCAGATTTGCCTGTGGTCTGTGTTTCGACCTTAGCGGCGATGGCGCAAGAATTTTTTGATCGTACTGAGAACAACTTGGCGTTTACCGCGATAGATGCCCGCATGGCAGAAATTTTTTGGGGCGTATATAAGCGTGACGCGTTGGGATTTGCTGAGCTTATCGGTGATGAATCAGTCACGCCAGCTTCTTTAGTTGATTGTGCTGTTGAGAGTGTCGGTGTGGGGATTGGTTCAGGTTGGGGCGTGTATGCCGATGAATTAATGAGCCGCTTAACAGGGCAGGTGAGTCATTATGAAACGAATAATTTGCCACGTGCCGCGTTAATTGCACGGTTGGGTGTGCGTGGCTTTGAACAAGGTTTAGCTGTGCCTGTGGAACTGGCGATGCCTGTGTATCTGCGTGATAAGGTCGCAAAAACCGAAGCAGAACGGCGCGCGCTATGAACTACTGGCTAATGAAATCCGAACCCGACAGCTTTAGCATCGATGATTTAATAAGTCGTCCCGCGCAAACTGAACCGTGGGATGGTGTGCGTAATTATCAAGCGCGGAATATGATGCGTGATGACATGAAAGTAGGCGATCGCGTATTTTTTTATCATTCCAACTGTGCAGAAGCGGGTATTGTCGGCATCATGGACGTGGTCAAAGAAGGCTATCCTGATTGCTCTGCGTTTGATGTTAATGACCACCATTTTGATGCGAAGAGCGATCCGAATACACCGCGCTGGATGCGAGTAGACGTGAAATATGTTAGAAAATTATCACGCACTATCACGCTGAAAGAACTGAAAACCAAAGCCGAATTGACGGATTTTACGTTGGTAAGAAACGGTAATCGCTTGTCCATTATGCCCGTCAATCAAGTGCAATGGGATTTTATTCTATCTTTGGAGTGACACAATTATGAACGATGAACAACCTTACATTACTGCCACGCAAACGTGGCTAACCTCCATTATGATTGCCCACAATATCTGCCCGTTCGCACGCCGTGAGCAAGAACGCGGTAGCATTCGTTTTAGTGTTGACCAAAATACTGACATAGAAGGCTGTTTGATGCATTTGATGCAGGAATGTGAGCGTTTAGACACTGATGCTGATATTGAAACCACGTTATTGATTTATGCCAATGCCTGTAAATCGTTTGATGATTATCTGGATTTTATAGAAATTGCCGAAACCTTGCTGTACGAACAAGGCTACGAAGGCGTGTATCAACTGGCAAGTTTTCATCCAGATTATTGTTTTGAAGGCGCGAAGCTAGACGATCCTGCAAATTATACCAATCGTTCCCCGTATCCGATGTTACACCTGTTGCGTGAAACCAGCATTGACCGTGCAGTCAATAGTTACCCTGATGTTGAAGGTATTCCGCAACGTAATATTGAACTCACACAAACACTGGGACTCGCTAAAATGCAGGCTTTGTTAACGGCGTGTTATCACGATAAATAGTCAATAAATAAAACAACAAGATAATCGTTACAACGCTCTGCGTTGTAATGCCGCCGAAGACGCTCTAGCGTCTTCATGATGTGTTACAGGACGCTGGAGCGTCCACTCACGCATTCCAATGCAGAGCATTGGAACGATGTGTTTTTTGATTATTATGCAAGTTTCTTTAAGTTGCTGCGTATGGGGTTGATATTTGGTTAGCCAGCTACCATATTTACCCTTTATGACGCGTTTACTTACATTAGCTTCCCGCATGTATAATGGATAGCTGTTCATCTGTTTTATAATAACAACAACTAACAACACAATAGATTATTAACAATGGCAACAAAAGAAGATTTTTATAAATTACTGGGGGTTGAGCGTAACGCCAGTGACGCAGAAATTAAGAAAAGTTATCGTAGCAAGGCAATGAAATTTCACCCTGATAGAAACGCTGATAATCCTGAAGCCGCAGAGGTGAAGTTTAAGCAAATCAAAGAAGCCTACGAAGTGTTATCGGATCCTAAAAAACGCTCAGCTTACGATCAATTTGGACATGCAGGCGTTAATCCATCAATGGGTGGTGGTGGTAGATCAGGTGGCTTTAGTTCCGATGGATTCAGTGATATTTTTGGTGATATTTTTGGTGGTGGTAGACAACAGCGGGGCAGTAGCAGTCAACGCGGTTCAGATTTACGCCATTCGTTAGACATCACCTTAGAAGAAGCCGTTGCAGGCGTTGAGAAAAAAATCCGTATTCCTGTGCTAGTGACTTGTGGCGAATGTAACGGTTCGGGAGCTAAAAAAGGCTCTACTCCTATCATTTGTCCAACCTGTCATGGTCACGGGCAAGTCAGAATTCAGCAGGGTTTCTTTTCTGTACAACAAACGTGTCCGACTTGTCGTGGTACGGGTAAATTAATCAAAGACCCTTGTGGTAAATGTCACGGTCAAGGACGCGTGCAAGAGATTAAGACCTTATCGGCAAAAATCCCAGCGGGTGTTGATACAGGCGATAGAATTCGTTTAACAGGTGAAGGTGAAGCGGGTGAACGCGGCGGGCCTTCTGGTGATTTATACATTGATATTCAAGTAACACCACATCCGATTTTTACGCGTGATGGTGCGAATCTGTATTGTGAAGTGCCGATTAGTTTTATTACTGCGTGTTTAGGTGATGACATTGAAGTCCCTACGTTAGATGGCAAAGTATTATTAAAAATTCCTGCCGAAACCCAAACGGGTAAATCATTCAGATTACGCGGCAAAGGGGTTAAGCAAGTGCGCGGCGGCCCTGTTGGTGATTTATTGTGCAAAATTCAGATTGAAACGCCTGTTAATTTGACTAAAGACCAAAAAGCCATCATAGAAAAACTGGGTGAATCGTTGACCAGTGGCGGTACACATCACAGCCCACAAGAATCATCGTGGGTAGATCGCGTGAAAAACTTTTTTGATTTGTAGCAGGATAATCATGAATCGTATTGCAATTGTAGGTGCGTCTGGGCGCATGGGTTTGTGTTTAATCAAATCTGTTTTATTGACAAAAAATGCGACCCTTACCGCTGCGGTTTCACGCCCAGACAGTATTGCCATTGGCAAAGACGCTGGTGAATTGGCTGGTATTAGTGCGGTAGGTGTTCAAGTGGCGGCAGATTTAGCGGCGGTCATAGATGAATTTGATGTATTGATTGATTTTACTCGCCCCGATGCGTCTATGGACTTTATTGAACAATGTCGCCGCGCGGGTAAAAAAGTTGTTATCGGTACAACGGGCTACAGCGACGCGCAAAAAGCTGAAATTGCTAAAGCAGCCGAGGACATAGCCATCGTACTCGCGCCTAATTTTAGCGTTGGCGTTAATTTATCGCTGAAACTGTTAGAAATGGCGGCGAAAGTTATGGGCGACTATACCGATATTGAAATCATTGAAGCTCATCATCGTCATAAAGTAGACGCGCCTTCGGGTACAGCGTTACGCATGGGCGAAGTGATTGCCGACACCTTAGGACGTAATTTAAAAGACTGTGCGATTTATGGTAGGGAAGGTAACACGGGTGAACGTGATGCTAAAACCATCGGTTTTTCTACCATTCGCGCGGGTGACATTGTGGGTGAACATACGGTGATGTTTGCCGATGACGGCGAACGCTTAGAAATTACTCATAAAGCCAGTAGTCGTATGACGTTTGCTAATGGCGCGGTGCGTGCGGCGGTGTGGTTAGCGGATAAAGACCGTGGTTTGTACGATATGCAGGATGTGTTGGGTTTGTCTTAATCCACGCGTTCAAATGTTGGGTTACGGCTATCGCCTAACCCAACCTACGATGGTGAGTTTTAGGTTCTCAACGTAAACGTCACAGGGCCATTATTAATCAATACCACCTGCATATCTGCACCAAATTCCCCGAACTGCACATTTTCATACACAGTAATAGCGTATTGTTGTAGATAAGAAAATAGCTCGCGTCCTTGCTCAGGCGGTGCGGCTGAAACAAAACTGGGGCGATTGCCTTTTTGGGTATTCGCCGCTAGTGTAAATTGCGGCACTAACAATAAACCCCCGTTAATATCTCGCAAGCTCAAATTCATCCTATCCGCGTCATCGGCAAAAATTCGATAATTAAGAATGCGTTCTAACAAGCGTTCTGCCTCTTTTTGCGTGTCGGTTTTTTCAACGGCAACCAGAGCCAGTATGCCAATGTCTATACTGCCAATGTCTTGCTGGTTGACAGTCACTTTTGCGCTGGTTACGCGTTGAATGATAGTAATCATTTAGGTGTTTCTGGCTTAACAGTAGAATCAGCAGCGGCAGTTTCTGCTATCAACCAGTCATTTAATTTTGCCAATTCCTCAACATCTAAACGACCCGCTTGCTGTAATAAGTTACTACGCGCTTTAAAATAACGATAACGCGCTTGGTGTTGTACTTTGCGCGCTTCAGACAGTTGTTTTTCTGCATTGAGTAAGTCAATAATGGACACTACGCCCAATTCATAGCCTTTTTCCATGGCCAGTTTAGCTTTTTCATTCGCATCTAGTTGGCGGTCAGTGGCTAAGCTACGCGCTTGCTAGATACTCATCCCTAAATAAGCATCGCGGGTTATTTTTTCCAGTTCATGCAGTTTTTGTTCGAGTTGCGCAGAATTGTAGCCTTTACGCCCTATCGCTTCATCGACTTTTGCATTGGTAATACCACCTTCATAAATTGGAATTGTGGCTTCAACACCGACTGTACCAACTGTATAAGCAGGTGATTGCTGATTGTTAAATCCCGTATCAGCATAATTCGCCCCTGCTTGTAATTCAACACGCGGTAAATGGCCTGCTCGATAGGCAGAAATACTTTGGTCTGCCGATTTAACTGCCTCTTTAAGCGCGTTTAAGTCGGGGTTAATGCTGTCTGCTTGCTCTATCCAAGTGTCAACACTCCCTTCGGGAGGCGGCTGTTTGCTATCTAAACGCACGGGCTGAATATGGGTAACGGCATCACCTGTGAGTTCGCGTAATTTTTCTAGCGCGATTTGGGCATCGTTTTTACTTTCGATAAGCGCGGTGCGTAACGATTCGACGCGTGATTGTACTTGGTATAGTATTTTAGTTTCAACATAATCCATTTATTTCTATAAAATCCCATGAAAAAAGCCTACAGCGAAGATCTGAGAAAATGCGTAATAAACTGCTACGAAGCATGATGTCCCAAGACTGTAATTATACAGATATTTACTATAGGACAAGACACATTAAATCGTTGGATTAGACAATATGAAGAGACTGGAAGTTTAGCACCCAAGGTAAGAACAGAATATAAAAGGAAGTTTAGCGATGAGGATTTATTAAGCTATATAAAACAATATCCGTCGGCAACGCTTGAGGAAATAGCG
>SHZG01000103.1 GCA_009692395.1 Methylococcales bacterium | reverse complement strand
TCCAACAGGCGGGGCATAGCTTGGAATTCTTGCCGCCTTATTCACCTGACTTAAATCCTATTGAACACAAATGGGCGCAAGCTAAAGCACTTAGAAGAAAGAAAAACTGCTCCACTGATACACTGTTCTCTCAGCTCTTTTAAATCATTGTATTTTGCTTTGGCTATATACTTAATTTAGGTGGAAATTATGATGCTCAAATTGAATTAGCGAACGAGCTTGCAGGCAAAACTGCAACTGATTTTACAACTTGGGCAAAAAAGAATTTTGAGTTTCTCGACAACTAAATATTGCATCGTTCCAACGCTCTGCGTTGGAATGCCTGTGTGACGCTCCAGCGTCTTCATTGCTAAAACACACATCAATAAGACAAACTGAAACGAGGACGCTGGAGCGTCCTCAGACACATTCCAACGCGGAGCGTTGGAACGATAATTCGTCTGACCTTTCTCGTTTCCAAACTCTGTTCTCTCGTTTCCACGCGCTGTGTCACTACCATTAAGTTCCCGTATCAACAACCAGTGGATTTTGATTTTTTAGCGCGGTGTGTAAGGCTAAGCTGAACTGCTGCCATAAATTTTAGCGACCAATTGGTAGAACCATTTTGGTCTGCTTAAGATAATCGCAAAAGCGACGACGGGTGTCACAGGGACAGGTGCAATATCAAGGATGAGCAATCCTACTAAGCAGAGAAAGCTTTTTTTTCGTGTTTGCTTGGTCTGTATCGTGTCGGGTTCGATAATGGTTTGAGGCAATGGTTGTTTTTCATACAAATTACCTGTGAGTCTCCAAAACCAGAGGGGTCTGAATATCACTACATACATACCAATCAAACAACCCAGTGAAATTGGCCCGAAACCAATTATGGCAAAGAGGGTAAAAACAGCACGGCATTTAATTTGTGTCGAATTCATATTTATGGCGAAGTTGTGTAAAGAAGTGTTAATTCACTCAAACTACAAAATCGAGTCCCGCTGTAAATCCGTATAAATCGCCCGCGCTAAACTTTCTGCTAAATTAGATGGTACAGCATTGCCGACCATTTTGTAACCTGCCGATAAGTTCTTGTAATAAAAAATATGGTCGTCAGGAAAAGTTTGGATTCTGGCGCATTCTCGAACGCTTAAGCGGCGATAACGGTCTTCTTGCCCTTGCACAAAAATACGTTTATTGGTTTCGACCAATTCCATTTTAGGGGCTTGTGGGTGAATGGGGGCGTGTCGTCCACCTGCTTGGATGGTGAATGAGGGTTCATGCCAATGACGCACGCGGTTTCTGGACATATAAATAGTCGAAAAGCCACCGTTTAAATATTCATGATTTGCTAACGCGCAGCCATTGCCGTTGGTATGCCCTTTGTCTTTTGCCACTAACGCGCTGTCTTTTAAATCAAAAATTGCATCTTGCAAATTAACTTTGTGTGACAACGGTTCAGGGAAGTGAAAATGTTTGTTGAAATCTTTGCGATAGCCGATAAAAAACACCCGTTTTCTATCTTGCGGCACGCCGTAATCGACTGCGTTCAATAATGAAAACGATAAAGCATAGCCGCACTCAGAAAATTTTTGTTTGATGCCTTGTAGCGCGGGCGCGTGGCGTTTTGCCAACATCCCCGATACATTTTCTGCTAGAAAGAATAACGGTTTTTTGTCGGTTAAAATGCGGATGAATTCATAAAATAACTGCCCGCGTTTATCGTCGATGCCGCGTAATGTGCCACCTTCACTCCAGCTTTGGCAGGGCGGGCCACCGATAATGCCGTCGCAAGCGGGTATGTCTTTTGAGGGGATATGAACGATTGAGCGTTTATCCAATACGGTTTCAGGGAAGTTTTTTTCGTGGGTTTCCCAAATATCTTTGTCATATTCGTTTGCCCAGATAATATCAAAGCCCACACGTTTAAAGCCCAGATCAAGTCCACCAGCCCCCGAAAATAAAGAAACAATCTTCATAAAAATTTATTAATCGCCGTAATGTGGCTGTGTTGCACAACCGTTTTAGTGTAAAGCGTTTCATTGTACCACAAAAAATTGTTACTTATAGTCTGTAGACTTATAGTATCCAAAAAGTCATATTGACCTGATGGACGAAAATATAAAACTTAAATTCGGTTGTACCGTTAAAAAACTACGCGCAGAACGAGGCATTTCTCAAGAGAAATTGGCTGATTTATCTGGCTTGCATCGCACTTATATTGGCTCTTTGGAGCGTGGTCAACGCAATGTTTCGCTGGAAAATATTAACAAGCTCGCCATTGCTTTGGGCTGCACAATTTCCACTTTTTTTGGTGAATGACGATGGCAGAAAATATTTCTGATAGAAATGGCAGGGCGTTGGAATTTGCCATTGTTAGTATGTTAATTAAAAAAATCCCTAATCTCGTCTTATTAGGCGGTACGTTAGCCGATCAACAACGCGACAGCGTGAAGTTTACTGCGCTTGCTGAACCGCAACAAACGCATTTTATCGACAGTGCGGAGACTATTTTTACATGGTTAGTAAGCAAGCATACGATTAATTCAGGCAAGATAACGCTGGAACGTTTAAATGATGATGCGGCAAAAAAAGGCGATGTCACTGATATACGGCTGGTTATTGCAGGTAAAATTGTCAATTTATCGGTTAAACATAATCACACTGCCTTAAAACATCAACGACCAACGGCAACGGCGACGCAGGGCGGGTTTGTAAAAAATTCGCTAGAGGATATACAGTACCGCGCTGAGTATAAAAAAATAACCGATGCTTTTTTAAGCAGTGCGGCACAGCTAAAAAATGGCGCGGTCGAATTTTCTGAGTTAAAGGTGATTCAAGCAGATTTTATTGATACGCAGTTATACGCGCCGATGTGTCAGCTGGTCACAGATTTTTTAAATCTACACGTTGCTCAACACCCTTATGCACAGCAATTTTTTAGTTTTATTGTGGGTATGACGGATTATCATAAAATTATGGTCTACAGTGACAAAATAGATATTCATGAATTTGCTGCCATGCCACCTGTACAGTCATTAAAAGCAATGCAGGTAGGTAATAGCTATATTCATGTCCGTTTTTCTAATGGCTGGGTAATTTCTATGCGCTTACACACGGCAAGTTCAAGAATTAAGGGAGTCAGTCTAAAGTTTGATACGCAATTATTGGATGTCAGTACGCCTATTGAGCTGTCACCGATGGAAATATAAGCCGTTAATAAAATGATTACAAAACCGTTCGCACTGAGCTTGTCGAATGGCTCACCACGAACGGTATCATTTTATTGTGCGTTAGCTATAGCTTAATCGGTCACTTATTTGACAGGTTCAGGGTTAGCTTGGGCTGGTTCAGCAACTGGAGCTTGTTCAGTAGCATCGGGTGCAGTTTCTACGGGTTTTTTATCGGTGATTTTAAGTAACCAGCCCATTTCTTCGTGACAAGTTCCATCAAGCACGGCAGCTGTCACATTCAGTCTGACATATTTACCCGTGTATTCTGCGGGTAGTTTTGCGTTGACTTGATGAAAACTGCTGGTGCTTTCCAAGGTAAAGGGGATTTTTTGACCTTTTATGGTGAGTTTAATGCTTGTTGGATTGGCAAACGCGGATGCTCTAAAACTAAATTCTGACTCAGGTGCAGTTTCAATATTTTTAGGGGCTTTATACTCAGTCAGCGTAAAGTCGGTAAATTTTGGTTTGTGACATTCTTTTTTTAATTCGTCAGGACTGTAGGCGAAAACCGCACCATTCGCCACTATTACCGCAGTAAATAGTACCGTTTTCAGCATTTTTTTTATGTTCATTTTATTCCTCGCAGAGTGCTTTATGTTGTTAATAATTAAAAGCTATTCACTATCAGCCGCCGCCACTTTAATTATTTTTGCACTGAAATTCAACTGATTCGTGCATTGATTTTAACCCAAAAAAAACTAAGCTGTTTATCGGTCGCACAAAACCGCGCAGGTCTTGTACAATATCGCCACAATATTGTTTAAAAGAGATGCGTGAAAATGGTAGAAAGTTTGAATTATAAAAGTGCTGGTGTTGATATTGCAGCAGGGAATGAATTAGTTGAACGCATCAAACCGATTGCGGCCGCAACGCGTACAGCGGGGGTAATGGCAGGCTTAGGGGGTTTCGGTTCGATGTTTGAATTGCCGTTAGACCGTTATTCACAGCCGATTTTAGTATCAGGCACGGACGGTGTCGGCACTAAATTAAAATTAGCGATTGATTTAAATATCCATAACACGGTGGGCATTGATCTCGTGGCGATGTGTGTCAACGATATTATCGTCCAAGGTGCTGAGCCGTTATTTTTTCTGGATTATTTTGCCACAGGTAAGTTAGATGTCGATACCGCTGCCGCCGTAATAGAGGGCATAGGCAAAGGCTGTATGTTAGCAGGTGCGGCGTTAGTCGGCGGTGAAACCGCTGAAATGCCAGGTATGTATGCTGATGGTGAATACGATTTAGCGGGATTTTGTGTCGGTATCGTCGAAAAATCTAAAGTGCTAGACGGTAGCAAAGTGCAAGTCGGTGATAAATTAATTGGCATGGCTTCTTCAGGGCCACATTCCAATGGTTATGCGTTGATACGCAAAATTATTACGCATAGCAACGCGTCATTAAGTGACCCATTCGGTGAGTCAACGTTAGGTGAAGCCTTGTTGAAACCGACGACTATTTATGTCAAATCGTTGTTAGCTCTACTGGATAAAGTCCCCGTCCATGCCTTAGCGCATATTACAGGAGGCGGTTTAACAGAAAATTTACCGCGTGTATTGCCCGAAGGCATTGATGCCAACATTAATTTACAGGCGTGGGAATTTCCCGCTGTGTTCAACTGGTTGCAACAACAAGGTAATGTGGCATTAGCCGATATGTTGACGACGTTTAATTGCGGTGTGGGGATGATTATTTGTGTCGCCGCAGAAGATGAACAAGCGACATTGGATATGCTGACTAAACTGGGTGAAACGGTTTTTACTTTAGGTGAGTTATTGGCAGCCGATGGTAAGCCACAGGTGAATTATTTGTAAGTTTGAGTAAAAAAGCTGGGCAAGTTTGCTTGCCCAGCTTGATTTGAATATAGTCAACCGTCAATAAAATGATTAAAAACCGTTCGCACTGAGCCTGTCGAAGTGTGAATGTGGTTCGACAAGCTCACCACGAACGGTATCATTTTACTCTGCTTACGCCACTTTGGGTTGTGGCAGTGTGAATACCCCAACTGATTGTACTAAGTCGTTAGATAATCCCACCAACTGTTCAGTTTGTAGTCCTTGTGCTTGTAATTTCTCAAAGGTTTCTTCGGTACTTTTACTAATTTCCACCGCACGTCTTTGTAAACTTTGCGTGGCGACTACTTGCGCGTTAGAGTCAGCGGCGATACGTTGTACCAACAGTACCAGATCCGCTGTCGTATCACGCGTGATGCGCATTTCATTACCCGCTTGTTGTGCCAAATCTGTTCCTCTGACAACCTGCCCAATCGCTTAGTTCATGGTGATAACCGTATCGGCTGTTTCTACCAGTCGCTGTACTTCGTTGGCAACAACCGCGAAACCACGACCTGCCTCACCCGCTGATGCCGCGTGCATAGACGCGTTAAGTGCGAGAATGTGGGTACGTTCAGCGATGTTGTTAATCAAGGTTACAACGCTGCCAATTTCTTGCGAACGTTCACCGAGTCGTTTCATCCGTTTTTCTGTTTCGCGGATGGTGTCACGAATGGTGGTGATGCCCTGCACGGGGTCTAGTACAGTCTCTTGTGCTTTGTCGGTATTTTTAATGGCGCGTTCTGCCGCTTCGTTACAAGAAACAGCGAGGCGCGCTACTTCTAGCATTGCTTCAGACGCGCTGTTAAGTTCGATGTTAGATTGTTCTACTTCACGTTTTTCTTCTAACGCTACCTGAATAACGTTGTCTGATTGGGTTTTTACTTGTTGTGATACATTCGCTACGTTACCCGCAAGCTGCACAACCCTATTCAAAACTTTGGCTGTTTCATCGGCAAGTAAGTTTAACGCATCGGCAATCAGACCTGTGACGTCTTCGGAAACAGGTACTTTAGCGGTAAGGTCTTTTTGCGATAGTTTTGCCACCGCTTGCAGTAAGTTAATAATTGAGGTGTTTAAGGTTTCGTTTTCTTTTTGAATACCCGCACTAACTAATTCGCGTTGGTCAACCATCATGTCAAACTGCCGCCCCATTAAACCTAATTCGTCAAAGGTTTCAGGATTAACACGGATAGTGTTATCGCCGCCTGCCAGCTTCTGCATAACATCTACTAATCGACCCAGTGGATTGGTAATACTGCGAATAATATAAAAAGTGAATGCCGTGCCGATTAATATTAATGCCAATAAACCAAAACTGATGTACAGCTCTTTTTGCCGTAACTTTTGTGCCTTATCAGTCAACAACGTGCCTAATAACTTCATCCCTTGTTCGTTACGTTTAGAGTAACTGTCGATGGTTTTGGTATAAATATCAAAGTAATCGCTTGCTGCGTAAGTCAATTGAGGTGTAGTTAATATTTCTTTTCGCACTAATTCGATGGCGGTTGTGTAGTTTTCAGCGGCGATTTTTGTTAAGCCTTCGAGTTCTGTTTGAATGCTTGGATCAAGAGCAAAGACTTTTTCTAACGCAGCCAATGCCACTTTTTGTTGTGAAGCCGCGAGGTCAGTTAAACCTGATAAACGTTGTAGTTCCGCAGGTGTCGCTTCTTTTTTTACCAAAATACCAGAACCTAATGCGCGTAACTTACCGAGCGTTTCTGTCAAAGCAGGGTTTGCATACACGAACGCTTGAATCATAAAGTACGTTTTTGCTTCAGGGTCTAAGGTTAAACCAAATTGGTCAGCAATTTTGTCGTTTAACGTGAGGGTGTCTTCGATAACGGCAATATGTTCTTGAAAACTTTGCGGTACGGTTACTTCGCCTTTATCAACTTGGGCTTGTAGCGTTTTCCAATGTTGGGTGATATTGTCCCAATCTTTATTAATGGCTTCATTAGGTATCGCTTTAATCATAGAGTCTAGCGTGGCAACGGCTTGATTGGCTGCTTGTTTGGTTGCTTCACGTTGCGCCGCTGCTTCTTTATCACCACTTAAAAAACGGGCTGATAAGCCCCGATGTTTTTGTAGTAATCGAACTAGCTCTAACACATTCTGCACGGGTGGAATCCCTTTGGTTTCCAATATCGCCGCGTTGACTGACTTTTCTGTTTCGATAATATAAAAACCAAATGGGAGTATTACTAACACGAGGGCAAGCACCCCCAAAATAACGAATTTCTGCCAGAGCAGCATTCGGCTAAATAGGCTTATATTCTGTTTCATTATGGTGTACTCCTTTTCAATGATAATAATAGTGCCGAATAGCGTATTGTCTGTTGTTACAGAAGAGAGCTAAACGAGTTTATACAGAGTGGTGCTATTGTTTTTATAGGTTATTCTGAGCCGCAAATAAGCGTTCAAGGTTTAAAATTGGCGTTGCTTTTTTAGTTTTCATTTCTTGAAAACAACAGCGGATGCAGGGTGTCCACGCAATTAAATTAGTAGGCAGCGGACACGCTTGGGTATTACCCACTTCAATTTGACTCGGCGCAGCTGTTAAAAATAATGCACCGTATTCAATTTGTCCCATTTCTTCTGCACGGTAAGCGAAAATACTGACGATAAAATGGTCACTATGTTCTGGTAAACCGAATCGAGTCGCAAGATTCATCACAGGGATGATGTTGTTTTGCCAAACGAATACCTGCTGACAATAAGGCGGTGCGGTGGGTACGGTAAATAAGACAGGGGTATCCGTTAGGATATGCACCAACTCAAACTCGCCGACAGAGACGGACACAGGGTCGGTAATTGACATAATCCACGCAGGAACTTTCATTTAATGTTATCCATAATTGGTAGTGGGTTAAATCTGTAATTATGAATAAATATCGCGCCCGAATTCGACCTTGTTGATAAGCAAACCGATGACGGTGTCGTGCATCAACTCTAGTTTTGAGAAGCCAATGGTCTTGCGATTGAGTCGTTTGATCCATGTCCGAAA
>SHZG01000102.1 GCA_009692395.1 Methylococcales bacterium | reverse complement strand
GAAAATAGAACGTAAAAACCTGAACTTTCGGACATGGATCAAATGACTCAATCGCAAGACCATTTGCTTCTCAAAACTAGAGTGGATGCACGACACCGTCATCGGTTTGCTTATCAACAAGGTCGAATTCGGGCGCGATATTTATTCATAATTACAGATTTAACCCACTACCCCATATCAGTCAGTTTAATAAAGCCCAGTTTAAGATTGGGTTTTTCCAGCTTTTCTTTGCTTGCAGCAGTTGCAACTGTTACGCCCCCAAATGAAACCAACGCAGATGCCACCATACAGGCGGTTAGTTTTTTGAACGTGATAATTTTCATAATGACCTCAGCAAGTTAATAATTAAATCAAAAATGTATTAAACATTACTTTGTGTTAACGCATTATGTGCGCCATAAAATTATATAACTAAATTATCATTAAAAATCAATTTGTTATGTTTATTTGTGGCACGATTTTCACATTCAACACTGTTTTGGTTACTTGATTAAATACAAAATTTTCCCTGTTTTGGAGCAAGTTCAATAATTTTGCACTGATTTGAATCAAATGCGTGGGCATCAATTATAAAATGATGAGAGGCATCCCTTAACATTGAGCAATCAGCGTTTTTATGGTGTAATGCCATCGTTTTACGTCTTAATGTGCCTACTACTTTTCATGATGAAAAGTTGAGAGGCATGGTTTCGCCACAACTTGCTTGGAGGGTAAGCTTCAACTATGCAATTTACTATAAAAAAAGGTTTAGACCTGCCTATTACGGGCGGCCCTAGACAAGAAATTGAGGATGGCAATAAGGTTACAACCGTTGCTATTCTGGGGATGGATTATGTAGGCATGAAGCCTACGATGATGGTCAATGAAGGGGATAAGGTCAAATTAGGTCAAATTCTGTTTACTGACAAGAAAAATTCAGGTGTCAATTTTACTTCGCCAGCGGCTGGTGTAGTGAAATCAATTCATCGCGGTGCTAAACGCGTTTTACAATCCGTTGTTATTGAGCTACAGGGTTCTGCACAAGAAACCTTCGCTAAATACAGTGCAACTGATTTAGCTAGTTTGACTGCGCAACAAGTACAAGAAAATTTATTAGCCTCAGGTTTGTGGACGACATTACGCACGCGTCCTTACGGCAAACTTCCAGCCGTAGACAGCAAGCCAGCGTCTATTTTTGTGACTGCAATGGACACGCGTCCATTAGCGGCTGATCCTGAGTTTATTATCAAGGAACGGGCGGATGATTTTGCCAATGGCTTAACCGTTATTGCTAAATTAACCGACGGCAAAACCTATCTTTGTAAAGCCACAGGTGATGAAATCGCCGTCGGTAATGCACCTGTGACGGTTGCTGAATTCAGTGGGCCACATCCTGCGGGTTTGCCGAGTACACATATTCATTTTATTGATGCAGTCAATATCCATAAATTTGTTTGGCATATTGATTATCAAGCGGTTATTGCGATTGGTGCATTATTCACCACAGGTCATTTAAACGTTGAGCGTGTCATTTCGTTGGCAGGCCCTAGCGTTAAAAATCCACGTTTAGTGCGTACTCGCGTTGGTGCAAATACTGATGATTTAGTCGCAGGCGAATTGCTTGATGATGTTGAAAGTCGGGTTGTTTCTGGCTCAGTGTTATACGGGCATACCGCAAGCGATTGGTCGGCTTATTTAGGTTGTTATGATTTGCAAATATCGGCATTAAAAGAAGGTCGTGAGCGTGAATTTTTCGGCTGGATAGTGGCAGGTAAAGATAAATATTCCGCGTTGAATGTGTATACGTCCAGTGTTGATAAAAAACACAATCGTTTATTCCCACTGACTACCGATAAAAACGGCAGTAACCGCGCGATTGTGCCTGTGGGCGTTTATGAAGCAGTGATGCCGATGGACATTCTACCGACACCGTTATTGAAAGCCTTGATAGTCGGCGATTCTGACCAAGCGCAATTATTAGGGTGCTTGGAATTGGATGAAGAAGATATGTCTTTATTTACCTTTGTTGATCCAGGTAAACATGATTTCGCCCCTGTCCTGCGAGCGAATTTAATTAAAATTGAGAAGGAGGGCTAATGTCGATTAGACATTTTTTAGACAGTATAGAGCCGAATTTTACCAAAGGCGGTAAGCTGGAAAAGTATTACGGTCTCTATGAGATGGTTGATACCTTTATCTACACGTCATCTGCTGTAACACGCGGCACAACGCACGTTCGTGATGGTAACGATTTAAAACGTACCATGACGTTTGTGGTGATTGCGACCTTGTTTTGTATTTTGATGGCAGTGTATAACACAGGTTATCAAGCTAATTTGGCAATGGAAGCGTCACATTTAGATAAAATTGCTAACTGGCGCAGTATGCCGATGGAGTTGTTTGGTTATAATCCATTCAATCCGTTATCGTGTATCGCACATGGTGCATTATATTTCTTACCTATCTACTTAGTCACATTGGCAGTAGGCGGGGTATGGGAAGTATTATTTGCCACAGTACGCGGTCATGAAATCAACGAAGGCTTTTTAGTGTCTTCAATGTTATATACATTGATTATGCCACCCGATATGCCGTTATGGCAGGTCGCTTTAGGTATTTCTTTCGGTATCGTTATCGGTAAAGAAGTCTTCGGTGGTACAGGTAAAAACTTTTTAAACCCTGCGTTAACAGGCCGGGCATTTTTATATTTTGCCTATCCAGCGTCTATTTCTGGCGATGCAGTGTGGGTTGCCGTTGATGGTTATACCGCAGCAACGCCATTAAGCTTAGCGGCTAACGGTGGACTGGAAGCGGTTTACAATGCACATTACAGCTGGATGCAAACTTTCTTCGGTTTTGAACCAGGTTGTTTAGGCGAAACCTCTACCTTAGCTATTTTGCTAGGTGCAGCATTCTTGTTATATACCCGCGTTGCGTCGTATCGCATCATGGGTGGTGTGTTTGCAGGTATGGTTGCTACGTCATTGTTATTCAATTACATCGGTAGTGATACCAACCATATGTTTGCGTTACCTTGGTACTGGCATTTAACCGTGGGCGGTTTCGCATTCGGTATGGTGTACATGGCAACTGATCCTGTCAGTGCCGCGATGACCAACACAGGTCGTTGGATATTTGGCGCGTTAGTTGGTGGTATGACAGTATTAATCCGCGTGGTTAATCCAGCGTTCCCTGAAGGCATTATGTTAGCGATTTTATTTTCCAATATGTTTGCTCCGACCATTGATTACTTTGTCATGCAAGCAAATATTAGAAGAAGGATGAAACGCCATGCGTAAACAATGCCCATACCCTGAAAAACTTTGCTCAAAATTAGAGCAGTGTGCGTATTACCAAAAAGTTAAACCGTATTGCGAAAAATTTAAAGCCTATTGCGACAAAGTTTTAGCGTTAAGTAACGATAACTTAGAAAAAACCATCGCCATTGCGGTTGCCCTGTGTTTAGTGTGCGCAGTATTGGTATCACTCGCAGCGGTTGCGTTAAAACCACTGCAAGTCAGTAACAAAGAACTGGACATGAAGAAGAATATTCTCGATGTCGCAGGTTTGTTGCAAGAAAACAGTGATATTGAAAAAGTATTTGCTAGCCAAATCGAAGCCAAATTGGTTGATTTAGAAACAGGTGAGTATGCCGAAGGCAATGCCAACGAATACGATCAACGTAAAGCGGCAAAAGACCCCGCGCAAAGCGTCGCTATTCCTAAAGATAAAGACATTGCCCACATTCGTATTAAAGCGAAACTGGCAAAAGTCTATTTAGTGAAAGACGGTAATACCACTAAATCTATTATTTTACCCGTCAGTGGTTATGGTTTGTGGTCAACGTTATACGGCTTCTTAGCCTTAGAGGCAGACGGTCAAACCGTACAAAGCATCAATTTCTACGACCAAGCAGAAACCCCAGGATTAGGCGGCGAAGTCGTTAATCCTAAATGGCGGGCGTTGTGGAAAGGTAAAAAAGTCTATGCAGAAGTTGACCAAGCCTCTTTAGAAAAAGGCTTGATTGAAGAAGCAGATAAAGGCGAGCCTGCACTTGCTTTAATTAAAGGCACAGTTGACACCAGCAAAGCAGGTTCACAATACCAAGTAGACGGCTTAGCAGGCGCATCATTAACCAGTACAGGTGTCACTAACTTAGTCAGATACTGGATGAGCAAAGAAGGCTTTTCAACCTATTTATCCAAAGTCAGAACGGTTGCGGAGAAAAAATCATGAACGAAATTTTAACTGATGAAACAAAAAAAGTATTAGTTGAACCGCTAGTCACTAACAACCCCATCACACTCCAAGTGTTGGGTATTTGTTCAGCGTTAGCGGTCACATCACAAATGTCAACATCGTTGATTATGGCGTTAGCGTTAACCTTAGTAACGGCGTGTTCTAGCGCGGCGATTAGTTCTATTCGTAACCATATTCCGAGCAGTATTCGGATTATCGTGCAAATGACCATTATTGCGTCATTGGTCATCGTGGTTGACCAAATCCTGAAAGCTTTTGCTTATGATGTCAGCAAACAACTCTCGGTATTCGTGGGTTTGATTATCACCAACTGTATCGTAATGGGTCGCGCTGAAGCCTACGCCATGAAAAATCCACCACTGGAAAGTTTCATGGACGGTATCGGTAACGGTGCAGGTTACAGCTTGATTTTAATTATCGTGGCACTGTTCAGAGAAACCTTAGGTTCAGGTAAATTACTGGGCATCGAAGTGTTCAAATTAACCAAAGATGGCGGCTGGTACGATCCAAATGGCTTAATGCTGTTACCCCCTAGCGCGTTTTTTATCATCGGCTTGATTATTTGGAGTGTCCGTCAATGGAAACCTGCTCAAAATGAAACCGTTGCATTTAAAATTATGTCGATTTCTCATGGTGAAGGAGGACATCACTAATGGAAAACTATATTAGTTTATTCGTTAAAGCGGTTTTCATTGAAAACCTCGCACTGTCCTTCTTTTTGGGGATGTGTACATTCATTGCAGTCTCGAAAAAAATCTCTACCGCAATGGGTTTAGGTGTTGCAGTTATGGTCGTACAATCCATCACTGTCCCTGCTAACAACGTTGTGTACCACGCGCTACTAAAAGAAGACGCGCTGTCATGGATGGGCATTACAGGCGTTGACCTGAGCTTCCTTGCACTGCTTAGCTGTATCGGCATGATTGCCGCCCTAGTACAAATTTTGGAAATGATCTTAGACAAATTCTTCCCAGCACTGTACCAAGCCTTAGGCATCTTCTTACCATTAATCACCGTAAACTGCGCCATCTTAGGTGGTAGCTTATTCATGATTGAACGTGACTATAACCTAGGTGAAAGTGTCACTTACGGCGTAGGCAGTGGTCTAGGTTGGGCATTAGCCATCACCATTATGGCGGGTGTGCGCGAAAAACTCAAATACAGTGATATACCCGCAGGCTTACAAGGTCTCGGAATCACCTTTATTACTGCGGGTCTGATGTCGCTTGGCTTCATGGCGTTCTCTGGCATCCAACTTTAGGAAGGTATTAATATGCTGGAAATTATTTTAGGGATTATCATTTTCACCGTGCTGATTATCGCTATGGTGTTCGTTATCATCGGCGCGAAAAGTAAATTAGTTGCCGAAGGTGATGTGGAAATCATTATCAACGATGAAAAGAAAATCCACGTCCCATCGGGATCAAAACTACTGACTGCCTTGTCGGATCACGGCTTGTTCGTGTCTTCTGCCTGTGGTGGTGGTGGTACTTGTGGGCAATGTAAAGTCAAAGTCAAATCAGGCGGCGGCGAAATTCTACCCACTGAATTAGGACACATCACTAAACGTGAAGCCGCCCACGGCGACCGTTTATCGTGTCAAGTGTCGGTTAAAAACGACATGGTTGTGGAAGTTGAAGACTCGGTATTCGGCGTAAAAAAATGGGAATGTACCGTTAAATCTAACGAAAACGTTGCCACTTTCATCAAAGAATTGGTATTGGAATTGCCTACGGGTGAAGCCATTAACTACCGTGCAGGCGGCTACATTCAAATTGAATGTCCATCTCATGTTGCAAAATACGCCGATTTTGAAGTGGCAGAACGTTTCCGTGATGACTGGGATAAATTCAACCTGTGGCGTTATGTGTCCACCGTGAAAGAACCCACGTTACGCGCTTACTCTATGGCTTCTTATCCTGAAGAAAAAGAAATCATGTTAAACGTGCGTATTGCCACACCACCACCGCGTGCTGATGAAAGCGTACCGCCTGGCATCATGTCTTCGTACATTTTTGACTTAAAACTAGGTGATAAATGTATTATTTCAGGGCCTTACGGTGAATTTTATGCCAAAGACACCGAGGCAGAAATGGTCTTTATTGGCGGTGGTGCAGGTATGGCACCCATGCGTTCACACATCTTCGACTTATTAAGAAGATTGAAATCCAAACGCAAAATGACCTTCTGGTACGGTGCGCGTAGCAAACGCGAAATGTTCTATGTTGAAGATTTCGATATGTTAGCGCGTGAAAATCCTAACTTTGTATGGCATACCGCCTTGTCTGATCCACTCCCTGACGACAACTGGGAAGGCTACACAGGTTTTATTCACAATGTACTGTTTGAAGAATATCTAAAAAATCATCCAGCACCCGAAGACTGTGAATTCTATATGTGTGGGCCACCGATGATGAACGCTGCTGTTACTAAGATGTTATTAGATAACGGCGTTGAGCCAGAAAATATCATGCTTGATGATTTTGGTGGTTAAAGTCGGAGTTTAAATCCTGCCCTGAGTTTATCGAAGGGCTAGGTTTGATGCTTTTAAGAACGAGGAGATAGGCGGTTGCCTACTCCTCGTTTTTTTTGTTTCGTAGGTTGGGGTGAGGTACGAACCCCAACAAATCAGCGGTATGTTGTTGGGTTCGCAATTTAACCCAACCTACGCGGTGACCGACTCCAAGTATTGAAGACTTCGACCAAAGCGTCATGCTGGAGTTCGTTCAAATTGAACATGATTAATCTCCCAGCGAGGCAAGCAATTGTTGGATGAGGGTTTCAGTGATTGGCTTTTTGAGAAAGCCAACGCCTATGGAAATGGCTCGTTCGCGGATTGCATCCTGAACATTGGCGGTGAGCATTGAGATATTACTTTCTGGGTAGAGTTGGCGTAATATTTCGGCTGCCGCGATCCCCCCCATGCCTGGCATATTTACGTCAATTAAGATTAAAAAAGGGTCTAACCCTTGTGCTAATTCAATGGCTTCTTCGCCACAGCGCGCTTCATGGATTTCCCATTGCGGGTGGCGGCTTAGAATAAACTGGCGTGACATCATGCGCGAAACGCGACTATCATCTACCACGAGTACCGTTTTAACATTGTTCATGTGTTGTATTCCTGATTTTGAAAGTGCGGTGTAGCGGTGCGATCACTCTATCAAGAATGTTTGTATCCCATTTTCAGCAATAAGTCAATTTTACGGATGTCTCGTTCCTAAGCTCTGGCTTGGGAATACCTACCCTCAAGCTCTGCTTGACGTTCCGTACTTACAAACATGAAAATGAACTCGTTTTATTCTCTGTCACACCAAGCGGAGCTTGGCAATAGGCATTCCCAAACTGGAGTTTGGGAACGCGATGCCTCTTAACTTTCTATTATACTGAAGCTAAACCGATGGGACGTAGCCGCTATAAAATTTTGGATGAAGCCTATTCTTACTTCACTTCCACACATTAACAACGCGATAAGATGCGCTAACCATAGATACCGTCTTGTCACATAAAAAGCAAGCGATAATTAAACGGCATAGTTTGGATTAAAAGGTCGCCCAGATTTCAAGATGGCAAAGGCAAGATGAATGAGTTTACGCATGGCGGCACAGACAACGGCTTTATCATTTTTACCATTGGCTTTAAGACGTTCGCAGTGCATAGTGCATAGATCCCGTCTTGATTAAATAAAAGCAAGCCATATTTATCCTGCATATTTGGGGTCAAAAGGCTTGCCTGATTTAAGAACGCCAAAAGCAAGATGAATGAGCTTACGCATGGCAGTGCAAACAATGGCTTTACCGTTCTTGCCATTGGCTTTGAGACGCTCACAGAAGACGCGAATCAAGGGATGATACTTCCAAACAACCATTGCTGGCATATACAAAGCCTTCCGCAAAGCGGAATCGCCATTTTTGGCAATGTGGGTATTGCCGCGCGGTAGTGGGTTAAATCTGTAATTATGAATAAATATCGCGCCCGAATTCGACCTTGTTGATAAGCAAACCGATGACGGTGTCGTGCATCAACTCTAGTTTTGAGAAGCAAATGGTCTTGCGATTGAGTCGTTTGATCCATGTCCGAAA
>SHZG01000101.1 GCA_009692395.1 Methylococcales bacterium | reverse complement strand
GCTCAGCATAAAGGTTTTTGTCATGCACAACGGGTTTCGACAACGGTAACGTGGCTCTCCCGTTGCATTGCGTCCTGACTTGCCAATCTGGTTACTTTTACAGAATGGACAGGTGATTTCTTGGTAGCAGCTCATAAGGTCTTTTAGGTCAGTGTGATTTTATTCTGCCCGTGATTTTAATCTATCATCACAGATTTAACCCACTACCGTTAGAAGATGATTAAGGGCTTTTTTATTGTCCAGCGTTTTACACTGGGTAACGTTATTATACATAGATTCAGTCTGTGTGTTATAAAAATGCGATTAGCGCGATAAAAATACTTTTATTCTTAATTGTAAACAATTAATTCATTACGCCTC
The DNA here is from genome assembly GCA_009692395.1 of Methylococcales bacterium. Classification (GTDB taxonomy): domain Bacteria; phylum Pseudomonadota; class Gammaproteobacteria; order Methylococcales; family Methylomonadaceae; genus UBA4132. Next base: position 8,086 of record SHZG01000101.1, on the reverse strand, counting down.
TTAAATCGAATCCTCAAGCGAATTTGAGTATATTTTACTTCACTAGGACAAGATGTCGATTCTGCTGTTACCGCCTGTTACCACCTATTTTTGCAAGCGGTAACAGCTACAAGCCACGCCGTTCGTACTTGTTACCGCCGTTACCGCTGTTACCGCCATTTTTATTAAAGTTGTAATGAAAAACGAAAAATAAAAAATAATTGAATAGTCATCAATAGCTATTATTTTATGGTTAATATCCATTTACTCCGACATCTTCACTTTTTCAAAAAAGCGGTAACAGCGGTAACATTAGTAGACTACTAACCAATTTTTTTAAACGCTATCACCTCCGCGTCTGCTTTCAAGTTATCTAAATAATCAGCCCACGATTGCATCATACGGGTTCTTTCTGGCAAGTGTGAAGTTCGATTATAGGCGCGTCCGTTTGCGTCTTTAACCGCGTGGGCTAGTTGATGCTCTATGAAGTCAGGGCGAAAACCTAACACCTCATCCAGGATAGTTCTAGCTGTTGCTCTAAATCCGTGCGGGGTGTGCCTGTCTTTATAATCCATTCTGACTAATGCCAAGCTAAGCGTTTCCTTTGTTATATGCTCGTTATTGGTAATTGAAAACACATAACGACTATTACCCGTTAATAACTTGAGATTGCTTAATATTTCAATCGCTTGTTTTGACAATGGCACAATATGTTCCGACTTCGTTTTAGTAACAAAATAACGCCATTCTTTAGTCTCAAAGTTGATGTGTTGCCATTGCGCATTGATTAATTCACTAGGTCGAACAAATACCAAAGGGGCAAGCTGTAAAGCTGATTTAACAACAAATGAACCGCTATAATTATCAAGGTCTCTTAACAGTTTGGCTAATTCGATAGGATCAGTAATAGCGGGGTGGTGTGAGGTTTTAGGGCTTGCGGCTAACTTATGTTTTATATCGGCTGCGACATTGTGACTGCAAATATCAGGAATGCCATACCTAAAAACCTGTTCAGCTATCCAGCAAACTTTACGCGCTATTGCTGCGCCGCGTAGTTCACATACTTTTAAAACTTCAAACAATTGTTTTGCTTCAATTTCAGCCAGTGGTATGTTGCCGATAGACGGGAATAAATCCTTATGTAAGTGGGCTTTAACATTGGCTTGATAGCTCGACGATTTAGCGGTCATGTGGTTTTCGTACCAATCCATAGCCACACAGGCAAAACTATTAATGACAGGTAGTCCAGCATCAATGCGCTTTTCGTTCTCTATTTTGGCGCGTTGCGTTGCTTTGGCTTCCTTTCGGGTGTCGCTTGGATTAATACCCTTTGCCACTTGTTGCCGCGCTTCTATCGCTTTGTTTCGCACGTCGGATAGTGTGACGGTCGGATAAGTACCTAATGATAGCGTCTTACGCCTGCCGTTGATGCTGTAATCCAATCGCCACCATTTAGAGCCGTTTGGATTAATCAGTAAATACAAGCCGTTGCTATCACTTAAGCGTTGTGGCTTATCGGTTGGTTTAATCTTGCGGATTTGTACATCGGTAAGCATTGCAGTAACTCTCAGTGCAGTAACAGTAAATTTTTAAGCTACCGTAACAGTTACTGCAAGATTATCAAGATTCTACTGCACTTCGTTGGATAACACAGGACAATAAAAAAGCCTTGATGCTATAAATATTAAGGCTTTAAATACTTTGTTGGATAATAGTGGACGGTATTAATCCTTTACTGCGATAATACAAACAAAATTAAACCACTGGAAGTAAGTATCCATGCGAGTAAAGCCTGCGCGTTTTAATAATGAATAGTCTTCATCAAGGCGATAAGGGATTAATACATTTTCTAAGGCTTCACGTTTGCGTTGATTTTCGGTATCTGAATAACCGCCTTGTGATTTTTTAAAGCTCAAATAATGGTCGATGTATAACCGATTAAAGTCTGAGTCTTTACCGAGAATTTTTTCTGATAATAATAAAATACCGTTAGGGGCTAAGGCGTTATAGCAAGTAGTTAGCAACTGTTCTCTATCAATCGGGCGGACAAATTGTAATGTCCAGTTGAGAATAATCACGTTACAGGTAGGCAGTGCAGGCAAATCACTTAAATCAGCAAAATTCAACTCAATATGGGCATTGCTGACGGAGGCTGATAATTTTTCGCGGGCTTTTTCCAGCATCGGTTCAGAATTATCATAGCCAATAAACTGCACACTGGCAGGGCAGTTTGGATGCTTAGCGAGATGCTCAATAGTCGTTCCTGTTGAACAGCCTAAATCACAAACCACACCGCCTTCTTCAGGCAGAAAATCCATGACCAGTTCGGCTTGAATGCGCTGAACTTCGGTATAAAAAGGCACACTCCGTGACACCATATTGTCAAAAACCTGCACCACGCGTTCATCAAACGCAAAATCTTCAGTTCGACCTGTTTGTAGAAATATTTTATCTTGATCAGTCATAGTGTTGTGTTATCGGTGGCGGTTAAAGAAAATAATCAGCTTGTTACACAAGTTTTAACATTATTTTATCATCGGCTCTGGGTTAAGGCACTGTTCATTTGCCATAATGGGCGCGTGGCTTACTTTTTATCTTTGCTTTAAACAAGGCTATAATCGACCCGATTTAACACTGAGCTTTTTTATTTATGAATTCAAACTGGAAAAATGCCCTACTCACTCATTTAGCGGTTTTAACCGTTAGCGGCACAGATGCAGCGCAATTTTTACAAGGGCAAATTACTTGTAATGTGCATGAGGTGACTGCTACACACAGTAGTTTAGGGGCGATGTGTAATCCAAAAGGGCGTGCGATTACCACGTTTTTATTGGCGAAATCAGGCGATGATTTTTTGTTGATATTACCTGTTGAACTGTTGGAAACAGTTAAAAAACGTCTATCTATGTATGTATTGCGTTCCAAAGTCACGCTGACAGATTGCTCTGATAGCTTGTGTTTGTTGGGTTTCACGGCAACTTTAACGGACGCTTTCTTAGCAAGTTATCAGCAAGATGGTGTAGTGCGTATTAATGTGGGCAATCGTGATTTAGTCATTGCCGATGAGCATAATGCGTCTGTTATCTTAGCTCAGGGTGTTGAAACTATTGATTCTATGCACTGGCAAACGCTTGATATATTGGGCGGCATCCCGTGGCTAACAACAGCCACTAGCGAACAATTTATTCCCCAAATGCTTAATCTGGATAAATTGGGCGGTATCAGTTTGACTAAGGGCTGTTATACAGGGCAAGAAATTGTCGCGCGGACGCATTATCTGGGCAAAGCTAAACGCGCGTTATTTGTTGCCGAATGCGAAACCGCAACGCCTGAAGCCAATGCCAGTATTATTGATGCTAACGGGCAGATAGTTGGCAATGTGTTATCCGCCAACGATGATAAATTGCTCATCGTATTGCAACTTGCCGAGACGGATACGACCCAACTACAGCTAAAAGATTATCATCACGCCTCACTCACTTTATTAACAAAAGAACACTCATGAACCCCCAAACCCTATTACGTTTTCGCACTTTAGGTCTAGTAACCATTTTATTTGTTTACTTGGTTATTATTGCAGGTAGCGTGGTTCGTGCTTCGGGTGCGGGTATGGGTTGCCCTGATTGGCCTACTTGCTTTGGGCAATTAATACCCCCTACCGATGAAGCGCAATTACCCGCTAACTACCATGAAATTTATGCTGAACGGGGTTATGAAAATACCCAGTTTAATCCTGTTAAAACGTGGACGGAATACGGCAATCGTTTAGTCGGTGTGACGCTGGGGCTATTAATTTTAATGATGGCATGGAGTTCACGTCATTACCGTGAAACCGATAAAACGGTGTTCTTTTTAGCATTAAGTGCGGTGTTTTTAGTCGGTTTTCAAGGCTGGCTAGGGTCGGTCGTGGTGGCCAGTAATTTGCAACCGTTCAAAATTACGCTGCATATGTTGTTGGCATTAGTGCTAACGGTATTACTCATTTATACCATCACCCGTTCACAACGCGATTTTTTGATGCAGCTGGATGTGAGCTTATTACCCGCTAAAGTCAAAACGGTGTTACTGGTGGCATTAGCCATGACGTTATTGCAAATTGGCATGGGAACACAAGTGCGTGAAGCCGTTGATGGTATTGCCTTAGCGCAAGTGGCTAGACAATTTTGGCGTGAAGATTTCCCTGTGTTGTTTTATATTCACCGCTCATTTTCTTCCATCATTCTATTCACCAATCTGTGGATAGGGTGGACGATTTTTAAATCTACCGACAAACAAAGCCCGTTGTTTCGTGGTGCTATCGCCCTAGCGGGTGCAGTGATTACAGGCATTTTGGCAGGTGTTAGTTTAGACAGATTAGGAATGCCAGCGGTCGCTCAACCGATTCATTTATTAATGGCGAATTTGATTTTTGGAGTGCAGTTTTTTCTGTACCTTGGGTTGAGTTATGCAGGTAAAAAGGTAGGCTAATATCGTGAGATGGGCGTGAATAAATTCGCACCTCGCTACAAAAGCCAGTTTAGCTAATCTTTTAGTGGTTATTTGTACGCCATTGGCGTATAAATAACCGACTGAATACAGTCGCTGAAACCGCTATCTTCCAACGCTATGCCGCCGATATATGGACAGATACTGAACGTTGCCTGTTTGTTCTGGATTGCTAACAACACGTTAGCAGGTGATGTGATTCAAGGCTCAGGCGGTTGTCGCAAAGTGTGTTGGTCATGCTCTGGCGTGGGTAAGCGTGGTGGTTCGAGAATTATTTATTGCAACGGTGATGATGGTCGCGTGTGGCTGTTGATTGTTTATACCAAGGCTAAATTCGACAATCTGCCTACTGAATTTCTCGTAAAACTAAAACATGAGGTGGAACATGGATAAAGAAATGGCGCAATTTCAAGCGGATTTACTGGCATCTGTTCAGCAAATGAAAGCAGGGCAAGCTGTGCGTGTGACAGAAATAACCTTGTCCCCTGTAACGGCGGCACGTCATGCGGTAGGGCTTTCTCAAGCGCAGTTTGCTAGTTTGATGGGGGTATCGGTGCGTACCTTGCAACAATGGGAGCAGGGGCGACGTTCTCCTTCAGGGGCAGCAAAAACATTGTTACGAGTTGCCGAAAAACACCCTGAGTTTTTACTTGACCTGTCATAGCCAATCCTACGTTTTTTAATTTTTCCACCGCCTATTAAAAGTGCTTTAACGATTTTTTACGCTGACCTACCTTTTCAGGAGTCGTTATGAAAATCCATCAACTCAGTGCTGAAGAAGCACTCACCAGTCTCAACAGTCGGCACGAGGGTTTAATCACTGCTGAAGTCGAACACCGCCTTAAAGAATACGGTTTAAATCAGATTGATGAAGTACGCGGTGAATCGTTATTGCTGAGCTTTATCAAAGAATTCGTGCATTTTTTCGCGCTGATACTGTGGTTAGCGGCTGGTTTAGCGTTTTTTGCTGAATACAAGCAACCCAACGGCGGCATGGCTACGCTGGGCTATGCGATACTTGGCGTGATTGTCATTAACGGTTTATTTTCATTTTGGCAACAATACCGCGCTGAACGCGCTATTACCGCGCTGCAAAAATTATTACCACAGTACGTTAAAGTTATTCGCAACGGTGAACTGGAACAACAGTTAGTCGCTAATCTTGTTGCGGGTGATGTGATTTTATTGCAAGAAGGCGATAACGTGCCTGCGGACTGCCGTTTATTAGAAGCCTTTTCGTTGCGTGTTAATAATGCCACCGTCACAGGGGAATCGTTACCTCAAACGCGTGATGCTTTACCATCCACCGAAGAACATTTAGACCACAGCCGCAATACCTTACTAGCAGGCACATCTATTGTTTCAGGCGAAGGCAGGGCGGTAGTCTTTGCCACGGGTATGCACACCGAATTTGGCAAAATCGCCCATTTAACCCAAACTGCCGTCAAAAGCGTATCGCCGCTTCAGTTAGAAATTGTTCGTCTGAGTCGCATTATTGCCGTGTTAGCCGTCGGTTTAGGCGGGGTATTTTTTCTTATTGGGCATAGCATGGGGCTATCGTTTTGGGAAAACTTTATTTTCGCCATCGGCATTATTGTTGCTAATGTTCCCGAAGGTTTATTGCCTACTGTGACGCTATCATTGGCAATGGCAACGCAACGTATGGCAAAACGTAACGCGCTGATTCGGCATTTACCATCGGTAGAAGCCTTAGGCTCGGCAACGGTAATCTGCACCGATAAAACAGGTACACTGACGGAAAATCGTATGGCAGTCAGTACTCTGTATTTCGCTGGGCAACTACTGACACCTACCGTCATACAACGTCAGCCTGAGTTGGTGCAAACGCATCGGCAGTTTTTTGAAGACGCGCTGCTGTGTCACAATCTAAAAGAAACCATGCGCGATGGGCAGTGGCAAGCCTTAGGTGATCCAATGGAAATTGCCTTAGTGCGCATGGCAAAAACCTGTTTAGGTGAAACTCTAAGCTATCCAAAAATCAACGAAGTACCTTTTGATACCGACCGCAAACGGCTATCGACCATCCACCACACCCCTAAAGGCGTGGTGTTATATTATATTGTAAAGGCGCGTTAGAAATGCTGTTGCCTTTGTGCAATCGTGTACAAACAGGTGCGGACATTACGGCATTGAATACGGAGGCAAAACAGAGTTTCTTACAGGCGCAGGAAACGATGGCAAGTCAAGGTTTACGCGTATTAGCGTTTGCGTGGCGCGAACTCTATGAAGCGCATAATAGCGAAGCCCAAGAACAGAATTTGATTTTATGCGGCTTGGTTGGTTTGGAAGACCCGCCACGCCTTGAAGTTCCCGAAGCCATGCAGCGATGTCGTACTGCGGGTATTAAAGTGATTATGGTGACAGGCGACCATCCGCATACTGCGCTTGCCATTGGGCGACAAATCGGGCAAGTGCAATCTGAGCATCCTGTTATCATCACGGGTGACAAACTGCGTCAACTCTCCGAAACCCAACTGCGCCTTGCTTTAGACGCGCCTGATATTATTTTTGCCCGCGTCGGTGCGGATCAAAAAATGCGCATTGTTGCCGCGTTAAAAAAGAAAAAACACATCGTTGCGGTGACGGGTGACGGCGTGAATGACGCGCCTGCGTTAAAACTAGCTGATATTGGTATCGCAATGGGTTTAACAGGAACAGACGTGGCAAAAGAAGCCGCTGATATGATTTTATTGGATGATAATTTTGCCAGTATTATCGCTGCGATTGAAGAAGGACGGGCAGTGTATGAAAATATCCGCAAGTTTTTGGCGTATATTCTTACGTCTAACATTCCTGAAGTCATCCCGTATCTAGCATTTGCCTTGCTAAAAATCCCATTGCCGTTAACCATTATTCAAATTTTAGCAGTCGATTTAGGCACGGATATGTTACCCGCATTAGGTTTAGGTGTAGGAAAACTCGAAGCCGACAGCATGAACAGACCGCCACGCGCACATAATGAACGGTTGTTGGATTGGTAGCTGTTATCACGCGCTTATTTATTTTCAGGGCTATTAGAAGCGGCGGTTTCAATGGCGGCCTATTTCTTTGTCTTGCATGACGGCGGCTGGCAGTGGGGTGAACACTTAGCCAGTGACGCGCCGCTCTATTTACAAGCCACCACTGCGTGTTTCAGTGCCATTATCATCACCCAAATTGTGAATGTGTTCTTATGCAAAACGCCGAATCGCAGTGTGTTCGGCGCGGCACTGTTCGACAATCCTATTATTTTGTGGGGTATCGCGCTGGAAATTGCCTTGCTGGGCATTATTGACTATACGCCGTGGGGCAATCTAATTTTCGGCACGCTGGGATTAGAGCCTAAAGTCTGGCTGTGTGTCGTGCCGTTTGCCTTGTTGATGTTGGGCATGGAAGAACTGCGTAAAATGGTGGTGCGTAAGCTCTAACTATTTCACTGGGCTTTCATTATTTGGTAGTGGGCTAAATCTGTGATGCTATAGCCAAAGCAGTATAATTTGATTATTTTAAATTAGATGACATATTCAGCCGATTTCCGCCAAAAAGTATTGACGATTAAAGAACAAGAAGGGCTAACACAAGCGGAAGCGGCAGTGCGTTTTGGTGTTGGAGTGGCAAGTAT
>SHZG01000100.1 GCA_009692395.1 Methylococcales bacterium | reverse complement strand
ACATGGATCAAACGACTCAATCGCAAGACCATTTGCTTCTCAAAACTAGAGTTGATGCACGACACCGTCATCGGTTTGCTTATCAACAAGGTCGAATTCGGGCGCGATATTTATTCATAATTACAGATTTAACCCACTACCAGCCATTGTTTGCGCTGCCATGCGTAAGCTCATTCATCTTGCTTTTGGCGTTCTTAAATCAGGCAAGCCTTTTGACCCCAAATATGCAGGATAAATATGGCTTGCTTTTATTTAATCAAGACGGTATCTATGGCACTATCGATTTGACAGTTCACTAAGTACAGACTTGTTTCTATTTGCAAGTTGCACAACGTGTCTTGCTATCTCCCTGAGTTCTGATGATGTCAAGTAAGGCAGACTACTCAATATGTCAGAAATGATTTTATCATCAGCTAACACGTTAGCGCAGTCATCACTGCCAGTTAATAACCACTCCTGTCGCACACTAAGTGCGGAGGCTATTGGTTCTAGTTTTCGCGGATGCTTTACCAGTCCTTCTTCCATTCTGTAAATGGCTTGCCCCGTCACTCCTACGCGATTTCCTAGCTCTTCCTGCGTCATTCCTAACTCTATTCTTTTTAATTTTATTCTATTGCCTATCATACCGCTCCATAAATAATGGTAATCAAAGCCGAGAAAGTAGCCCGCATGGAGCTTACGGAATGCGGGGTTTTTCGTGATGATTCCGCTGTTTCTCGCATTCCGCCCACGCTCCATAGGGGCTACGCATCTAATATTCAACGTGATAAGTCATGTAGCTCGTAGGGCGCAATAGGCGATAGCCGTATTGCGCCGCATGATGATAGCGACAACCATTCGGCGGAATACGCTATCGCTATTCCGACCTACTAACTACCTAAACCATCCACAACTTCTTTAGTTGATAATACTCACGCGCTTGCGCAGTCATGGCGTGAACAATCACATCACCCAAATCCAATAATATCCAATCTGACCCTAAATCGCCTTCTGTACCAAGTGGTTTAAAGCCTTCTTCTCTGGCTTTTGCGTCTACATAAGAACATAACGATTTCAAATGGCGGTCAGATGTACCTGTGACTAACACCATATAATCAGTGAAGCTGGTTTTACCTTGAACATCCATAGTGACTATATCTTGTCCTTTGCGGTCGTCCAAAACGTCTTGGACAATTTTTAATAAATTTTCTGCGTGCATGAGTTTCCTGATAAATAATGAGATTAATTAATCTCGTAAAGCTGTTGCTGTGTTATGTAGTCTATCCCCGCATCGGGTAATAAAAACCGTGGATTGCGCTGTTGAGCAATCAACTGACGTATCGCGGTTGCGGATATATCAAGTTGAGTGACGGCATGAAAATATAATTTTCCTGCTAGCGTCGTTGTTAATTCTGTCTTGTTTGTCGTGTATCGTTCTTTAAAAAAATCATCGGGTGGCTGGTTGTTAAAACTCGGTCTGGTCATAACAACAATATGAGCAAAATCAACTAGCCGCTGCCATTGATACCATGTGTTTAACTGATTAAACGCATCCGTACCAATAAATAATAACAGCGGCTGGTCTGGAAAATCTTGTCGTAATGAGGCGAGTGTATCGACCATGTAAGAGAAACCATGTCTATTTAGTTCTCTTGCGTCACAAATAAAATGATTTTGATTTTGTATTGCTAATGCGACCATTTGCAAGCGTTGCTCTGCGGTGGCAGCGGGTTGATTGCGATGTGGCGGTGTCGCGCTGGGAATAAAACGAACTTCCGTTAAGTCGAAGGCTTCTTTCATTTCTAACGCGGAACGCAAATGTCCGTAATGTATTGGGTCAAATGTGCCGCCAAATATGCCTATCATTTACTGTCTGATATGCCCATCGCCTAACACGATATATTTTAATGACGTTAAACCCTTGACACCGACTGGGCCACGGGCGTGAAGTTTATCGGTACTGATACCAAGTTCCGCACCTAAACCATATTCAAAACCATCCGCAAACCGCGTGGACGCATTCACCATCACGGAGCTGGAATCGACTTCACGCAAAAAACGCCGTGCCAATGTGTAATTTTCAGTCACAATCGATTCAGTATGCGCAGAGCTGTATTGACTAATATGCGCGATGGCTTCATCAATGCCAGCAACGATTTTAATGGATAAAATCGGCGCTAGGTATTCGGTCTGCCAATCAACTTCAGTGGCGCGAATGCAGTCTATAACCAATGAACAGGTTTTAGCACAACCGCGTAATTCAACGCCTTGAGCGTGGTATTGTGCAACCAATTTGGGTAACACTTTAGGCGCGATACTTTCTGCAATCAGCAAGGTTTCCATTGCATTACACACGCCGTAACGATGGGTTTTAGCATTTATCGCAATGGCAATGGCTTTGTTAATGTCGGCTGTATCATCAATATAAACGTGACAAATACCATCCAAATGTTTAATGACAGGAATGGTTGCGTCTTTGCTAATCCGCTCAATCAAACTTTTACCGCCGCGTGGCACGATAACATCCACGTATTGTTTTAATGTAATGAGTTCGCCAACTGCGGCACGGTCGGTAGTTGCCACAAGCTGCACAGCGGTCACAGGCAAGCCAGCCACGGCTAAACCTTGAGTAATACAATTAGCAATTGCTTGATTAGAATGAATCGCTTCTGAACCGCCGCGTAAAATACAGGCATTGCCTGACTTTAAACACAACGCCGCTGCATCGACAGTGACATTCGGACGGGATTCATAAATAATCCCAATCACGCCTAACGGCACGCGCATTTGTCCAACTTGTATGCCACTAGGGCGATAACTTAAATCGGTGATTTCACCGACAGGATCAGGCAACGCAGCGACTTGTTTCAGCCCTGCTATCATTGCGTTAATGCCAGCAGAAGTTAATGCCAATCGGTCTAATGACGCAGCATCTAAACCATTTTCCTTCCCTGCCGCTAAATCTTTTTGATTTTCAGTGATTAATAACGCACTGTTGCTAGCCAATGCGTCAGCAATGCTTAACAACGCTGCATTTTTTTGGTTGGAATCCGCACGGCTGATTTCACGCCCTGCTTGTTTTGCCTGCTGACCCAGGCGGTGCATATAATCTTTGATGTCCACTCTGTAACTCGCTGAATGAATAAAGTAACACGCGATTATAGCGGTTAATCAGTATTTTTAATAGCAGAGTACGCTTGGCTAAATGATGGCAAGGGTTTAATTTTTAAATAATTCATTGCGCCAGCGTCGATACCGCGCTAAATCAGCGGGCGTATCCACATCCCATTGCATTGCCAATTCATAATAGTTAATTCGCTGTTGTTGACAACGGGTGCGAGTTTCTGCCATCAATTGTGGATTGCTCCACGGCATCTCAGAAAATAATTCAGGGTGTGGACGATTTACACCTATCAGTACATAACCACCATCTTCAGCGGGTGCGATTACCGCCGTCGTTGTTTTATTTAAAATGCTAATGGCGGTTGCTAAATCGTGCGGGGTTAATGACGGGCAGTCGCAACCGATTAGAATGGCGCGTTGATAATTTTTAAGCGCAATACTCAGCGCGTGATTCATACGTTCGCCTAAATCTGCGCCTTGTTGTAGGTGGCGTGTTAGTGGGTAATGCTGTTCAGCGGTGATAAAAAAATCATGGTCTATCGACGGCGTACACCATAACTGTACAGGACAGAGCGGCTGTTGAGTCGCGCGTTGCAAGGTGTTTAAACTCAGTTCACAATGTAACTGCGCGGCTTGTTCAGCTGTTAAGTCAGGCATTAAACGGGTGTTCACCTGACCTGTAAGCGGTGCTTTGCAAAAAATCAGCAACACTGCATTGGGGTATTGATAATTCATCAACGGCGCACTGCTTTAAACGGTAACAATAACAGCGCGATAAAACCCAATGCCTGCGGGTCGCGGTAAGGTGTTAAACCGATGTCCATCGTGGTGTGCGGCTGTTTGGGTTCTGCGTTATAAGTATTGAAGACTTTATCCCAACAGGACAAGCAAAAGCCGTAATTGCTGTTGTATTCCACTGCATCAGTGGAATGATGAATACGGTGCATATCGGGCGTAACCAGCACCGTGCGAATAACTTTATCCACCGTAAGTGGCAGATTGATATTACTGTGATTAAACAAAGCCGCGCCATTAAGCAACACTTCAAATGCCAGTACTGCCCACGGATTCGCGCCGATAATAGTAATACACAGTACTTTATAGCCCATAGAAATCACAATTTCCAACGGATGAAAACACACCGCCGTGGTCGTATCAAACACCAAATCGGTATGATGCACTTGATGTAATCGCCACAATAAAGACCAGCGATGCGAGACGATATGCTGGCAATAAATCGCCATATCCAAAAATAAAAGGGTAATAATTATTGCCAGCCATTCAGGCACGGCGACTAGATTTAATAACCCGATGGACTGCTCAGACGCATTCACCGCACTCAAATACGCTAAGCTGCCGATACTAACGCGCATAACCAGCATATTAAATGCCGCAAGCCCTAGATTAATTGACCAGCGACGTTGCCGATGTTGTGATTGCGTTCTGCGTGGGCTAAGCACTTCCCACGTTATCATCAAAGCAAAAATGCCTAGTGCAAAGCCTAAGCGAATTAACGTTTCCATAATGTCCCCATGCGATAAAGTTCAGTCAAAAATGTGGGGTTTGCACCCAAGTAATAGCGTAGTCGTAAACTCCACATCAGTACGATTGTTTTGTAGATGCCGTGCTGTTGCCAGCGGCGTGCAGAGCTGGTGACTTTAGCCCTCAAGCACACAGGTGGACTCAGTTTTTTTAATGCACGGCTGAGAGTGATGTCTTCCATTAAGGCAAGCTCAGGATAGCCGCCGACCGCAGTAAACGCGCTTTTATTGACAAATAGTGCTTGGTCGCCTGTGCAAATACCTGTTAAACGCGAACGCCAGTTCATCATAAAGGCGATGATTTTTAGCATACCTAGTTCCCACGCGCTGTGTGGGAACTCAGTTAGATCGCGCTGCGGTCTGTGCAACGCGGGGCGTTGCCACTGCATTTCTTTGCTACGCGCGGTAACGAGATTGTTGTTTGGTTCAGCGCGTAGTTGAATATCAAAGCGTCCCCACGGTTGTTGCGGCGTAATGCTTTGCTCAATGAGTGTTAAGGCGTGTTCAGGTAATGTTGTATCCGCGTGTAAAAATAACAAAATTTCACCTGTCGCGTGTTTCGCGCCGTGATTCATTTGCGTGGCGCGTCCTTGATTGGCTTGTAGAATTTTATCCGTGTATGGCGTAGCTAACAACAAAGTGTCATCATTACTACCGCCATCAACAACAATAATTTCAGCACAGGCGCGTAAGACTTGCAGCGTTAGCAAATAGGCTTGAATAGTGTTCGCTTCGTTCAGCGTGGGAATGATAATAGAGAATTTGTATGGTTTCATATTGTAGGGGGGCATTGCACGCACCCGTAACGCTTGGAATAAACTTGGGCTGCCAAACATCGGCAACCCAAGTTACGCGGGTGTTAGTCGAGCGTGTAGCTATCGTCCAGTAACTTCGCATGAGCCGCTGCTAATCTAGCAATCGGTATGCGCGGCGCGGAACAAGACACATAATTCAACTTGATATGATGGCAAAAACGAATGGACTGTGGATGTCCGCCTTGTTCACCGCAAATACCGATTTTAATATCAGGGCGTGTCGCTCTGCCTAGCTCCACCGTCATTTTCATTAACTGACCGACACCTTTGACATCTAACACATCAAACGGATTATCTTTTAGCAAACCTGCTTCGTTATACAACGGTAAGAATTTATTTTCAGCATCTTCGCGTGAAAATGAGAACGTGGCTTGGGTTAAGTCGTTCGTGCCAAAAGAGAAAAATTCAGCAATATTGGCTAATTCGCCTGCGCGAGTACAAGCGCGAACGGTTTCTACCATCGTGCCAAATTTAAATTTCAATTTCAGATTGTAACGACTTTCTACATCTTGTTGAATTTCATCAACGTAGACTTTCACTTGTTTCAGTTCTTGCGAGGTAATGACTTGTGGCACCATGATTTCAGGGGCGATTTCAATACCTTGTTGCATACAAATCGCCGCCGCTTCCAAAATGGAACGAATTTGCATTTTGTAAATTTCAGGATAAGACATTCCTAAACGCACGCCTCTATGCCCTAACATCGGATTGACTTCGTACAAATCCAGCACTTTTTTCAATACCAACTGCTTTTTGAGTATCGCGGCATTAATGACTTCTTCGTTAAGATGATCGAACGGTGCGGGTAATGCGTCTTGCTGCATTCCAAGCGTATCGAGGGTGACACGTTGCCCTCTGACAATGGTTTCATAATGTTGCAAGGCGTTAATTTCGTCTTGTAACTGATGCTCACTCGGTAAAAACTCGTGCATCGGTGGATCAAGTAAACGCACAGTGACAGCGTGAGGTGACATCGCGGTGAACAACTCAATAAAATCTTGACGTTGAATGGGGAATAATTTTTCCAACGCTGTTTTACGCGTTTCACAATCATTGGCAAGTATCATATCAATCACTAAAGGCAGACGATCTTTAGCATTAAACATTCGTTCAGTACGACATAAACCAATGCCTGCCGCGCCGAAACTGGCCGCCATTTTGGCACGTTCTGGGGTGTCAACATTCGCATGAACTTTTAAAGTCGCGACACTATCTGCCCAGCCCAATAACGTGTGTAGTTCTTTGGAAACGTGTGGCTCAATAGTCGCTATTTCACCCAAATAAATCAGCCCTGTTGTGCCATCAATGGTAATAATATCGCCTTCGCGTAAACGCGTATCACCAATCACCGCTGAACGGGATTTTACATCCACTTTAATATCTTCTGCACCCGCAACACAGGCTTTACCCATGCCACGCGCCACCACTGCCGCGTGTGAGGTTTTACCGCCACGACTGGTTAAAATACCTTGTGAGGCAAAAAAGCCGTGGATGTCTTCAGGCTTGGTTTCTTCACGCACTAAAATAACTTTTTCACCTGCTCGCCCCATGATTTCTGCGGCATCGGCTTCAAAGACACATTTGCCGCACGCCGCACCTGGTGAGGCTGGCAAGCCTTGCGCTAACGCAGGGATTGTGTTGTTGGGGTCTAATTGTGGATGTAATAACTGCTCTAACCACTCAGGATCAATACGCAATAACGCACGTTCTTTGTTAATAAGTCCTTCGGCAACCATTTCAACAGAGGTTCTTACCATCGCGGCGGCATTCATTTTGCCATTGCGCGTTTGTAAACAATACAACACACCGCGTTCAATGGTGTATTCATAGTCTTGTACTTCGTGATAATGGGTTTCCAGTTTATTGCGTAATTCAACTAATTGCCGATACAAATCAGGCATTTCTACTGCCAGTTCTTGTACAGGTTTGGGGGTGCGAATGCCAGCAACCACGTCTTCACCTTGAGCATTGACTAAGTATTCACCGTACATTTCATTTTCACCCGTTCCAGGGTTACGCGTAAAGCCGACCCCTGTAGCGCAATCATTACCCATATTACCAAACACCATCGTGACGACATTGACTGCCGTGCCGTTGGCTTGTTTTGGAGTAATATGAAATTCACGACGATAATCAACTGCGCGTTTGCCTGTCCACGAGTTAAAGACGGCTTTAATAGAAATTTCTAGCTGCTCATAAACATCTTCTGGAAACGGTCTACCAGTTTCTTCTAAGACGACTTGTAAAAATAATTCACTGATTGCTTGTAAATGAACCGCATCTAAGGCGACATCGGCTTTAATGCCTGCTTGTCGTTTAACACTGGCAAAATGTTCGTCAAATTTTTCATCATTAATGCCGAGAGCGACTTTACCGAATAATTGAATAAAACGGCGGTAGGCATCGTAGGCAAACCGTGGGTCTTGGGTTTCATCAATTAAACCTTTGAGGGTCGCTTGATTTAAACCGAGGTTTAAAATCGTGTCCATCATTCCAGGCATAGAAATCGCTGAACCTGAGCGCACGGATACCAATAAAGGTTTAACACTCGCCCCAAATTGTTTGCCGCTGGCTTGTTCAATGCCTAGTATCTGTTGCTTAACATCAGCCATTAAGCCATCGGGTAATTGTTTATCTTGTAAATAATCTAAACAGGCTTCGGTCGTAATGACAAAACCAGGGGGAACATTTAAGCCGATTTGCGTCATTTCACACAAATTCGCGCCTTTGCCACCCAGTAATACTTTGTTTTTTCCATCACCGTTGTGAAATGAATAAATGTATTGCTTTGTCATAAGTTACTCCGAATAGGCATTAGGGTATAAAAAGTGTGTATTCTAGGCTTACTAGCAATGGTGTCAAATGATGAGTGCGTGTTGGTAGTGAGTTAAATCTGTGATGATAGATTAAAATCACGGGCAGAATAAAATCACACTTACCTAAAAGACCTTATGAGCTGCTATAGCCAAAGCAAAATAAAATGATTTAAAAGAGCTGAGAGAACAGTGTATCAGTGGAGCAGTTTTTCTTTCTGCT
>SHZG01000099.1 GCA_009692395.1 Methylococcales bacterium | reverse complement strand
TTTTCCTATAGTAAATATCTGTATAATTAAAGTCTTGGGAAATCCTGCTTCGTAGCAGTTTATTACGCATTTTCTCAGATCTTCGCTGTAGGCTTTTTTCATGGGATTTTATAGAAATAAATGGATTATGTTAAAACTAAAATACTATAGGATGCTGAATTGTGAAGACATCGATATTATATGGGCGATAGTATAGAGCAAACGCCTTGTTATTAGTAACTATGGGAATGATGATGAATGACTTTGAAGACCTTAAGTCGGTACTGTGTGAAATGCTGGAAGAGCTTGATGAACGCCTCGCAAAAATTACCGATGATGTAAGACATACAGATGAGCCTGTAGAAAAAGATTTTGCAGAACAGGCAACTCAAAATGAAAATAATGAAGTTGAAGATTATCTAGGCAATTCTGCCAGAACAGAAATAGGCATGATTAAAGCCCTGTCCAAAATAGAAAGTGGTGACTACGGAACGTGTCAGGTATGCGGTGAACCTATCAATGCTGAGCGTTTGAAAACAATCCCTTATTCTACTATGTGTTTTAAGTGTGCGAGCGTGGCTTCTCATTAAGCCAAGCATTTAAGTAAACAGAGGATGCTATTATGATGAGTAAAAAGTTAGGACTGCATAGACCATTGTGTGCAGTTTTTTTATGTTTGTGTGGTGTTGGCGTATTTGCTGAAACCCGTATTGCTATATTAGATTTTGAATTAAGTGACGTAACGCTAGCACCTCGAATACCCGCTGAAATTGAAAGAACGGCAAGTATCAAGCCTATGCTGGAAAATGAATTGAAAGGCGCGGGCTATAAAATTATTGCTATCGACTTAAATACTCAACACGAAGCCAATGGTGGTTTTGGGTATCTTTTTGACCACAACGATATTGCCGCAGAATTAGGGAAGAAAGTAGGTGCTGATTATGTATTAGTTGGCAGACTGCATAAACCTAGTTTTTTATTTGCTTATCTAATGGGGCATTTAATTAAGACTGATGGTGGTGGTTTGATAGAAAATTATGTGGTAGAAACAAAAGGCGGGGATAAAAAATTAACGTTAAAAGCGGTTGAAACATTTGCATCAAATGTGGATAAAAACTTAGAGAACACTTATACGCCCCCGCCTCCTAGAACTACCCGCTAATGAAATGATTACAAAACCGCTCGCACTGAACTTGTCGAAGTGTGAATGTGGTTCGACAAGCGGTATCCTTTTACCATTGCTATGACGCTGCCAGAACCAACTCTAACGCCTGTTTATAGCATTGGCTCGCACTGTCTTTGTCACCTTGATCTAGCATCACATCACCTAATGTATGATAAGCCTGCACTGTTGGCGTGATAGTAATACTTTGTGTTAGGTAGGCTTTGGCTTTTTCGACATCGTTACATTTAGCACTTAGCTTGCCCAATATCATCAACAACAGCGCGTTATCGGGATGAAATGGTAGCCACAGTTCAGCCATTTTAAGTTGTTTTTCGACACCGTTTGACGAAATTTTGCTAAATAGTAGGAGTAAATTCTCGTCCCAGTTTGCCGATAACGCTTTTGTTAATTCGTTCTCGATGGTTGCTCCCGCACCCACCTCAAGCATAACGCTAAAATAAGTAATCAAGACCCCGTGCATCGTTTTTATGTACTTAGGGATTTCTGCCCATAATGATTCAATTTTTTCAGCATCGTCTGCTTGCTTTAATAATTCAATAAAAACGTCAGCTTCCAGTAGTTTTACTTCCGCTGCCATCAGCACTTTATTTTTATGTAATGAGGGAATGAGTTTTTGTATACCCTCCCAATCACCTAGATACTGATAAGTTTGGTGCAGTAATTTTAAAACCCCTGCATGAGAAGGGTCGATTGCATGCAGTTGTGTCAGCGTGTTTAGTGCTTGGGTAAATTCTTTGCCTGATAAATGCAGCTCTGCTTGAGTTAAGCCAATTGCCAAGCTGGAATCAGGTGCTTGATCGGCGGCTTGCTTTAGGTATTGATCTCTTTTTTCTAACGCGCCGCGTGATTGTGCGGCTCTTGCAGCGGTTAAATAATGAATCAACGGTGCGCCACTATGAGGTGCGTGTTTAATTAACACATTTTCTGCACGTTCAAAATTACCTTCTGCTGAATCCACTAAGCCAGCAATTAAGGCTTCTTGCGAACGATTAAATTTAATGTTGATGCCACGACGTTTTAATTGACTAGGGATTCTAAACAACCAACCTAGCCATCTGAAAAACAGATACAGAATAAAAAAACTAATTGCCAGACCACTTATAAAATCAACCAACGATTTTTCTAAAGACCAATGACCTATGCCAATGATGACATAGCCATGATTATCAAGGCTGCGTAACCATTGATAACCAGCAACAGCGATGATGATAACGCTAAGAAAAGGAGCTAAAAAATAAAGTAGTTTTTTCATTATGGTTGCTTAACTTATTGCTTTGGTTGCTTTGCAGGCACTTTAATAACGGGTGTCGTTTTAGTTGGGGCAGGCGTTGCTTCTTCCCTGGGTGTTATGTTTTCAGTAGGTTTTGCCTCTTCATTTGGCTTTATGGCTTCAGCAGGTTTCACTTCTTCAGCAGGCTTTGCGACTTCAACTGGTTTAGCTGCCTCAGTAGGCTTGATAGTCTGAGCAGATTTTTTAATGTCAGTATCAGTGGGCTGCGTAGATTTATCGGCTTCTATGCGTAATTTACTAATATCTTTAAGCATTTTTAACGACAAACTAATATCAGGAAAATTGCCATGAATTTTAATGGCACTAAACTTATCAAGTTCCTCAGTCATGTTACGACTAGCATCATTGTTAGTAAAATTCAGGTTAAGCCATGCTTTTGCATCGGCTAACGCAGATTGAAACAATGTTTCATTATGTTGAACCAGTGCGAGTTGTGCTATTTCTAATTTTACGCGCAGTTGCTCATGAATAAATTTAGCTTCTTCGGATGTTAAGATTTCGTTGACAGGTTGTTCGGAGTATTTCACGCCTAACGCATTCAGTAGACCGTTATTTTCACTCGCATTATCAGTTTCATTTTTTGTAGTAGGTACTTTACCCGCAAAAGGCAGTAATAATTCTAATTTATCCGCGTGATCTTGTTGTGACTGAATGGCAACATAAATACCGACAATATCAATTTCCGTAATATTTTTAACCACTGTGATTTCTTCGGCAATTTTTTCACGGATTTTAATGACCCCTGCATCACCACTTTCTCTTAAGCGTTGGTCCGCTGCTTCTAGGGCTTCTAGGGTAGTGTGGGTATCGCCCACTAAATGCAGGCGTTCACTCGCCACACTCAATAAATATTCCGCATCAGCAATTAACCAATCGCCGCGTGTTTTGCCCAGTTGACGGTGTATTTGTTGAATAGCGTCTGTTAATTCATCGTGCGAGGTATTCAGTTTTTCTTGGTGTGACTGGGAAAAGTCAGCGAGAGTTTTAGCGTAGCGATCGTCTTTACTGGCAACTTCTTTTGAAACATTGGCGAGTTGTAATTGAATGGCACTGAGCTGAGCTTGATAGTCGCTCAGTTGTTTAGACATTTCACCTTTAACTTCACCGCCTAAGTTTTCTTGCGTGGCACGCAAGTCTTGCAAGAAATAAAAACCCACGCCTGCCACACTGACAACAACCAGCAAGATAATAATGCCAAACCAGAATCCACTGCGTGACCTGTGAGCTTTTTTATCATCCCCTAGGTCTGGTGCTTGTTGTTCATTCAATTCAGTCACGCTATTCCCCTGTTATTCTGGTTTACTGTTGCAAGAATTGCTTCGTCTGAAGGGCTATTTGCCACCACAATTCGTTTAAATCCCAACTCGACAGCTATTTGTTTGATTCTATCACTAACAACGACTAGCGGTAAGGTAAACAACCGCTCATGATGGGCTACACCCAGCATGATTAATAAGTTGTGTAATGTTTCACCGCTGGTTGCGGTAATGACATCCAGTTTGTTTTGTTCTAGTAATGCAATAACCTCGGCATTATTGATGCTGGGCGTTATTCTTTTATAGATATTCAAATAATGAACATCCGCGCCTCGGTCACGCAAGGTATTTGCTAATTCTTCTCGTCCACCGATACCCCGTACGATTAACAGCTTTTGCCCTTGAATGTACTGCATTTCTGGCAGAGCTAACAAGGCTTCACTATTATAATTGTTCTCAGGCAGTAAATCGACACACAGCTCTGCCATCGCTAAGGCATTTGCTGTGGCTTTGCCTATTGCGGCGATTTTTAATGATTTGAAGCGGGGTATTTTGCCACCATTCGCCTTGAGTGCAAAATTTACCGCATTGGCACTGATAAAAATAAGCCCATCAAACGCCTCTAAATTGGACAGAGTTTTTTGTATTGCTAATAAATTATCACATTCAAGCATTGCCAGCGTGGGAAAACGCACTGCGATTCCACCGTACTCTGTTATTAAACGGCACAGATTTTCAGCCTGATGTGCAGGTCTTGTCACTAACACCCGCATCCCGTTTAATTTTGTCATTCAGCTAATAACGCTTGCAGAATGCTATTCGCACCTTGTGCTAATAAATCGTCTGCAATTAATCGCCCCAAACTTTCCGCCTCATTGACTGCTGCTGAGCGTTCACTGCGATACATCACCCGCCCATCAGGACTGCCCACTAAACCGCGCATGAACAGTTGATGATTTTGTAATTCGGCAAATCCAGCAATAGGTACTTGGCAGCCGCCATTTAACCGCGCGTTCATTGCCCGTTCCGCACGCACACAAAATCCTGTGTCATCATCGTGCAGGACGCTCAGTAGCGCGTTGATTTCGGTATCTTCTACACGGCATTCTATGCCAATAGCACCTTGTCCAATAGCGGGTAAGCTGACAGTTGACTCCAAACAGTGGGTAATGCGATTCGCCATACCCAATCTTTTTAAGCCCGCTGACGCTAGAATGATTGCATCATAATCGCCTGCATCCAACTTGGCTAAGCGGGTATTCACATTGCCGCGCAAAGAAATAATGTCAGCGTCAGGATAAAGGGCTTTGATTTGGCACTGTCTGCGTAAACTGGATGTGCCGATTCTGGCATTCGCGGGTAAGGCATTAAACGAGGCATAGTGATTTGAAACAAAGGCATCGCTAGGATCTTCACGCTTTAAAATCGCTGCTAAATGCAAGCCGTCTGGGAACGCGACAGGTACATCTTTCATAGAATGCACCGCAATATCCGCTAAACCGTCCAGCATTCCCTGTTCTAATTCTTTCACAAACAAGCCTTTACCGCCAATTTTAGCCAACGGTGCATCGAGAATTTTATCGCCTTGCGTCACCATTTTAACTAACTCAGTTTTTACATGAGGAAATTGCTGTTCCAAATGTGCCGCGACGTGTTCAGCTTGCCATAACGCCAAAGGACTTTGCCGCGTTGCAATACGAATAATTTTTTCAGCCAAAACAAATCCTGTTTATCAAAAATAAAATAGGGCTATTGTACCTTTAATTGTCTGAACGGTAGATTATCAGACAAATTAAAAATTTGTGATGGTATTGAGAATTGGACAGATGCAACCCCAGCTGGGTTAATATAATGCCAATTGTAACTTCAGCACTGATAGATTAATGACAACACACATTTATAAACTGCTAGTGATTTTGGCAGTGACACTCACGTTTTTTGGCTGCTCTAAACCCCCAGAGATACAAAAAATTAGCGGTAGCGCGCAGGGGACAACCTATCACATTAGCTTTTGGTCGCCCGAAAAGATTGATACAAATAACATTCAGCAAATCGTTGAAGCAGAGTTTAATCGTCTCGATATGCAGTTATCTAATTACCGTAAAGATTCCGTCATTGAGCAACTTAACGCCACCGTCAGCAGTGAGCCACTGGCAGTGAGTGAAGAAATCATTGCCTTAATTGAACAGGCGCGAGTCGTGAGTATTGCTAGCGGCGGATGTTATGATTTGACCATTAAGCCATTGTTTGATTTATGGGGGTTTAACGGTGATAAATTAACACCACCCAGTTCAGTGGTTTTACAAGCCGCGTTGCAACAAGTGGGTTTTAAGCAGATTAAAATAGTCGATGCCAATCATATTCAAAAACTAAATCCGAATTTAAAAATAGACCTGTCTTCAATTGCCCAAGGGTACAGCGTTTCGCGAATGGTGGGCTTGTTGGAACAACAGGGCATCAACAATTATTTGGTGGAAATTGGCGGCGAACTACAAACACGCGGACAAAAACCTGATACCTCACCGTGGCGCGTCGCATTAGAAAAACCACTGTCTAGCGAACGCACGATGCAAAAAGTGGTGACTATTAAACAAATGGAACCGTTAGCGGTCATGACTTCAGGCACTTATCGGCATTATTTTGATGTCGATGGTAAACGTTATAGCCATATTTTAAATGCTAAAACAGGCATCCCTGTGGATCATAATACGGTGTCAGTGACGGTACTGCATGATAATGTAACCCAAGCCGATGCGTGGTCTACCGCATTATTATGTTTGGGTAAAACGGCAGGGATAGAAGCGGCAAACCAAGCAGGCATTGCCGCACTGTTTATTGAACAACAAGGCGAGGCATTTAATGAGTATCGCAGCGTGCCGTTTGACGCGCTAAATCAGGTCACTGTAGAGTAAATTACCCACTATTCAATGAGTTTTCACATGAATCCACAACTAGAAATATTTTCGCAAGGTGACGAAGTTGTTACAGGGCAAGTAGTCGATACCAATGCCGCTTGGTTGGCACAACAAGCGGTGCTGATGGGTTTTACGGTCACTCGACAATCCGCAGTTGGTGATAAGCTGGAAGACTTGATTGCCTTGTTACACGAAATAGCAAACCGTGCGGATTGCTGTATTTGCACAGGCGGCTTAGGGCCAACAAGCGATGATTTAACCACTGAAGCAGTCGCGACAGCCTTTAATTTACCGCTGATTTTGGATACCCACGCACTGGCACAAATTGAACAATTGTTTGCTAATCGCCAGCGCGTTATGCCTGACTCAAACCGCAAACAAGCGTTATTTCCATACGGTGCAGAACGTCTCGATAACGACAACGGCACTGCCGCTGGATTTTCTTTGCAAGTTGGACGCTGTTGGTTTGTCTTTATGCCAGGTGTGCCGTCAGAAATGAAGCCCATGTACACCCATAAAGTTCAGCCTCATTTAGCACAGCGGTTTTCGCTACAACCCAGCAATTTAACCACACTAAGAACCATCGGTATTGGTGAGTCTGCCATTCAAGAACTAATGGACACGCTTAGCATACCCGACAACGTCCAACTGGGTTTTCGCGCTGAACTAGGCGAAGTGCAAACAAAATTACTCTTTCCATTCGCGTATTCAGAAAGCGAAAAAGCTAATTTAGTGAATCAAATTGCTCAACAGCTAGGCGATACCGTCTTTGCTATTGACCACACACGTGAAACAAATAGCGATTTAATATCGGTCCTGAATGAATTAATGACACAACAGCAACACACATTGGCAGCGATTGAAACCGTAAGTTGTGGCTTATTGACCAGCTTATGTGTCGGTGCTGATTGGTTAATCGAAGCGCGTTATCAACCTGTGCTTAATCATTCAGATTTACAAGCTCTTGCCGTCGAATTACAAAAAACCAGTGGCGCGACTATTGCCATCGTGCAAGGTTACACAGGCGATAAACACGGCGTAATGATATTGCACAATGGCTTACTAACCCCGCACGGTTTCTACGCAAGCACACAAACTATCACAGGTGCATTAAAACGCAAACAACACCAAGCCGCGTTATCCGCACTGGATTTATTAAGACGCTATTTACAACAAAAACTAGGAGACTCTTCTCATGCCTAAACCCATTACCCCACTCATAGCCGCTGACATCATCATTGAACTTATCGACCAACCAAACCACCCGTTTGTATTAATCGAACGCGCCCACGAACCATTCGGCTGGGCAATCGCAGGGGGATTTGTCGATGTTGGTGAAACGGTTGAACACGCCGCAATTCGTGAAGCCAAAGAAGAAACCTGTCTCGATGTTAAATTAACAGCGTTATTAGGAATTTATTCCAACCCAACACGCGATACGCGCGGACACACCGTAACAGCGGTGTATATTGCCGAAGCCACAGGAATGCCAATGGCAGCAGATGATGCCAAAAATTTTGGCATTTATACACTGGATAATTTGCCTGAGGTGCTGGCGTTTGACCACGCGCAGGTGCTAGAAGATTATCTAGTGTTTCGCGAAACAGGAAAAGTCACCCCATTACGCGATTAAGAATGTAGGGGTGGGTCTTGTGCCTGCCCTTGAATAAGACGGTGTGTTATTCGGGCAACCATAAGGGATTGCACCCTACGAAAATTTAGTTTCGTAGATACCGTCTTGATTAAATAAAAGCAAGCCATATTTATCCTGCATATTTGGGGTCAAAAGGCTTGCCTGATTTAAGAACGCCAAAAGCAAGAGGAATGAGCTTATGCATGGCAGCGCAAACAATGGCTTTACCGTTCTTGCCATTGG
>SHZG01000098.1 GCA_009692395.1 Methylococcales bacterium | reverse complement strand
TCGGACATGGATCAAACGACTCAATCGCAAGACCATTTGCTTCTCAAAACTAGAGTTGATGCACGACACCGTCATCGGTTTGCTTATCAACAAGGTCGAATTCGGGCGCGATATTTATTCATAATTACAGATTTAACCCACTACCCAACCTAGATTGAAAACGGGGTTGTATTGACAACCCCTATTTACGATTTACGCTTGCGCAGCCAAATAATCGTCGTAATTACCGTTAAAATCAACGATACCGTGCGGTGTTAATTCGATAATGCGTGTTGCCAATGAAGACACGAATTCTCTATCATGACTGACAAAAATCAATGTACCAGGGTAGTTTTCTAATGCCGTGTTTAACGATTCAATGGATTCCATATCCAAATGGTTGGTTGGTTCATCCAGTAACATAATGTTATTTTTTTGCAGTATTAATTTACCAAATAACATCCGTCCTTGTTCGCCACCTGACAGCACTTTAACGGGTTTATTAATATCATCTGAGGTAAATAACAAACGCCCTAAAGTACCGCGCATCGCTTGATCGTCGTCGCTTTCTTTGCGCCATTGCGTAATCCAGTCAATCAGCGTTAAATCTTCGGCAAAATCATCGGCGTGGTCTTGGGCAAAATAACCGACTTCAGAATTTTCTGACCATTTCACAGAGCCTGCATCAGGAGATGTGTCACCTACTAAGGTTTTTAATAAGGTCGATTTACCAATCCCATTCGCCCCAATGACGGCAATACGTTCACCCACTGCGACCATTAGATTCAAATTCTTAAATAACGGTTCTGCGCCATAGCCTTTACTCACACCTTCAACTTCTAAGGCTAAACGATGCAATTTTTTGGTTTGCTCAAAGCGAATAAAGGGATTAACGCGGCTAGAGGGTTTGACTTCATCGAGTTTAATTTTATCCAATTGCTTGGCGCGTGACGTGGCTTGTTTTGCTTTTGAGGCATTCGCCGAAAAGCGACGCACGAAGGCTTGTAATTCAACAATTTGGGTTTTTTTCTTGGCATTGCCTGCCAATAAACTGGCGCGTACTTCACTCACTGCGACCATGTAATCATCATAATTACCCGAATAAACGCGCAATTCGCCATAATCCATATCAGCCATGTGTGTACAAACGCTGTTTAAAAAATGGCGGTCATGCGAGATGATAACCATCGTACAGTCACGCGCATTTAATATGTCTTCCAACCAACGAATGGTATTAATATCCAAGTTGTTGGTCGGTTCGTCTAACAACATAATGTCAGGATTGGCAAACAGGGCTTGTGCTAATAACACCCGCAATTTCCAACCAGGTGCAACCGCGCTCATCAAGCCATTGTGCTGATCTAAAGGAATATCCAAACCTAACAGCAATTCACTGGCGCGAGATTCAGCGGTATAGCCGCCGTATTCGGCAAACACCGATTCCAATTCAGCGGCGTGCATATAATCGTCTTCGCTGGCTTCCAAATTGGCATAAATAGCATCACGTTCTGACATGGCTGCCCACATTTCCGTATGCCCCATCAACACAACATCCAACACACGGTAATCTTCGTAAGCGAATTGGTTTTGTCTTAACACTCCTAGGCGTTCGTTTGGCGAGATACTGACATTACCCGCGCTAGGCTCTAAATCGCCGCTTAAAATTTTCATAAACGTTGATTTACCGCAGCCGTTCGCGCCAATTAAGCCGTAACGATTGCCGTCGCCAAATTTGACAGAGACATTTTCAAACAGGGGTTTTGCCCCAAACTGCATGGTGATATTAGCTGTAGAAATCAAAGTGGGTTGTTCCTAATGAGTTTTATAAATTGTGGCAGGTATTTTACCAGCTTTTAGCGTGGGCGGGGTTACAGCTGTATTAAAGTAGGGGCAGGTCTTGTACTTGACCCCTAATAAAACAGGGCAGTATCAGGGCAACCACAAGGGATTGCCCCTATGCTGTCAATGTGAACTTTAAATCTGTGCCAACTTGCCGCACATCACGCAGCTTTAAGGTCTTTTTATTCGCCATTGTGTGTAAAGCGGGTAAATGAAACAAGCCGCGTCCTTGATCGCCTAAGACGCAGGTTGCCATATAAATAATGGTTTCATCAATTAACCCTTGCTCGAGCAACGACCCGTTGAGTATCGCGCCTGCTTCTACTAATACGTCATTAATTTGCAAGTTACCCAAAAACGTCATGACTTCCAGCAAATCCAATCGTACTTGTGATGCAGGCAACACATAAACTTCAAAACCTGCGTGTTGCAAGCGTTGTTGTTTATCAGCGTCAGTTGAGCAGGTCAAAATAATACTACGCCCTGTCAGTGTTGCCATTTTCGCCGTGAGGGGCATTTGTAATTGCGAGTCCAACACCACGCGCAACGGTTGCTCTACTTCAAAATCAACACGCGCGGTTAAAGAAGGGTCATCGGCTAATACAGTACCGATGCCTGTTAAAATCGCTGAACTTTCCGCTCTTAAGCGATGCACATCCGTTCTGGATTCGGCACAGGTAATCCACTGACTTTCACCCGATGCCATTGCGGTACGACCATCCAAACTCATCGCCAATTTACTGCGTACAAACGGGCGACCTGTAGTCATGCGCTGAATAAAACCGCGATTTAAGGCAGCTGCCTCATCGGCTAATACCCCGCAAACCACGTCAACACCAGCGGCTTGCAGTTTAGCAAGTCCTTGACCTGCGACTAAAGGATTAGGATCAGTCATTGCTGCGATGACACGGCGAATACCTGCACGAATCAGCGCGTCACAACAGGGCGGGGTTTTACCGTGATGACTACACGGTTCAAGAGTGACATAAGCAGTCGCACCTTGCGCATTATCCAGCTGTTTTAAGGCTTCTACTTCAGCGTGTCCTTGCCCCGCTTTTTTATGCCAGCCTTCACCGATAATCTGCCCATCTTTAACGATAACACAGCCTACATTAGGATTCGGTGCGGTGGTATAACGTCCTTGCTTTGCCAATTGTATGGCTCTTGCCATGTAAAACGCGTCTTGTGCGGCAGTCATTATTTTTTTTGTAAATCTTCAATCATGTCAGTAAATTCACTGACATCTTGAAAACTGCGATACACAGACGCAAAACGGACATAAGCGACATGATCTAAGGTTCTTAATGCCTGCATAATTTTTTCCCCCAATTCTTTGGCAGATATTTCCCGTTCCCCCCTATCCATTAATTCTTTTTTAATACGATTAAGTGAGGCTTCAATCGCATTACTGTCCACCGGGCGTTTTTCCAATGCTTTTAACATACCTGAGCGGAGTTTTTTTTCTTCAAAAGGCTCGCGGATACCATTACGCTTAATCACCGATGGTATAGCCAACTCTACGGTTTCAAAGGTAGTGAAACGTTCTTTGCACACATTACATTCGCGCCGACGACGCACTTGGTCGCCTTCATTGATCAGCCGAGAATCAAGAACCCGCGTATCTTGTGCCGTACAAAACGGACATCGCATAACTTAAGTCACTCTCTAATAGATTGCCGATGATGGGCAGTTAAATTATTAACTGATTATTGTATAACACGTCGTTCAATTTCAATGGTTTTTTATCAATAATTCAGGTAGTTATGAACATATTTATCAGATTTTAAACATCTCACTGAAAATTTACGCAGTGCGTATTAATTGGTAAAACATAAAAAAAAACCTTAAAATGTCGCTGTAAGAATGTCCCCATTACTTTTCCAATATATTTCAAACGCTTAGCTACTATTTCATGAAAAATAAATTTTATGTCTCTTTGTTTATAGGGATAGGTCTAACTGTTGTAGCAACGCCTAGCTTTGCTAAAGCCGCTCAGCCGACCGTTAAAAAGCAGCCGTCTAGTTCTGCTAAGCCCGCTAAAGCCAATGCACATATAGTTAGCAGTAAGAAACCAGAGTCACAAGCACCGAAAAAAGCCGTTGCTAACACAGTAGCTAAACAAAAACCAAGCCAAGCCAAGACTCAGCATCCTAGCGACACTAAAGACTCAAAACACAGCAAAACAAAAGCCCAACAACCTGCTGACGCTAAAGACTCAAAGCACAGTAAATCAAAAGCCCAGCAACCTGCTGACGCTAAAGACTCAAAGCACAGTAAATCAAAAGCCCAGCAACTTGCCGAGGCTAAAGAGGCTAAGCATGGTACAACCAAAGCCCAACAACTTGCCGAGGCTAAAGAAGCTAAGCATGGCAAATCAAAAGCTCAACAACTCAGCGAGGCTAAAGAATCTAAACATGGTAAATCAAAATCTCATAGCACTAGCAGTGGGTCTTACGGAGATGAAGAAGGCGACGCGTCAACTGCGGTAGAAGAAACGGATGGACAGCCGATAATGAATAACAATGAGAGCGTTGACTCATCCGTAACCAATCAACCCAACTCAGATAATATTCCGTCGAATAACACTTATGGCAAAGGTAATGTCGAAGATATCATTGCACCGACACAATCGGATAATTTATTTTTTTCGCCGCAGCCATTAGTAACAAGCCCCCCAGAGCTAACTAATAAGGACCCTTCGCCACCAGCCAGCAATCCATTTATTGCTACGCCCACAACATCAGCTAATCAAGCGAATCAGGCGATCGCTAATAATCGCGTACACTCCTTAATCAATAAGGGCGACAAGCCCTATCAAACGATTGAGCGTGTTGACGATACAGAAGAAACACCGTTACCCGCGCCTAGCGAAACTAATACGTTATTTACTCCGTCAAGTAACAACAATAAGCGTATTCGTTCATCGGTCGCCCCGCGTAATAATAATTTTATTGATAACGCGGCTAACAGTGAAACGACTCATCAAGTCGCCAGTGCGCATGGAACTATAGACGCTTCTTTAACCGAATCAGGTAAAAAAGCAGGCTTATCGGGTGAGATGGTGATACAACTTGCCGATGTTTTCGCGTGGGATATTGATTTTGCTAACAACCTACAAGAGGGCGATCAATTCACCATGGTTTATGAGGAAGCAGGAATAGGCAATACAGGCGATAGTCATCAAATCATTGCCGCTGAATTTATTAATCGCGGTAAAAAATACACTGCCATTCGCTATAAAGATAAAGAAGGTGTAACGGGTTACTACACCCCTGATGGTCGAAGCACGCGCAAAGCGTTTTTAACCACACCGATTGATTTTGCTCGCGTTAGTTCTCACTTTGATCCACATCGCAAACACCCAATACTCAACAGAATCCGCGCCCACAAAGGTGTTGATTATGCCGCTCGCACAGGTACACCTGTCAAAGCCGCAGGTGATGGTGTGATTCGTTCTCATGAAAATAGAGGCGCGTATGGGCGCATGATTGTTATTGCCCACGGCGAACATTATGAAACCGCTTATGCCCATCTTTCCAATTTTAGAGAAGGCTTGCAAGATGGCGAACCTGTCAAACAAGGGGATGTCATTGGTTATGTCGGTCAATCAGGGCTAGCAACAGGGCCACATTTACATTACGAATTTCGAGTTGATGGTGAACATCGCGACCCAGAAAAATTGGATTCAAAACAAGCAATGCGCCTACCGAATGGTATATGGGAAGACTTTCACTCAAAAACAGTTCCTGTGCTAACACAACTTAACCAAGCCAAAGTCAGTACCGTGGCTAGACAAAATCAATAGCATCGATATGACTGAACTCTATATTGGACTCATGTCTGGCACTAGTCTCGATGGCATTGATGCCGCATTGGTTGAATTTAAAAACAACGGCGTGCAGCTGATTGAATTTGAATATCAGCCATTTCCCGCTGATTTAAAAAATAAAATCGAACAACTTAGTGACGCTAACGCCCTAATTTCTTTAAAAGACTACGGTGCAATGGATACCCAGTTAGGGCTATTATTTGCTCAAATCATTGAGACTTTATTAGCAAAAGCCAACATCCCAGCGACTGCCATTCAAGCCATCGGCAGTCATGGGCAAACTATTTATCATGATCCTAATACGACGTTGCCCTTTTCTCTGCAAATCGGCGACCCTAACATTATCGCCGAAAAATCGGGCATCACCACAGTTGCCGATTTTCGACGCAGAGACATTGCCGCAGGTGGACAAGGTGCGCCGTTAGTCCCAGCCTTTCATCAAGCCGTTTTTAGCCATCCGCAGGAACACCGTTGCGTCGTGAATATCGGCGGCATTGCCAATATTACCATCCTGTCTAGTACACCCTCAGAAGCGGTCATCGGTTTTGACACGGGGGCGGGCAATATTCTGATGGATCAATGGATACAAAAACACCGCAGTCTTAATTATGACGCACACGGTGCGTGGGCAAAATCGGGCAACATCAATCACGCGCTAGTCAAGCAACTCAAAAAAGACCCCTATTTTCAACTCGACCCTGCTAAAAGCACAGGCAAAGAATACTTTTCATTGGATTGGCTGCATCAAAATATCAACGTGACTGATTACCCTGCCGAAGATATTCAAGCTAGTTTATGCTATTTGACCGCCACCACTATCACTGATGCGATAAAAAAATACGCACCTGACACCGAACAAGTATTAATGTGTGGCGGCGGTATTCATAACGACTATTTGCTACAACTGATTGAACAAAATCTCACCTGCCCTGTCAGTTCCACCGAACTGCATGGCATTCACCCAGACCACGTTGAAGCCGTTGCCTTTGCGTGGTTAGCCAGACAGACCTTAAACAATCTCACGGGCAATCTAAAAGAAGTCACAGGTGCGAGTCGTAACGTTGTGCTGGGTAGTATTTATCAAGGTAAATAACCCGCTACCCATATATTCATGCCATTATTCTGGGCAATAAAAAAGGTCGATACCACCAACGTGGTTATCGACCTTTTTATTAGCAACACCGCACAGACTGTGCGGTGAAACAAAACCACGATTAACCGTTCACTAAATAATGGGCGACGATACTAGCAGCATAGCCTGCCGCAATCGCTGGAGTCCATTTTAGATGACTGAAGAACGTGTATTTGTGATTGGATGCACCCATTAAAGCAACACCCGCAGCAGAACCGACAGACAGTAATGAACCACCCACGCCCGCTGTTAAAGTCACTAATAGCCATTGATATAAATCCATGTCTACATTCATGTTTAATACGGCAAACATCACAGGAATATTATCAACAATCGCAGAAATGATACCCACTAAAATGTTGGCAGTCGTGGGGCCTAAGCCATCGTACATACCCGCTGATAACAATTCCAAGTAACCGATGTAACCTAAACCACCAACCGCAAATACCACGCCGAAGAAGAATAACAAGGTATCCCATTCTGCATGACGCACTTTATTGAAAATATCAAAACCTTCTTCGCCTTCAACACGGAATTTTACTTTGATATAGTAACCATAGAGCATTAACACCGACAAGCCTGTCATCATGCCCATAAACGGTGGTAAATGTAATACTTGTTTAAAGCTCACAGCGGTACAGATAGTCAATAAAAACAGTCCGCAAATGATTAGCGCACCGGGTTTTAACTGCACAGCTGCTTCATCAGAAGCCAGCGGTTGCTCATCAGGCACAGCAAAATACATCACTGCCGCAGGGACTGCGTAGTTAACCAATGAAGGAATAAACAATTTGAAGAAGTCGAAAAATTCAGCATAACCTGCTTGCCAAACCATCAAGGTCGTGATGTCACCAAACGGACAGAATGCACCACCCGCATTAGCAGCAACCACTAAATTAACAAAACCAATGCTAACAAATTTTGGATTATCAGCACCAACCGCCATAACCACCGCACCGACCAATAAAGCCGCTGTTAAGTTATCAGCAACCGCTGACAAGAAAAACGTAATAATGCCAGTAATCAAAAACAATTTGCGATAGCCGAATTGTTTTCTAACTAACCACGAACGCAAAGCTTCAAATACATTACGCTCTGCCATTGAATTGATGTAAGTCATCGCAACTAACAAGAACAACATTAACTCAGCGTATTCCGTTAAGTTATGTTCAAATACTTTGTGCATTTCTTCAGTAGGAACGCCTGCTGAAGATGCTAAAATGGCGGCGTGACCCCAAATAATACCTGCGGCAAGAATAACGGGCTTCGATTTACGCATATGCGTAAATTCTTCCGTCATAACAAAGCCATAAGCAATAACAAAAATCAGTACGCTGTAAATACCGCGCTCCGTCCCTGTTAGCCCTAAATTATGAAACTCCGCTGCCGATGCAAAACTAGGCATCAACAACAGTGCGCACGCAATAAATAAAAACCGTACCAAAACATCCCCCTCACTCTTCTAATAGTATAAATTGAACAAAAACAAGTGCTAATGTTATCATTAACCGATAAAATTTGTCATTTTATGGCTTAGAAAATTGCCGAGAAATACCGATTTTCACTAGAATTTATGCACAGTTCAATAGATAACACGCCCGAAACTTAATCATCCCTGCTTCTTCGCATAATAAATTTTTTAAACCCAAGGCTAAAAACCGTTCGTTATTATCAAAGAATGGTAGTGGGTTAAATCTGTGATGATAGATTAAAATCACGGGCAGAATAAAATCACACTTACCGAAAAGACCTTATGAGCTGCTACCAAGAAATCACCTGTCCATTCTGTAAAAGTAACCAGATTGGCAAGTCAGGACGCAATGCAACG
>SHZG01000097.1 GCA_009692395.1 Methylococcales bacterium | reverse complement strand
TTCGGACATGGATCAAACGACTCAATCGCAAGACCATTGGCTTCTCAAAACTAGAGTTGATGCACGACACCGTCATCGGTTTGCTTATCAACAAGGTCGAATTCGGGCGCGATATTTATTCATAATTACAGATTTAACCCACTACCGAAAAACGCAGGGACTAATATTTCTATTACTAAGCAAACAACCGCGAAGACCCACCAGTACCAAAAAACTAATTCTATTTCGCTCATGATTTAGCTCTGTTACTCATGGCTTCTTTTGCCAGTTCACCAATACCACCAATTGCACCAATGACGCTTGAAGAATCTAAGGGCATAAACACTCACTTACTGTTATCCGCAGCGGCAATACCTTTCAAGGCATCAATATATTTGAGGGCGACAAAATAATTAATCGCCTGCACATCACCTTTGCTAATCGCTTCTGAGACCATCAACGTTGCGCGGGCTTCGGCTTGGGCTAAACGTTCACGCGCATCAGCATCACGATACGAGGCCTCTTTACGTCCTTCGGCTTCTAAAATAGCGGCTTGTTGTGCACCATCAGCGCGTAAAATTTCCGCTTGTCGTAAGCCTTCCGCTTCAAAAATGGACGCGCGTTTTAAACGTTCAGCTTTCATTTGTCTGCCCATTGCTTCCACTAAATCTTTAGGCGGTGCAATGTCTTTGATTTCAATACGCGTGACTGTGTGGTGGCATCATCAACGACATTCAAAATGCGGGCATTAATATCATCACGGCGAGATAACAATTCATCTCAATCCATCGAACCCATCACAGTACGAATGTTGGTCATGACCAGATTTAAAATCGCCCAGTTCAATTGACTGACTTCATAAGCTGCTTTAGCGGCATCCATGACTTGATAAAAAATCACGCCGTCAACCGTCACCATGGCATTGTCTTTAGTAATAACTTCTTGTGACGGTACATCCATCACCTGCTCCATTATCACCATTTTATGACCAATGCTATCAATAATCGGCACGATAATATTTAACCCTGGGGATAGGGTGTTGGTATAACGTCCAAAACGCAGCACGGTGTATTCCATACCTTGCGGTACGGATTTAACACTCATAAAGCCCAATACAACCGCAAATATAAAAAATACAATAACAAAACCACCCATAAAGCCCCCTAGTTTCTTGAATAAACACTGCCACAATGGCATCGTGTATAAAACAATAAAACCAACTTTGATAAAACAAAACCGCTAAATGCTAGAATAGAGTGTAACCAATTGAGCCTATTTGCAAATCACAACTGCAAACAGCAATTCAGTACAATAATAATCTCAAATTAACATCAACAGGTAACTATAAATGGTATTTTTCGCTTTTAACTTAGCTGCATTGACAGCGTGCTTTTTTCTTCTTGGTATGTACACACCTAAATGGCCTTTATTCTTTGTGGAAAAGCCCACTAGATTTATGATTATGGGGACAGCCACTGTCCTTATTATGATTACTTTTACTTTTTATGGTGAAGGTATTAGACGCGAAAAATTAGCACAAGAGGCTAAAATAATCGTCCCCAAAGATGCCAATGCGCCTCCTGCCGCTGTGCCAGTGCCTACACCTGTACCCGTACCAACACCAGACAACGCGCCAGCGGCAAAAAAGTTTTTATAAGTAATTAAACAATCCCAGTTTTAACTTTTGCGAGTCATTCCAATGAACAAGCTCACTACATTTCTAGGCGTTTTTTTTAACACTCTTCTGCAAGGATTAGTGAGTTTATTCGGTATTATTCAATGGCAACAGCCCAAGTGGTTTAGTGCAATTAAGCTTTGGTTGCTGAGTCGTTTTGATACGATTCGGCAAAAACCCATCATTGCCCTAGTTGTCTTATCAGCCATCCTCCTTATTGGTACGGGCAGCTGGTTTGGTTATCACTGGTGGCAAGCGCGACCTAAACCTGTCACGGTGGATTTTACCGTGACAGCACCTGAACGGGCGGCTATTGAAAAACAAGAGCCGCCCCATCCGTTAGTGGTGACGTTTGCAGGTTCAGTCGCTCCGTTAGCCTTAGTTGATAAAGATGTCACTGACGGCATTAGTATCAGCCCAAAAGTGGCAGGACATTGGCATTGGACAGATGATACAACACTGGAATTTCGCCCTGATAAAGAATGGGCAGTGGGCGAAAAGTATGGCGTTACGTTAGAAAAAACATTCGTCGCACCGCAAATTTTATTAACTACATGGAATTTTGACTTTGCCGCGCCTGTGTTTATTTCCACGTTGGAAAAATCAGAGTTTTATCAAGACCCACAAGACCCTGTGTTAAAAAAAGCAGTTATTCAATTGAAATTTAGCCAGCCTGTTGATAGTAAATCGCTGGAAAAAAATATCAAATTGACGCTAAAAAACCGCGCTGAAGATGAAAAACAAAATAAAAATCTTACCTTCACCGTTATTTATGACAAATTAAAATTAAATGCGTTTGTGCATTCTGAGTCTTTACCGATTCCTGCTTATGACCAGCAAGTTGTATTTAGTGTGTCAGGGGATGTCAATGCTGACAACTCAAGTGCGACTAACCGCAAACCCTTAACTGCTAACGTTCCAGTTCCTGGTCTGTATAACGGGCTGGCTATTAATGATGTGCAGTTGACGGTGATGCCCAACAAGCAAACCCAACAGCAAGAACAGATTTTAGTGTTGAACACCACTATGCCAGTGCATGAACAGAAAATGGCACAGGCAATGGAAGTCTGGTTATTGCCGCGTGACAATGCAAAATACCCCGATGCAGAGACAACTCAGCCTTATGCGTGGTCGCCTGACGAAGTGACTCCTGATGTACTGACGCAAAGTACGCGTTTACCCGTAAACGCCATCCCTGCGGAACATGAATTTTCCCAAACCCACGGCTTTAAATTACAAGTCGATGTCGGGCAACAATTGTTTATTAAGGTAAACAAAAATATAAAATCATTCGGCGGTTATCAACTGCCTGAACCAGAATACCGTACCCTAACAGTCCCTGCTTACCCTAAAGAACTACATATTTTAGGCGAAGGCTCATTATTGACTTTAAGCGGCGAGAAAAAAATTGCCTTAATGGCGCGAGATTTATTAGGTGTTAAAGTGGAATTAGGGCGCGTACTGCCCGATCAAATCCAACATCTGATCTCACAAACCAATGGTGAATTTAGCCATCCTGAATTTTTAGGCGATTTTGGACAAGACAATTTAGCAGAACGCTTTGAAATTACATTACCGTTAGACCAACAAGCTGCGGGAATACCCACTTACCAGCCTGTCGATTTAAGCGCGTACATGACCGACAGCAATGGCAATAATAAACGCGGTATCTTTTTACTCACCGCCAAAAATTATGATCCAGCCAATCCCGATAATTACGATCCCGCTGAAGCCACCGATAAACGCCTAATTTTAGTCACCGACTTGGGCATTATCGTCAAAACCGAACAAGACGGCTCACAACTGGTGTTCGTGCAATCTATCCAAACAGGTAAACCGCAAGCCCAAGCCGAAGTCGATATTATCGGTAAAAATGGTTTAGTATTGTTCAGCGGACGCACCGATGACCAAGGCAAAGCGCGTTTTGCAAAATTATCAGGGCTAGAACGTGAACGCCAACCGATGTTTTATTTAGTGAAATATCAAGGCGACATCAGTTTTCTACCGATGGAACGCGAAGACCGAAAACTGAATTTATCGCGGTTTGCGATTGATGGGGAAGCCAATGCGAAAGATGCCAATCAACTGAATGTTTATTTATTTTCAGACCGTGGTATTTATCGGCCTGGTGATACGTTTCATATCGGCATGATAGTCAAAACCGCACAATGGAATCTGCCGATGACGGGTATTCCGTTACAAGCAGAAATCACCGATTCGCGCGGCTTGACTGTCAAAACCAGCAAAATTAATTTAGAAGCAGGCGGTTTTAACGAACTGTCTTATGACACGCTGGAAACTTCGCCAACAGGCAATTACAATATTAGTCTGTACACCGTTAAAGACGGGCGTACCGATCAATTTTTGGGTGATACCAAAGTTAAAGTTGAAGAATTTCAACCCGACCGCATTAAAACTACGGCGACATTTTCCAAGCCCGTGTCGGAAGGTTGGGTGCATCCTGATGATTTAAAAGTCACCGTCAATGTGCAGAATCTCTACGGCGCACCAGCGGAAGCACGGCAAGTAGAAGCCAATATAACCTTAAAACCTGCCCTGCCCGCGTTTAAACGTTATAAAGATTACAATTTCTTCGACCCGCATTATGCCAAAGAAGGGTTTGATGAAAAACTGCCTGCGGCTGAAACTGATACTAAAGGTGATGCAGTATTTGCCTTAGGCTTGGAAAAATACACCAAAGCCACTTATCACCTGCGCTTTTTCACGCGTGCGTTTGAAGCCCAAGGCGGACGCAGTGTCGCCGCCGAAGCGGAAACGTTAGTGTCGGATATGCCGTTTTTAGTCGGTTACAAAGCCGATGGCGCGTTAAATTTCGTTGCTAAAAATGCCCAACGTCACGCGCAGTTATTAGCCATTAATCCACAAGTGCAACCGATGGCGGCAGACAAACTCACGCTGGAATTGGTTGAACGTAAAGTGTTATCCGTATTAACGCGCCAAGAAGATAACACCTATAAATACGAATCCCGCCCGAAAGAAATCAGCGTACGCAAAGAGCCGCTAGTCATTGCCAAAGAAGGCTACGATTTAAGCCTCGATAGCACTACCGCAGGTGATTATTCTTACATCGTGCGTAATGCTGACGGTTTACTGCTCAGCCGTATTGATTACAGTGTCGCAGGCGCGGGTAATGTATCGCGCAGTTTAGACCGCAATGCTGAACTGCAATTAACTTTAGATAAAGCCGAATATGACGGTGGCGATTTGATTGCCGTCAACATTCGCGCACCTTACACAGGCGCAGGCTTAATCACCATCGAACGCGATAAAGTCTATCAAAGCGTATGGTTTAAAGCTGATACTCAAGCCTCTGTTCAATACATTCAAGTGCCGCATGAACTCACGGGTAACGCCTACGTTTCCGTGCAGTACATACGCGACCCCAGCTCTGATGAAATTTTCATGAGTCCGCTGTCTTATGGTGTCGCGCCGTTTAAAATCAGTCTGGCACGCCATACCGAAGCCTTA
This sequence comes from Methylococcales bacterium, assembly GCA_009692395.1. GTDB lineage: Bacteria > Pseudomonadota > Gammaproteobacteria > Methylococcales > Methylomonadaceae > UBA4132. The sequence continues at coordinate 3,484 of SHZG01000097.1, read as the reverse complement.
AAACTCACCGTACCCGAACTGATTAAACCCGGCGAAGTATTGACCATGAAAGTCAGTAGCCCAGAACCCACGCGCGTGGTCGTATTCGCGGTGGACGAAGGTATTTTACAAGTGGCGCGTTATGAAAACCCCGACCCATTAGGGCATTTTTTCAAAAAACGCCAATTAGAAGTCGATACCACGCAAATTCTGGATTTAATTCTGCCTGAATTTAGAAAACTCATGCAGGCTGCCACAGGGGGTGACGCGGAAGAAGATGAATCGTCGTTTTTAAATCCATTTAAACGCAAACACGATAAACCAGCGGTGTATTGGTCGGGTATTGTTGATTTAGTGGGTGAAAAAGAATTCACCTACACCGTGCCTGACACTTTTAACGGCACTATGCGCGTCATGGCAGTGGCTGTGAATGATTCACTCATCGCCAGTGTTAGCGATAAAACCCAAGTGCGCGGTGATTTAATTGTTACACCGAACGCGCCGTATATGATTGCCCCCAGTGATGAATTTACCGTCAGTGTCTCGGTGGCGAATCATGTTCAAGGCTCAGGCGAACAAGCCGCCGCACAAATTACTTTAACCGTGCCGCCACAACTGACTATTAAAGATGACGCTAAAAAATCGCTGGTGATTGCCGAAGGGCATGAAGGCGTGACCACCTTTAAACTGCAAGCCGCGTCAGGTTCAGCCGCTGTGTTGGGCAATGCCACGCTCACCTTCACCGCAAAAGTAGCAGGCAAAACCAGTATCATGCACAGTGACATGAGCGTTCGTCCTGCGTCGCCTAAAATTGCCGATTTACGGTTTGGCAGTTTTACAGGTCAACAAGACATTGCGATTGACCGCGTGTTATACCCACAACAGCGCAAAGTCAGCGCGGGCATTTCGCCGCTACCTTTAGTGTCAGTGTCTGGTTTGGTTGGTTATTTGGATAATTTTGAACACAGTTGCACCGAACAACTCATGAGCAAAGCCGTCCCGATGCTGGTCTTGAGCAAACATCCTGAGTTTACCGAACAACAAGCCGTTATAAGTACCGATGCTGATTTCCTAAGACTGGTTACGGTATTGCGCACCCGTCAAAATGCCGAAGGTGGTTTTGGCTTATGGGGTGCATCGCCCGAAGCGCATGAATTTTCCTCCGTCTATGCGACCAACGTATTAATGGAAGCCAAAGCCGCAGGCATCGCGATACCTGAGGATATGCTGCAAAAAACTACCAGCTACCTGCAAACCCTAGCCGCAAGCCCTGCCAATGAATTGCAAGCGGTGCGCATACGGGCTTATGCGGCGTATTTATTAACCAGTCAAGGCATTGTCACCACCGCCATGCTGTCCAGCTTACGCGAAAACTTACGCGCCAATTTTAAAGAGGATTTATGGCGTAATGATTTAGTCGCCGTGTATCTAGCGGCAAGTTATCAACTATTGCAACAACAAACCTTAGCGAATGACTTGATTAATACCTCCATTAACCAACTGGGTAAAGAGAGACCCTATAGCTATGAGGGCTACTATGACCCCATGATTCACGATGCTCAGACGTTGACCATTTTGGCAAAACATTTCCCTGCCAGATTACAAGCCCTGCCGCCGACTGTATTTCAAAACATCGCCAAAGGTTTGACAGAACAACGTTACAACACCCTTTCATCTGCCTATTTATTACAGGCTTACGGTGCTTACGTTGATGCTGTGCCGCCTAATGTTACCCAATCATTAGCCATCAGCGCGATTGATGCCGCAGGACAATACCTAGCCTTAACGCTACCCGCGAACTTCGCGCCGCGTGTCAGTTTCCCTGAAACCACCAAGAAATTACATTTCTCAGGTGATAGCTCAGCACAGTTGTATTACGCAGTATCAGAATCAGGTTATGACCAACTGCCACCCGCTGCCGACGTTCACGATGGCTTGGAAATTACCCGCGTGTATATGAATGCCAAAGGGGACACCGTCACGAAAGCAGTGTTAGGTGAAGAACTCACTGTGCAGTTGCGCATCCGCGCCATCGACCACGAGTCCATTAATGACTTGGTAGTACAGGACCTGCTCCCCGCTGGTTTTGAAGCGGTAATACAAACGCCTGTTGCCAAAACCGAAGACGAACAAGACAGTGAAGGTGAAGGCGCAGAAGAAGCTGATAACGGTTCATCATGGTGGAAAGACCGCTTATCAACAGGCGGCAACTGGACACCGCAATATGCTGATATTCGTGAAGACCGCGTGGTGTTATACGGCAGCATCACCAACGAACTCGCTGAATACGAATACAAAATCAAAGCCATCAGCTCAGGAATATTTACCGTCCCACCCATTTATGCCAGCGATATGTATCAACCCACCCTACGCGCCCATTCCAGCGCGGGGAAAATTACTGTGGATGATGTGGGGGCAGTTAAATAGAGCCCATGAAAAACACGAAACGTTATTTTTATGACTGCCAGTCCTTTAAAGGACTGGCAGTCATTCCTACTAACCCATTCCCCGTTTTGAAGTATGATGAATAACGTTTTCAACCATTTGGTGCATGAGAAACAGTATGAAACAAGTCGCCCCTTTACGTTACGGCGTAATTTTCAAAAAAGCATTTGGTCAAGTGGATATATTCAAAGCCTTTGTCAAAGACATTATCGGCATTGATTTGGACATTAATAAAGTTGAAACTGAAAAGCAATTCACTCAAGGAATAAGTAATGTCAAAGTTGAGTTTGATTGCGATGCAGAAGATAAAAAATCGCGTTATTGTAGAAATTCAGCATGATAACCACCCAGACCATTACGGCCGTTTCTTACATTATCATTGTGTGGCTTTATTAGAGCAGGCAGAGAATTACAAACACTATCGCCCTGATTTAACCGTTTATACCATTGTCGTTTTAACATCTGGTGATAAGCATAAAACCGATGTAGCAGTCATTGATTTTGACCCAAAAAATAGACAGGGCAAAAAATTGAATGAAATTCATCATAAAGTGATTTATTTAGCGGCTAAATATGTCAATGAAACCACGCCCGAACCTTATCAAGAATGGTTACGAGTCATTAATGAAAGTTTGACCGAAAATATAGATGAATCCAATTATCACCGCCCTGAATTACAAAGAACCATTGATTGTGTGCCAAGAATTTAGTAACACCCGAAGAAAGATATTGGATGATTGAAGAATATAACACCATGGCAAGAGAGAAAAAATTCGATAACGGCATAAAAACAGTGGCTAACAATTTGTTAGCTGCCAATATTACTATGGAAATAATTATACAATCGACAGGTTTAACGCCCACTGAAATTGAAAACTTGAGTGATGAGGATTTTGATGATGAATAGCATAATAGATACCGTCTTGATTAAATAAAAGCAAGCCATATTTATCCTGCATATTTGGGGTCAAAAGGCTTGCCTGATTTAAGAACGCCAAAAGCAAGATGAATGAGCTTACGCATGGCAGCGCAAACAATGGCTTTACCGTTCTTGCCATTG
>SHZG01000096.1 GCA_009692395.1 Methylococcales bacterium | reverse complement strand
GGCTTCTTAGGTAGAAAAAGTGATGGCTTCCCAGGTGCTAAAACCTTATGGGAAGGCATGGAAAAAGTCAGGCATTACGCTTTCGGTATCGAAATCGCTAGGGCGGTTTATGCTAACTCTGATTGAGTTGTGGGTAATCGTGTGGCTTTGGCTATAGCTGAGTTAGGCATGACCATCACTAATGTTTTTAATGACTTCCAGCAGTATTTATATCAGCAACAGGGCGTTGCTTAATCTACTTTGGTAAATCAATGAATATGAAAAATCTATATAGCTAACCGTGGATAAAATGATTACAAAACCGTTCACACTGAGCCTGTCGAAGTGTGAATGTGGTTCGACCAACTCACTACGAACGTTATCATTTTATTGTGTGTTAGCTATAGTATTTTTATTTATGTTAATCCGTTCATGGTGAGCTTGTCGAACCATAAATGCCCTTCTAGGCGAACGGTTATGCAATCATTTTATTAACAGTTGGCTATATTTACACGCCAGAATGAAAGAGCAAGCGTCTAAAAAGCGTACAATATTCTTTTAAGCTCATTACAGTGAACATTTTATGAATAGCAAAGTGAAACTCTCAACTCTAAAAAAAGGTTTGTTACCTTTATCACTGGCAGTGTCGGTGATTTTATCGGGTTGTGCGAGTTTTGGTCAAGGTATCGCGGAAGCGGTGCTGGAAAAAAGTGAAGGCGAAGATAGCCGCGTTTGCCAAGTACGCGGCAAGCCGTTTGCAGGTATCGCGCCTAGTTTGGCAAAAAAACACGGTAAAACCAAAGTGTTAATGGTGCATGGTGTCGGTGATAGATTGGCAGGGTATTCCACTGAATTTTTGGAAAAATTAGCTAAAGAATTAGATGTTGCTGCAAAATCTAGCACTTATAAAGATATACAGCTAGTTTCGCCTGTGCAACCTGAAAAAAATCTGGGCAATTTACGCATTACTCAGCTAAAAAATGCCGACGGTAGTAAAGAATTATTGTTTTACGAATTAACGTGGTCGGAAATTACCCGCGCTCAAAAAGAGCTGTTAGGTTTTGATAATTCAGGTGAGTCTTCGTATAAGCGTGCCGAAGTGAACGATATGATGAAAAAATTTGGTAATGATACGGGGCCTGATCCGATTATCTATTTAGGTGATAGTCGAGTCCCTATTTTAAGAGCATTTTCCCAGTCTGTTTGCTGGATGGGTAAAGATGGCTGGGAGCAGCTTCCAACGGATAGCCGCGTTGCGTGTACCACAAAAGACAGTTTCAGCGAAAATACTGACCGTGATGCGTTTGTTTTTATCTCGCACAGCTTAGGTAGTCGTATCACTATTGATGGCTTACAGCGTTTAGCATCGGTACTAGAAAACCCCAAAAAATATTCAACAGCTAGTTACGATCTCACCCCGCTACCTAGAATGCGGCAATTATTACAGCAGAAAAATATTCAAATTTTTATGCTGTCTAATCAATTGCCGATGTTGCAATTGGGTAGAGAACTCCCCGAAATCGCAGGACAAAAAGCCGATTACTGTCATGCAAATGGGGCGCGTTATGGGTCACGGCTGTTTAATCAAACCAATCTTATCGCGTTTAGCGATCCCAATGATTTACTCAGTTATGCAATTCCGCATAATTTTAGTGAAAAATACTTAGACTCCAGATTGTGTATTAATGTCACTAACGTCAATATTAATGTTGCCAAAATATTTGATGCTTTTGGGTTGGGTAAATTCGCCAATCCAATGGAAGCCCATTTGGGTTACACTAAAGATGACCGCGTTATCGCTATGATTGCTAAAGGTATTGGTAATCAGCAGGTTGCACCTCTAGTCAAGGAGAAATGCGAATGGACAGAGATAACCGATTAACTAATGTTACGCACAAGAATATTTTTGTCCACGAAAGACACAAAAAGCACGAAAAAGACTAAAAAAATCACAATGTGTATTATTTAACGCGTGGACAAAACACCTTCGCTTTGATTGTTTCGTGTCTTTCGTGCTTTTCGTGGACAATCTGTAACAAAATTTTTTAACTATTTGATGGACTCTATGAGAATTATTTCATTTGCTGTATTAATTATTGTGCTGAATGGGTTATGGACGTGGGGAACGAATTTGCCCCAAGACGTGGGGCTGGATGTGCCTGATGGTAAGCTCAACAGTTTATCGTTTGCACCGTTTCGCAAAGGACAAGACCCTATAAAGGGCTTATTTCCAACGCCCGTAGAAATGGATGCCGATTTAAAACTGGTTAGTCAAAAAACCCATAACATTCGGACTTACGCCAGTTCAGAAGGCAGTATGCCTGCTTTACCTGAATTGGCAGGTAAATATGGCTTAACGATGCTACAAGGTGCGTGGTTAAACACCCTAAAAGACAAGAATAAAAAGGAAATAGATGAGCTGATTCGTTCTGCGAATGCGCACCCTGATGTGATTAAACGGGTTATTGTTGGTAATGAAGTGTTGTTACGCGGTGAATTGCCTGTTAATAAACTCATTGAGTATATTCGCGAGGTAAAGCGGTCAGTTAAACAGCCTGTGTCGTATGCCGATGTGTGGTCGATGTATGTGCAGCACCCCGAATTAATCAAAGAAGTGGATTTTATTACCATCCATATTTTGCCTTATTGGGAAGATAGACCGATTACCGTTGATGAAGCCCCTGAGCATCTTCAACGCATTGTGAGTAATATACGACAACAAGCCGATGCCATCACGCCCAATAAACCGATACTTATCGGTGAATCAGGATGGCCTAGTGTCGGACGGCAACGAGGCTGGGCAACACCCAGCGTGGTCAATGAGGCGCGTTTTATTCGCGCCTTAATCACCGTTGCCAACGATAACCACTTTGATTACAACATTGTTGAGGCCTTTAATCAGCCGTGGAAAAGTGCAATTGAAGGTGTGGTGGGTGCGAATTGGGGGCTGTATTCAGTTGATCGCCAAGAAGTGTTTCCTTTAACAGGTCATGTTTACGAAAACCCTCAGTGGTTTAAAGAATTTGCGGTGTCTTGTGCTATTTTCTTGATGATTACGCTACGTTATTGGCAATCTTTACGGAGCTTGTCGCCGTTACACTTGGTGGTTTTTCTAGGATTTTTGCAGTTATTAGCGGTGTTACTGGTGAGTCACATGCAATCATTATGGTCTACCAGCTACAGCGACAGCCAGCAGATGAAAACGCTGATTATCGTCGCTTCAAATATAGTGTTGGCGGGTTTAATTGTGCGCCGTAGTTATGCAATGTTAGCGGATCAAGCGGTTAGCGAGAAATTAGGCGAAGTGTTGTATACGCTTTATGTGTTGTTTAGCGCGTTTGCGGTGTATGAAACCTATCAAATCGCACTCAATGGGCGTTATCTTAGTTTCTCTACGGTAGCGACTTATATTCCTGTGGTTGGATTATTGGGCTTAATGGTGATTCGGACAATTTCTGAACGGCAGTGGATATTGGCGACGATGGGATTAACATCATTATTAGGCGATATGAGTCCGAAGTTCTACCACAATAAAATTATTGGCGGACTGTTATTGCTGGTCGGCGTGCTGTTGATTGCGGGTGAAACCAATGCCTTTATGACGGGGCATGATTTAATTGTTGAACAACCTATTTTTGCAGACAGACTGCGGGTGTGTTTAACCTTTACGCTGACTAATGGTCAATTACTGGGTTGGTTAGGGTCTTTAGTAGTGCTGGCGTTACCATTACTGATTGGTAATACGGGGAAATCTGAGGTTTGATAAGAGATGGAGTACAAACCTAGGTTTGTACTCCTAAACTACTGGCTATTTTTTACCGCTTTCTTGTTCAATCAAGTTATTCATCACTGCAATCATTTTTTCATGTGACCCTGCTGTTTTACCAGTGACTCTATATTTACCATTGACAACAATTGCAGGTACACCAGTAATGCCGTAGCGAGCTGCCATTGCACCAGACTGACGTAGTTTTGCATCCACAGGAAATGAATTGTAGGCCTCATGAAAATCAACTTCTTTCACGCCGTGGGCAACAAAAAATTTAGCTAACTGCTCTTCGGTTTGTAATGCTTCACCTTTCTTTTGTACCGTGTCAAAGAAGTCCGCATGAGTTTTATCAACAACACCTAAGGCTTCCGCAGTGTAGTAGGCTTTAGCGTGCTTAGTCCATGTTTCGTTAAATGCGGCGGGTTGACGAATAAACTCAACATTTTTAGGCAGTGTTTCTTTCCATTTATTGAGTAACGGCTCAAAGTCATAGCAATGCGGACAGCCGTACCAAAAAAATTCGATGACTTCAACTTTAGCGGTATCGTGAGTCAGTTGTGCAGGTGCGATAGTTTCGTAACCGACCAACTCCGCCTCCGCTCTTAATAGAGCTGAAAAGGCAAACAGTAAAATGAAGACGCTGGTCTGAGTGATTTTTTTAAACATAATTAAGACTCTCCGATTATTTCATCATTGAAATGCGATAAGAAACCGCTTTGATTTCTTCAACTGACATTTTTTTGGTAATCATGTGCATCATATTTTCATTGTTATTACTGCGATTGCCCATTTTAAAGTCGGTTAATGTTTTGATTAAATAATCAGCGTGTTGTGACTGTAAGGCAGGGAAGGCGGCAGGTTCATTACCTTCACCCAGTGGGCCATGACAAGCGATACAGGCTGAGACTTCATTGGCTATATCACCATTGCGATACAGGTTACTACCCTCTGCCATTCTTTTGTCCATTGCCGCTTTTTTCTCGGCTTCAGTTTGGGCAGGTTTATCGTCATCATCGTTATTATCAACAGGTAAATCGTTTGCTGATATTTTTTGTGCCATATAATAGGCAGCAATGTCGGCGATGTCCTTATCACTTAAGGATTGTGCAATAGATGCCATCATCGGATTTTTACGCGAACCGTCTTTAAAAGCGTGTAATTGTTTTCGTAAGTACGACGCATCCTGCTGGGCAAGTTTAGGGAATGTTGATACCATGCTATTACCTTTTTCGCCGTGACAACTGACACAGCTGGCGGCTTTGGTTTCTCCTGCATCAATATCGGCATCGGCATATAACAGACTTGAAGTACTGGCAAGTGCCAGAGTAAGTGAAAAAGCCAGCCATTTTCTTTTCATTAGATTCCCCTTTTGGAAATAGTTAATCATTGACGCCAGCCTTTGACCATTCACAGGCGGCTTAAAATCCATTCAAATTCTACCCTAATTAATAACGCTGAGCGAGACAACGATGAACCCACTTTACCACCAAGCAAAATTTATTAACAGCTCCCCGCATCTTAAAGATACGCCTGCGGATTTAGGCAAAGAAATTGCCTTCGCAGGACGCTCTAATGCAGGTAAATCCAGTGCGATTAATACCTTGACTAGACAACGCGGATTAGCCAGAATCAGTAAGACACCTGGTAGAACGCAAATGCTTAATTTCTTTGAAATTACTGAGCAACAACGCTTTGTCGATTTACCTGGTTATGGCTATGCCAAAGTCCCCATCGCAGTGAAGCTAAAATGGCATGAGTTAATGGAAACCTATTTAACCAAGCGTAAATCGTTGTGTGCCATCGTGTTAGTGATGGATGTGCGTCATCCCTTAACTGAATTTGACTGGCAAATGGTGGAGTGGTGTCAGCATACCCAGTTGCCGCTACACATTCTGCTTACTAAAGCCGATAAACTTACTTATGGTGCGGCTAAAAATACCTTGTTGCAAGTAGAAAAACAACTGCAAGAAGTTAATTTTCCATTAACGATACAATTATTTTCAGCATTAAAGAAAACAGGTGTTGATGAAGTGCATCACGCGCTTAATCAGTTGTTTAAAGGCGAGGAGTAACACCGTTGCATCGTTGTTAAAAATCGCCCCTATTGATTTTTGATAAGAAGAACAAAATGAAAGCCATTTTTTTATTACTCTGTTTAGTATTGACGGCTTGCTCGAGTTTGCCGCCTGCGATTGAAAACCCGCCTGCATTTGATCTTGCCTATCGCTACGCTGCTCAAGATACTGCTCGTTATAAAACAATGCTCGTGCGTTGGGGTGGTGTCATTGCCGAAGTGGATAATGAACAAAATGCCAGTTTGGTGCAGGTCTTGCTCTATCCGCTCAATAGCTACGGTCGTCCAATGGTAGACGAACAGCCACAAGGACGTTTTGTTATTAAAAGTAGCCAATTTCTTGATCCGCTGGTCTATAGTCAAAATTCCGAGATTACCGTCGCAGGAACGCTAACGGGCAGCATCAACCGCACCATCGGCAAAAAAACCATGAGTTTACCGCTAGTGTTATCAAACACGCTGTATTTATGGCCTATGATTACTTACAGCGATTATTACGGTTATGGATACCCTTATGGTGGCTTTGGTTATGGTGGTTACGGTTCTGGAGGATTTGGCTACGGTGGTGGCTTTGGTTATTACAACAACCCTTACTATTATGGTGTTCCGCGTTATGGGTGGCGCGGTGGTTATCATCCCCGTTGGTGAGTTATGTGTATAGTGTGTATAAATTGAAAAGTCTGAGGGTGTAAATGTTTGAGTGGGCGTGTGTGAAATGGTTACCAATAGCGGCATTAGGGTGTTTTCCTACTAATCCTGTCAATACACTACAAGCGTTTTATCAAGCGATTGCGAGTCATGAGTGTGAAAAAGCAGTGGCATTGGCGGAAGGTTACACCTTAGCGCAGTGTGAAAAAATAGCCAGTTTGCAGCTGAGTGAGCCGATTACTGTCGTTGAAAAGAACAAGAATAGCGAGGTGCTGCAATCCAGCGTGCTATTTAAACGGACTGAACATAAAGAGTTAAACCCTATTGCCACGACTGCAACTGTTGTGGTTAAACGCGGTGGTGATCACTGGAAAGTCGATTTTTCAACCATAAAAAGCCTAAATGATAAAGCGTTACCTGTCGTCAGTGATACGCCGAAACCCACTGAGCTTAAAATTGAACCACCACCACCGCCACCTGTGACTGAATCGAACACCGAAGCCCCGTCTTTATTAGCATTATGGCAACCTGAACAATTACAAGGCAACGCAGGCGATGAAAAAAGCCATTGGTTACGCAAGCCCAATTTTTCCCCACCTGAACGTACCCAGCCCAATGACGCATTACCGCCATTAAAATCGGAAGATTTAAACTCCATACGCCGCGTTAAATTACCCAGCGATAAAAAATGGGTCGCCTTAACCTTTGACTTATGCGAACGCGCTGATGAAGTGGCAGGTTATGATCGCGGCGTTATTAATGCCTTGCGTGATAAAAAAGTCAAAGCCACGTTTTACGCAGGCGGTAAATGGATGCAGTCACATCCTGAACAAACCATGCAGTTGATGGCAGATAAACGCTTTGAAATTGGCAATCACGGCTGGACGCACGGCAATTTGCGCGTATTGCAAGGCGAACCGATGCGCGAACAAATTGTCTGGACGCAAGCCGAATATGAACGGATTTGGGATAACTTACAGGACAAAGCCAAAGCCGCAGGCTTAGCCGATTTAATGGCGAGCGTACCACGTCAACCTGCTGGGCTACGGTTTCCATTTGGCACTTGTAGCCCAGAATCACTGCAAGCCACGAACGCACAAGGTTTAAGTGCCATTCAATGGGATGTGGTCAGTGGTGATCCTGCGATTACCGTACAACCCAGTCAAATTGTCCGCGAAACCCGCGCAGGTGCAATCGTCATTTTTCATGCCAATGGGCGCGGACGTGGCACTGCTGCCGCCTTACCTAAAATTGTTGATGAGCTACGCACCAAAGGCTTTGAATTTGTCACCGTCAGTGAATTACTCGCGGCGGGTACAGTGGAAGCCGTTGATGAATGTTACGAATTGAGACGCGGCGATAATGTCGGTTACGATGCTCAATACGGTGATGGCATGGTGCGCATTAAAAAGCCCAAACCTAAGCCAAAACCACAAGTTGTCCCCGTAGAATCGTTACCTGCACAACCCATAGCAGAGCCGCCCGTAACGCCATGACTCAACAACCTTTCAGTAACGCTCACATTCCGTTAGCGGAATGTATTTTAAGCCGACAGTTATCAAGTGCTGATGCCGAATTATTGAGCGAAAACTTCGCATTAAGTGATCCGTGGCTGACCTTAGGCGTGTCTGCTACACCGCTCAAACATTATTTTCTGCGTGAAGACAATCATTTATACCGTTACACAGTGCGGGTAGATAACGACTTAGCGGGGATTATTGTCCTGCGTTACCCGTGGTTACGCGGCCCTTATATTGAGTTATTGGGATTAGTTGATAGCTATCGAGGGCAGGGCATAGGCACACAATTGTTAGACTGGGCAGAATCTGAAGCCCATCACCAATCCAATAATCTTTGGTTAGCAACCTCATCATTTAATCACGCCGCGTTACAATTTTATCAACGCCACGGTTTTCAACAAATCGCGACCATTGAAGGCTTGGTGCATCCAAATCATGATGAGTTATTGTTGCGTAAGCGATTGTTGTAGCCGCGAGGTATAGCCAAAACAGTATCATTTGATTATTTTAAATTAGATGACATATTCAGCCGATTTCCGCCAAAAAGTATTGACGATTAAAGAACAAGAAGGGCTAACACAAGCGGAAGCGGCAGTGCGTTTTGGTGTTGGAGTGGCAAGTATAACAAGGTGGAACAA
>SHZG01000002.1 GCA_009692395.1 Methylococcales bacterium | reverse complement strand
GGACATGGATCAAACGACTCAATCGCAAGACCATTTGCTTCTCAAAACTAGAGTTGATGCACGACACCGTCATCGGTTTGCTTATCAACAAGGTCGAATTCGGGCGCGATATTTATTCATAATTACAGATTTAACCCACTACCGAAAATCGATGGTCTGTCAGGCAGCACTGTCAGCCACCATTCGAGAAAAGCCGCCCCACAGGCATTCGCATAACATTGCCCAACTGAAGTGTAATCACCGTATTTAGGTCGCATTCGAATGAGGATGGTAATCGACGGTGCCATTGCCTTGCCATCGCCATTGGTCGCCTCAAACGTTACCCTAGCTGGCGAAGAGGTATCAATGTTAGCTTCAAGTGTTCCCTAATTGACTCGATAAACTTCATTCGACAACTCACCCGTGCCATTACCCCATGCCGAAAACCGCACGGACTGGGTTTCATTGGCTGTGCCAGAAAAGCCAATAGTCGCCGATTCACCAACAAAAATAGTGAGTGTTTTGTTAGCACGATCGTACAATCCCTTGGTGTCTTTTGGTAAAAATAATTTTCCCATATCAGTATCCACCTTGTTTGAATTATAAAATCAGCAGTAGTCACCTAATGCGCCATACCCACTGACGGCTATGCGTTTTATTGCGTTAAGTATGTAGGATGGATAGAACGCAGTGAAACCCATCATTTACACAGGGTTGTGATGGGTTTCGCTATCGCTCTACCCATCTTACGAGTTAAATTCATGTAGCGGAAGTCCTAAACCCAACAAACACGATGAACAAATTACTTATGCAATCATAATTGTGCGTAGTTGTGTTGGGTTGCCAAAAATACAGCAACCCAACCTACGCGGCTACAGGGCTACGGGCTTATGAGGTTTCAGTAAATTCGCCCAGTATCGACTACTTTGAATTCGTCGTAGCTCGCTACGTGTTCAAGTCCGTGCCATATTTTCTTATGGACATAGTTCAATTTTAAAGTAAAGAGTGCTTTGGCAAGATGAATGTCAGGACGGCTATAATCGACCGTACCATAAAGTTGATAATAGAATCGCCAAGTATTGCCATGAGGAATACCAATGATTGTGCAACCACCAGAGAAACACGCTTGTCCAGCAGTAAATGTCTGCCCTTGACCGCGTCCTTGATTCCGCTTACGTCGCTCGGCATCACCACCAGCATTGTAGTAAACTGGCTTTGCACAATCTGCCACATTATTCAAAATCAAACCGTGGCGGGCGTAATCAGCCACGGCATTATTGTGGAGTTAGTTGGTCAAGTACATTATCCGCACCAGCCGTCTGCGCATCGCAGTCAGCAACAGCTCCAGCAGAAAATTGGTGAGTATTCGCGTGGTAAACCATCAAATCGTTGCTGTTAGCAATAGTATCAACGAAAAATTTGCAACCTGTCAACGTCTCAGTCACGAACAAGTCTACTCCAGGTGTAGCTGGACAAGGAAGTCGAACTGAAGTTATCATTTCGTCAAAATATTTAAGATAGATAACATCACCCCCAGCATTGCCAGCACCTACTAGCCTATACCGTGCATTATGTGGTGATGGGAGCGTGATGTTGAGATCATTACGAACCAAATTCATTGGATAGATGATATGCTCATTTCGATAACGTGTGACTACAATCGGAACTACAGCTGCTGGAACGACGACTGCTGGCAAAAGGCTGTCAACAAAAGCGGGAGCATTGAAGTTTCCAACAGCGTATGGTCTACTTGTGATGTTTTGACTTGTTACTGGCATAATTGAACTCCTTAAATTTTTGTAAATTATAAATCGACTTCATTGAGCCAAATTAGCCATGTAGGGTACGCTGTGCGTACCGCATACATTGGCAATGTGTTAATTGACAAGGTACGCACAGCCTACCCTGCCTATCTGATTAAAAAACATTTATCATTCAATTACCCTCCCAACTCGTCAAAACTAAACCCAAACTCCCCATCCTGCACACTAATATGTACCCGTTCAATCGGCTCACCTGCCATCATGCGTAATAAAAACTCTTGGCTGATACGCGGTAATAGCGTGTTAGTTAATATGGCATCAATCATGCGTCCGCCACTTTCCAGTTCAGTACAACGGCTGGCAATCAGTTTCACTACCTCATCATCAAAAGTAAACGGTACTTTATGACTTTCCATGACCCGTTTTTTAATCCGTCCCAATTGCAAACGAGTAATCGCACAAATCATGTCATCGCTGAGTGGGTAGTACGGAATCACTACTAACCGCCCCAATAACGCAGGTGGGAAGACTTTTAATAAGGGTTCGCGCAGAGCTTTGGCTATGTCTTCAGGTTCTGGCATCAAGTCTGGGTCTTTGCACAGGTTCATAATCATGTCTGTGCCAGCGTTGGTGGTAAGTAGTATCAAGGTGTTTTTAAAATCAATCACCCGCCCTTCGCCGTCTTCCATCCAACCTTTATCAAACACTTGGAAGAATATTTCATGCACATCAGGATGGGCTTTTTCGACTTCGTCCAATAACACCACTGAATACGGTCTGCGTCTGACCGCTTCGGTAAGTACCCCGCCTTCGCCATAGCCAACATAACCGGGAGGTGCGCCTTTTAAGGTGGAAACAGTGTGCGCTTCTTGGTATTCGCTCATGTTGATGGTGATGACGTGTTGCTCACCGCCGTATAAGGTTTCGGCGAGTGCCAACGCGGTTTCCGTTTTACCTACGCCTGACGTACCCGCCAGCATGAATACGCCGATAGGTTTGTTGGGATTGTCTAAACCAGCGCGAGACGTTTGTACCCGTTTGGCTATCATATCCAGCGCGTGGCGTTGTCCGATAATGCGTTGTTCGATGTTATCGGCAAGGTGAATGATATTGTCGATTTCATTTTTCACCATGCGACCGACAGGAATACCCGTCCAATCACCGACCACAGAAGCCACGGCTTGCGCATCGACACTGGGTAAAATGAGCGGTGATTCGCCTTGTAATTCGTGCAGTTTGGCTTGTAAGCCTTTCAGGTCTTCCAGCAATTGTTCACGCGATACGGGGTCTGCGGTGGTGTCGGCAATGGCATCGGCGGCTTTTTCTAACACGCTGTCTGTACCTTCCACTTTGCCGATTAAGGCACGGAGTTTCGCGCGTATATCGAGGATGTTTTTCACTAAATCACGTTCAGTCGTCCAGCGTTGCTCTAAACCGACTAGGCGTTCTTGTTCTGCGGCTAATTTGTCAGTAGCGTTGGTTTCGCGGTCTTTAATATCAATGCCCACTGCTTTTTCGCGACCAATAATTTCCAGTTCGGTGTTCAGTGCATCTATACGTTTACGGCAATCATCGACTTCAGCGGGAACAGCGTGTTGACTAATCGCCACACGGGCGGCAGCGGTATCCAATAAACTCACCGATTTATCAGGCAGTTGCCGGGCAGGAATATAGCGGTGCGATAATCTAACGGCAGCTTCTAGGGCTTCATCAAGAACTTGTACTTGATGGTGTTTTTCCATCACGGAAGCAACGCCGCGCATCATTAGGATAGCTTTTTCTTCGCTAGGTTCGTTGACTTGTACGACTTGAAAACGGCGCGTTAATGCAGGGTCTTTTTCAATGTGTTTTTTGTATTCGGCAAAGGTGGTGGCGGCAACAGTGCGTAAAGTGCCACGCGCTAAGGCAGGTTTTAATAAGTTAGCCGCATCGCCTGTACCTGCCGCGCCGCCTGCACCCACTAAGGTATGCGCTTCATCGATAAATAAAATAATCGGTTTTTCGGAGGCTTGGACTTCATCTATTACTTGGCGTAACCGATTTTCAAATTCGCCTTTCATGCTCGCGCCTGCTTGTAATAAGCCAACATCTAAAGTGCGTAAACTCACATCTTTTAAAGACGGAGGCACATCACCCGCAACGATTTTTTGCGCAAAGCCTTCAACGATAGCGGTTTTACCCACGCCCGCCTCACCTGTCAGAATTGGGTTGTTTTGCCGACGACGCATGAGTATGTCGATGACTTGGCGAATTTCTTCATCACGCCCGACGATAGGATCCATTTTGCCAGAGCGTGCTTGTTCGGTTAAATCCACGGTAAATTGTTTTAATGCTTGCCCTTTGCCCATTTGTGCGGGTGACATTGCACCGCTAGCTTCACCTGGCACTGCGCCACCACCGACTTGAAAACCATCATTGGCAGTTAAGCCATGTTCAGGTGAACCGCTTAACACTTCATCAAAACGGTCAGTTAAGGTTTCAATTTTTATTTTTTCGAATTCTTTGGAAATGCTGGTTAAGGCGTGGCTTAAGCCTTTAGTTTTTAATATACCCACAATTAAATGCCCAGAGCGCACTTGCGTTTCACCAAACATTAACGTGCCGAATACCCAGCCGCGTTCTACAGCATCTTCAATATGTTGGGATAAATCAGAAATGGAGGTTGAACCTCTGGGCAGACGGTCCAAAGCATCAGTAAAATCTTTGGCTAAGCGCGACGGGTCAAGATTAAATTGGCGAATAATGATATGTAAATCGGAGTTTTGTAATTGTAAAATTTGGTGTAACCAATGAACTAATTCTACATAGGGATTACCGCGCATTTTACAAAATACGGTCGCTCCTTCTATACCTTTGTAACAGACAGTGTTTAGTTTGCCAAATAAGGCGACTCGGCTTATTTCAGTCATTTTCATTTCCTTTTTGTTATGCGTTAATTTGTGTAGATTGGGCCAACGATAGTCAACCCAAAAAAACCTTCGACTGTATTGATTTTATGTTGGGTTGCCAAAAAGCGGCAACCCAACCTACGCGGCTATATCAGCGCATCTTACGAGTTACTTGTGTATCGAATCTGGGCCAGAAACCCAAGTCGCGCTTTGTTTAAGCAAATCTACTAAATATTTTCCACCCACTTCGTTTTCAATTTCAATTTCATTGCGTTCGGGTATCAAGTGCATACTGCGAAAATAACGTCCTGGTGTGCTGACACCAGCAGCATCGTGAACTGTCACTTCATACACTTTAAGCATCCATAATCGTTCACCTGTTGCTGGATTAACGGCAACTAGATAACCGCCTGGTTGCGTACCACCGTAGCGGTAGCTTTCCATGTCTTGTTGGTAGCGTACGCCATTTCGAGTTGTTTAATCAATCGTTGCCAGCCATATGCGTATTTTTTGTTTGGAGCAATGACCACTTTTGCCGCATCGTACTCGGTTAATGTACTCGTTTATGTTTAGGGCATTACCGCCGTGAAGGAATGCAATGCCCAGATAAGGGGTGATTGGTTAACACACAGTAGAATGAGCAAGTTACCAGACCCTATCTGACTTAGATAATTGCACATTACGCGTTAATCTGTAGTAGTAACCAGACTACGCGGTCTCATTAGCCAAACAAAATTATTTCCATGTATTATCAGAGTCAGCCTGAGACAGGTAGCCCGCTAAATCAAGAGCGAAATATCCCCAACTGTCAGCGTTAGCAATGGCTTTCGTATAGGGAAAAGCCGCCTTATTGGGTTTTAAACCTTGATTATCATAGCGATGATCTACTGTAGATACTTCATGATGCGACATTTCATGAATAATAGTTTCAGCGCATAGCCATTCCTTGCCTGAATTACCTGTTAATCGGGTAAACGCCCCTTCCAGATAAATCACTGGAAAACCACCGCCTTCTCCACCGCGAAAAGCTCCCCCATAATATTCATCACGCTTTTTTCGCCAATCAGGATAGTCAGTAAACACTAAGGTGCTAGAGTTACAACAAATAGCAATTTTCTTAAATCCAGCGTGTAGTTTCGTTATGGCTTTGTTTAAAGTGGCATCTGTACTATTTTCATCAAGAAACCATTTTCTCACCATATCTTTAGTCGCAGCATCAACCATCTTGCCCGCTAATTTATACTTAGTATCTTCAGAGATTTTCTTTGATAACATTAACGCGCTACACATCCATGCCTTTTCACTGATACTAAAAATGTCATCTTCTCTAGCCAAACGAGCCTTAATCGTCGCTATGTCCCCCGCAATTTCATCAAACACCCAAGTTGAATCTGATGCAGGTGGCGAATAAACCCATACATCTTGTCCCCCGCTTTTCTGTGCGTGATAAACATGCTTAACCATTTTTAATGATGCGGCACGCTCACGCTCTAATTGTTTGCTAGGAGACTTGTTTGTCGCTGCTTCGTATATGACATCCCCTGATGTTGTCACGCCAGCTTTCACAGCCGCTTTAATCTTGTCCCTGATATGCTCTGGTGTTCTCTCATAAGATTCACTAAATCCATGACGACCTAAAAAGTCGCTTATCTGGCACTTTTCTTGTAAAAAATCCTGCCAATCTACGGAAAATGTTTTATTCCTAAGAACGGTACGCGTTTTCTTATAAACTTCAGTAAAATTGTTCATTACGCCACCTCATTAATATGCTGTAACTTTTTGAGTATTTAGATCAAGTGTAAATTGATGTCCGTCTTCATCGATAACGTTTAAAAACTTGCTGTCATCTGATAATTCAATAGAGCGAATAAATACATCTTGTACATCTGTCTCTAACTTTGGTTTATAGTCAACCTTATAAATTTTGGCTAACCACAGTTCTTTACCGTTAGTGCTGTCTATAGCAACGATGTATCCGCCATTTTGTTCCAAGTCTCTCTCTCGTCCCCAGTGCAGCACTTCGTAACGCACCCCATTGGTTGTTACTGGATTAACATCCGCAGGACCGACTCGTTTACCCGCAGGCATACCTAAACTTTTTTTAGTCATTTTCTTACCCTCCTGAACAGTGGCTGTATTGATACCCGTTTTAGTTGGAGCTGCCACTGTTTGGTAACAAGCGCATAAGCAGCACAAAACAAAAACCGTCATCAAGCGTTTTTTTGTTACAAGTAATTTAATTAAATACATCTTTGATCAGCCTATTGACAATACAGTTGTTCATGAAAATGTAGATGCAACCTGTCACACTATCTATCGTGAACAGTGCGATTAAAATCTTCGTTTAAAGGAACAACGCTAATATTCTAATAATATCCCTGTTCGTAGGATGGGTAGAACGTAGTGAAACCCATCGCATTGATGGCTTTCACTGGGTGTTTTACAAGTCTCGTTGCTCTACACTATTACATACTGACTTAAAGCTTACCCCAAAACGGATTCAATCTAAGATCATCGGCATCGTAATTACTACTACGCTCACCTAGCCACGATGTCCAGCCTAGATGAGTCGTTTCGCCCAGTCGCGCTTGTGGCACTTGGGCTTTTTTTAATACTAGTAAAGCATCCCAGCTCAATTCATCACCGCTATAATTACGAATAATGGCAACCAGTTGTTCTAGTCGGTAGCCGTTGGGCAATAGGCTGATATATTCGTGTAAGTTCAAAGGGCCAAAGCGAATACGAAACTTATGTTGGCAGCTCCAGACCTGTGAACCGAGGATAACAGAGCAACCGAGTTCACCTGTTAAATGACTTTCACCAAGTCTAGTTAAATCTGAGGGTTGAATTGTTAGCCATTCACCGACGAATTGTTCAACACTGACGGTCAGGCGAAAATAATCTGCAAGTAAGGCTCTTAAGCCTTCTGCGGATTTGCTTTGGCAGGATAAAAAGCCTGTGTAATGAAATTTGGCAATGTCGGGCATAGCATCGCGGTTACGCAAGGAGTCTGCGCCGAAGCCTGCGAGTGAGCCTATATAGGTAGAGAATTTGTCGTTTTCAGGGCGGTCAAAACTGACAGTTGGTTCTGTGTTTGCCCACGCCCGATAGAATAAGCAGATGAACCGATGGTGAAACATATCGGCAAAACCCGCCAGTGTATGGTCGCGGTGGTAATGAATGCGTTCGTGGATGTATTCGGTTAAATGAGTGGGCATTGGTCCATTCGTGCCGAATAAGCCAAAAAAACGCTGTTTCAATAAGGGCATTAGCCCTTGTTTGCGTCTGGAAAAGGAGCTAAGTGTTGCGGTTTCAAAGGTCAAGGAAACGTGTTGACCTAATCTGATAGGCGGCTCGTGACTAGGACGCTGGGAATGCCCAAAGCGAGCTTTGTCTTTGTACGCGCATTCTAACAGGCGCATCACTTGAAAAAAGCCGTAACGCTGCGGCTCTTGTTGCAGTGATTCTTCTAAGCAAGATGCCGCTGTCCTAGTCTCGTTGGCCATCGCATTATTTCTCCACGGTCACTGGTTTTTAGTACGGTTTCGGTAAATGAATTTAGAGACACATACTGGGCAAAAAATTGCTCTAATACCATGCCTAATAAAAACACGCCACTGCCTTCAAAAGCCGCCTCATCAACAGTGACAGTTATTTCTAGCCCACGTCCAAACACAATCGGCCCTGCGGTATTAATGCGTCTGACAATAGGCTTGGATTGAATCGATAATACGCCTTCTACTTGTTTGCGAAAACTTAAATCACTGTTATCACCATACAAAGACAGTAAGCTACGAAAGGCGGCAGCACCTTCCTTTTCATTGTTATTGAGTAGTGATAAATAATTGAGTGATAAATGATTAATGAGCTTCCACGCGGTATCTTTATGGGCGTTGGAGGGTCTTGGTTTAGTAGGGCCTGATAGACAGCGTATTGATTTAACAGGCGCACCTGTTTGAATGGTGAAATCAGTGTCGCCGATACCAATGGGCAGTTGTAAGGGTAAGTCTCGATTAGTGCAGAGTGTTTCTAGCCCTAGTTGCCTTAATTCACTGTTAAACGGGGCTTCGTTACTATCAACGATGGCAATAAAAATTTCATTGCCAACATAACTGGAGCGCGGGCCTTGTAATTTTTGCTTAGTAGAAATAACACGCGGTGAGCGAATAACGGAATAATAAGCCCGTTGTTGCGCGTGACTGGCATCGCTACTGGCTTGATAAAATGGCAAAAATGTTTGCTGATTGTCAGCCGTCGCCCCAAAACCTGTCACGTCTCGAATTTGATAAACTTCATAGTCTAACGGGCGAGTACGGTCGGGAATTATATGATATTCGTTGGTTTGGTTGGTTAAGTGGATTCTATCCGCACGCTTGGGAAATACGTTAATAGTGGGGCTACAAAATAAAGCAAACCGTGTTATATCAATTTCATTAACTAGCCGTGGATTGCTACGATTTAATAAAATAATAATATCAACTTCATTATCCTCACACTGTTGCAACGCGGGTTGTAATTGCCTTAATTCAGCAAACATATAGCGTTCTGGAAACGCGAAATATTCTTGTAATAAGCGATAGCCCTGAAATGAACGCGGGGTGTAAGGTAGCAAGGATTCTTCTTGGGTAAAACCGACGGGTAATACTGCCGATTGTTTAATAATGTGTTGCCATGCCAGTGGACGGTTAATGGGCTGAACCACTACCGCTATGCTATTGGCGTGCAGTTGTTCATAAATTTGCATCGGGACTTCACCAACACCGCGCAGATACAGTGGCAAGTTATTTAACTTGATTTCGTTAAAGGTTAAGCCAGCGGTGGTTTTTAACCGTAAACGCATGGCGGCTTTCAGTCCAGATAAACTAGGAATGCCCAGATTAGCAACCGCACCAACACCGTTGAGATATTCCGCTTCGACTAATTCGATAGGCCACAGCGTTAAATCATGAGCAGTCCGATATTCACAGGCAGTTTGTTCGCCTTTACCGATTTGACTGCGCAAGGCGGTTTCTTTAGGAATCAAAAAACCTTCATTAAGCGAGCCTTCCATTAAGTCAGGCTGCAACTGCACCACTGCCATCGACGGTGTAGGTGACAGATAGTGCGGGTAAACCATTTCCAGTAAATGCTGGGTAAAACGAGGAAACTCTGCATCGACTTTAAGCTGAACCCGCGCTGATAAATACGCAAAACCTTCTAGCAAGCGTTCAACATAAGGATCTGCACATTCAAAGCTGTCTAATCCAAGTCTCCCTGCAATTTTTGGATATTCGAGTGCGAACTCACCCGCCATTTCGCGAATGTGTTGCAATTCATGATTGTAATATTTGAGTAATCGCGGATCCATTGCTTAACCCCCCCTGTCTATAATAGCCATACTGCCTGTTTCTAAATCCAATTCGGTTCTAAGATACAGACGTAACGGCAACGGCTGCGCCCAAAGATCGCCTTCAATGTCAAAGGTCATGGCATTGTGATTCATCTCATTGTCTGAGACTGACACTTTTACCACCACGGATGCTGGAAAAATTCTTGGTTCAAAATCCCAGATTGCTTGGCGTATCTGTTTTTGTATGTCGGGGACATCAGCACTGGATAATATTGTACCGACTAAATCATGAATACCATAATTAACAACTGAATGACTGACTAATGGATAGTCATCCAGATTTTGAATTGTGTCTAGTGTGCGAGTATTTAATAACCACGCGCAGTCTCTCAATACACATTGACGCAGTTTACTGATTGATAAAACCCGTTGTTCGCGTGATTCTTGTTCTTTTTCAGGCGCGTCATCGGCTAGGCGATCTAATAGCGAGGGTTGCAGGCGTTCTTTTTGCGTTAATTCAGCCACGACTGTTACATCACAGCGTTAAATTTTATTTCACGAATGTCCATGAGTGCGTAATCATCTTCATTAGTGCTTAACAAGCGTTGTCCTAAACCAATGAAAGTTGCCTCATTCAGTTCTGTCCAATCGGTTTTACGCGCAAGGCGTAGTGCTGAATCTTCGGAATTTTCTGAATCTGGGTAACGGGTCGGAATTAATCCATAAGCCTCGCCACCATTTGTCCAAACAAAATGCGCGGGCATCCAAACCACATCACGCAAATCAGCAGGTTCTTCAATTTGAATTTCTTGAATGTGGGAAAAAGGAATCCAGTAATAACGACCATTAACAATCGCCTCCAGCACAGGGCCTAAACGAACATCGGCATCGGCTATCCATTCAAAGGCTACACCGTTAATTGTGCCAGCCGTAACAGGCGCGAGTTCAAAGGCTTCATCACGCAGGGTTTGGGCTTCTTTGTGTAGCCCATCAATGTTTAAGGTCAGGGCTTGTTGTAATAAGGCAATCCATTGTTCGGGTTGACCAAATACTAAGGGAGTTTTTTTGCCGTGAAAAATTTGTTTGCGTAATACTTCACAGGCAATGGCTTCTCGATAGGCTTGCACCATCGCGAGATTAGCCGCATCCAAATCACCTGCTATATTCAGTTGCGTTAAGGCTTTGTCCCAGTCACCTAATACAGTGAGAAGCTGAAATAAAAAAGTTCTGAGCTTGGCATCAGCGGCATTTTTTCGAATTGCTGCCTGTAAATTCAACAAAGCGGCTGGCAAATCGCCTTGAATTAAGTTTTGTTCCGCTTGTAAAAGCATTGCGACACTCCTTACGATAGTAGTGATTGTAGCCAAAAAGAAATGCGCCCGAACAAAAACGGGCACATCGCTTCTACAGTCAAGCTAAACGTTACATTTTGATGTTTGCGGCAATATCCCAACCGACGGTTTGAACCGCTTCTGACGTACCGTCTGCCTTTTGTGGCGTGTATTCCACCTTGAACTTGGCAAAATTTAGGGTGATATTTTCAGTCAGTCTATCCTCACCACCAGAACCACCTGTACTTAATGACGTAATTAACACTTCAGTCAGCGTGATTTTTAAATATTCCACGGGCTTAGTACCCGCTTTTCTGACGACCAGCGTGACGGTCGCGTGATGCTGACCATTACAAGTAGACAACATCAAATCGGTACTCGATTTTTCGATGTATTTGGTAAGCGATATATCTTGTACATTGACTTTACCAGCACCTGCACCACCACCATAATGGGCGTTGCCAGAATTAGACGCACCCCAACTCCATGCCAGCACATCAATTTCCCCTTTATGCTTATCGTCTTGCGATTCGCCTTTGATTCCAGGACTTTCAATTTTTAAAAACATATCCATCGCCATGGCTGTTCTCCTTTATTACTAAGTTAATTGTAAATGATTGTCCGGTGGTTGTTCCGTTCTCACCCCTAAATCCGGACTCCTTTCTGGGCAAGTTTTAAATCTAACCAGCTTTAGCTGAAGGCAACTTAGAAACCAAACGCAAAGAAACGGTTAAACCTTCAAGCTGATAATGTGGACGCAAGAAAAACTGCGACCGATAGTAACCTGGATTACCTTCTACTTCTTCTACTCGTACCTCGGCTGCCGCTAAGGGCTTCATCGCTTTAGTAGTTTCACTGGAGGTCGCTGGATTACCATCAACATACTGCATAATCCAATCATTAAGCCAACGCTGCATATCGTCTTTTTCTTTAAACGAACCAATCTTGTCACGCACGATACATTTTAAGTAATGCGCAAAACGACAGGTGGCAAACAAATAAGGCAAGCGAGCCGCCAAATTAGCGTTTGCAGTGGCATCGGGATCATCATATTCGGCAGGTTTCTGTAAGGATTGCGCACCGATGAACGCGGCAAAATCAGAGTTCTTTTTGTGTATCAGCGGCATAAATCCCGCTTTTGCCAGTTCTGCTTCACGACGGTCACTAATAGCGATTTCGGTGGGGCATTTCATGTCTACGCCCCCATCATCGGTAGGAAACGAATGCACAGGCAGGTTTTCTACTGCACCGCCTGATTCAATACCACGAATTCTGGAACACCAGCCGTATAGTTTAAAGGAACGATTGATATTGGTTGCCATCGCGTAAGCGGCATTTGTCCAAGTGTAATTTTTGCTATGCGCGGCCTCGGTGTCTTCTTCAAAATCGAATTCATCCACAGGGTCGGTTTTAGCACCATAAGGCAGTCTGGACAGAAAACGCGGCATTGCCAAACCAAGGTATCTGGAATCATCCGATTCACGCAATGATCGCCACGCGGCATAATCAGGCGTAGAAAATATCTTGGTTAAATCGCGTGGATTAGCGAGTTCACTCCATGATTCCATTTGCAGTGTAGTCGGAGAGACACCTGCAATAAAGGGAGCATGGGAGGCAGCAGAAATTTGTGCGACTTGCGCTAAGAGCTCAACATCTTGTGGTGAATGGTCGAAGTGATAATCACCCATTAAACAGCCGAACGGTTCACCACCAAATTGACCAAATTCTTCTTCGTAGATTTTTTTGAATAATGGACTTTGATCCCACGAAATACCTTTGTATTTTTTCAGGGTTTTAGCCAGTTCTTTTTTAGAGATGTTCATCACTCTGATTTTAAGCATCTCATCGGTCTCAGTGTTATTGACCATGTAGTGCAGTCCGCGCCATGAGCCTTCCAGTTTTTGAAAGTCTTCATTATGCAGAATCAGATTGATTTGTTCGGTTAATTTTTTGTCAATTTGCGCAATAATTGCACTGATTGAGGCAATAGCATCATCCGATACCACGGAGGTATCTTTTAGGACAAACGTCGCCAATGTCTGCACGGCATTTTCAACTTCTGCCTTGGCTCTGTCTGATTTGGGTTTAAACTCTTTATTCAGCAATAGAGAAAAATCGCTGGTTTCCTCCACTTGCCCTGTGGGTTGTGCGGCTACTTCATTTTCTAACTCTGCCATGACTTATTCTCCGCCTTCTTGAGTTTCAGCAGTATCGGTAGCTTTGGGTGCTGCGACTAACGATTGTAATAAAGCGGGGTCTTTAAGCACTTTGGCAATTAAGTCTTCCGCGCCTTCTTTACCATCCATATAAGTGACTAAATTTGCCAGTTGCGTTCTTGCTTCCATTAATTTGTCTAAGCCCGCGACTTTTCTAGCAATTGCCGCTGGGGAAAAGTCATCCATGCTTTGAAAGGTAATATCAACATTTAGATTACCTTCGCCAGTGAGAGTGTTAGGTACTCGAAAAGCTACTCTAGGTTTCATTGCTTTCAATCGTTCATCGAAATTATCGACATCAATTTCTAGTAGTTTGCGCTCACCAACAGGGGCGAGAGGATCGGAGGGATTGCCTGATAAATCAGCTAACACACCCATGATGAAAGGAAGTTGTACCTTTTTTTCAGCACCATATAATTCAACATCATATTCGATTTGAACTCGAGGGCAACGATTACGCGCTATAAATTTTTGACTACTTTGTGCCATTTAACACCTCCACTTAATTATTGTTAATGTTACATATCTTCTTCGTTTTGCTTGCCCAAAAGAAACCTAGCCTCATCGATTCCAGCGGGGGCAACATCTTTGAGGGCATCCATAAAATTTTTACCGACCAATTTTATCGCACGTTCAATAAATAGTGGCACGGGGCTTGATCGTTCGTATTTTTTGTAATAATCACAAACCATGTTCAGGGTTTTTATTACATCTTGATTGCTGTTAATAGAGCCGGATATTGATTTTGCTGAAGCGGCAGTAACACCATCGGCTGCTGATACATCTTCATCGGTGATTAACTCTTGATTAGCGTCAGCATCACCACTAACACCTTTTGTTTCAAGAGCCGCTATTAAAAATACTTTGCATTCTTTTAAAAAATTGCGTAATGCAGCAAAGCTGGGTGCTTCAGTGATACCGACATAATCAGTTACTGCATTTTCTAATTGATCGAGGTTGTCAAGACTGACGGTAATTGCTTGCAAAGTTTTCTGTAAGTACGCTACTTCACATTCTTGAACAGCACCATCAATGGTGGCATGATTGACTTCTTTTTCATTTCTGGTAGCGGTGGATTTGCCAGAGGCAATGCTGACTTGACGAAAATTAAAGCGTCCGAGTGACTTGGATTCAAGTAGGGGGGTTTGTTGTAGCGGCCAGAGCATGATGTCATGGTCGCATAGGGAAACGAGGGTATTAATTCTTTCAGTGGGGTCGTGATCATCATCGGGATCAAGTTGAGGATGCAGAGTGTCCCAGCGATTTTCAACGAGGGTTCTAATCAGTGTCAAGCCATCTTGTAAGCCTAAAACCCCCTCAAGTGCGACGAGGGCACGTAAGTAATAAACCAGAACGCGCAAATCAATGGTGCGTGATAATAATGCCTCACATTGCTTTCTTACATCCCGCCAATTAGGCGGCTCTGCTTCGGTAACAGTACCACCCATTTGCTGTTCGGGTTTGCCTTTAATCGCCTGTTCAAGTTCGATAAACTTGGGGTCATATTGCAAATCCTTACCGCAGACATTATCGGGATCTATGTCCTTCAAATACGCATCAATATCAATAGCCACTACCATTTCTCCTAAATTTGTAGCGTTTACGAAATACTTTCTTTGCTTACGATAATAACGGTGACATTATCCCTCGCACCACGTGCTAAGACCTCGTTAATCAAGGCTTCAGCAATATCTGGAAGGGCTTGGGTTTGCATTATATGCTCAATTTCATTAAAACTCATTTCTTTATCTAAACCATCACTCGATAATAAAAAAACATCGCCTTCAAGCACATCAATAATGTCTATATCTAACGCCAGCTGATCATCTGCACCAATCGCGCGAGTGATGATATTAGAACTTTTAACTGACCAAGCTGAGGAATCTTGCTCATTGTCAGCACAATGATCTTGAGTGAGCTGCTGTAGTTTATTGCCGCGTAACCGATATAAGCGACTGTCCCCTGCCCATAAAAAAGCACACTGCTGTACCTCGCAAATCAACGCGACTACGGTACTCCCAACCAGCTGATTACCATATTCTTTAACTGCCAATTGCCGTAATTGGATATTAACATCTTGCAGGCAATTGTCTACTGCTTTTATATAATTTTCAAGTGGTTTAGTAGGTAATAAATCTTTCAGGGCATTAACAATTCGTTGGCTAGCAACATCGCCCGCTTTATGCCCACCCATACCGTCAGCAACCACCCATAAATTCGCTTTAGGTCTATTTAATAACGAATCTTCATTATGCTTGCGTCGCTTACCTGTATCAGTAATTCCCCATGATTGCCAGCAAGGCTCAACGGGGTGATTGCTGGCAAGAATACTGCTTAAACTTTGCTGTTCTTCCATAGTCGTCACATTAGGGTTGTTGTGGTCGAGTAATTCATGCGCAAGCTCAGAAGGCGTAAAGTATTCCTGATTCACTCTGTTTGTTAAAAAGTCACTAAAACTACCGACAGGTGGCAAGCCTTCACAAGCCAATAATGCGGGAGCGACATGATCTGAACCTTCGTTACTCCATAGACAATAACCCGACATAAAGCTGGTTAATAGTTTTGCATTGAGCCCAACAAACGCATCGCCCATTTGCCCAATATTATCCATCTCTATATAAAACGATTTTTTCTCACCAGACGGTTGTTGCCTAGATGACGGATTTAGGGGGACTGGAAACACAGGAATAGATTGAATCAGTTGATCGAAGGCATTAATATCCAGATTGCCCTCCAATCCAGATAAAGCGGCATCTTCGAGCTGTTCAAACCAAGTATTGCCCGCAGTAAATAAAAACGGCAATGCAGGTGATTGTTCAAATACCACTGCCACGGTCAGAGGAAAATACCGCCCAACTCTATCAACACTAGGCATGACGATACCCGCAACTGCTTTGTCACCACACACCCCCGCACTCAATAAAAATCGCCATATCGGGCTGGTTAAATAACTATTTAACCAGTCATTACCCAGTTCTTCACGACTGGCAGCGATAGCATTTTGCAGCCAACTATCCCAAGGATTAATAAATGTATTAGGCAAGCGTCGAGAGACAAAATCGCCAATGATGGGTAACTTGCCGTAAAAACCAATGATTGTATTCACAATTACAGACTCGATGGAAAGCGAACGGTATCAAATACACCCAATGAGAATGGATTATCCACACTACTGGCACTGAGTTCATAACGGGCTTGTAGCCCATCTATCTCGAAGGTCAGCAGGTATTTAGTTTGGTCAATTTTTTGAATACGCGCCATATCTAATGCTCTGAACCAAGCCCATTGCCCTTCAATTTCTTTATGTAATTTTTTGCCATCTTTGGTATCAAAACCAAAACTGACTAAACGACTGCCATCTGTTCCAGGCCATGAAAAAGGCGCACTTTTACCCATTTCAGTTGGGCTAAGTTTACTTTGCTGCCCTTCAATTGTCAGCGAAAACGCTGTCGCATTGGGATCTAACGATAACGGCTTCAGATTAAACTTGACTAAAGGTGCTGTGCCACCCCCTGCAAAAAATAGTTGCCGCATTTTAGTTGCCGCTTGCAGTTGCGCCAACGCCCCTGATGAAATAGCGATCGCCTGATTATTTTGCGTTATCATGCTCCAACTTTTGCCACTAGTATCAACGAACGCTTGTAAATTTTTACTAAAAAACGTATCAACAATGCCACCTTGCGCGAAAAAGCGACTGAAATCTTCTAGCGTCACTTCTTTCGTGCTGGCTCTGGAAAATGGGTATAGACCTTGTATGCCCGATGAATATAAGGGCATGACTTCACTTTGCCATAGCCGACTTAACTGGCTTTTACTGCTATCAAAAATCACATCTTGATTACCTTCGGCTAGGGCTTGGGTCATACTTTTCAGTGGTTCGGGTAAATGCGCGGATTCGGCTTTCATTTGTGCAACAGGATCGCCGCCACCACTTTGTGCGGCTATTTTTATCGCCTCGCCACCCACATTTGATGTGCCACTTAGGCTTATCATGTGAACGTAAAGTTGTTTCAAAATGTCCATCGGGCGATCTAAGGGAACAGGCGCACCTGCTGCTGAACTTTTGACTAACACAGTTAAATCTTTGTAGTGTTCTTCAACAACACTGCCTAATGGCGTAGCGGGTTGCCCTGCATCGCCTTCTTTTTTAGCTAATGCTAAGGCTTTAGTGACACGACTATCAACGCTTACCAGTCCTGATGCCTGAACATTTTTAGCAGTGTCTTCAGGACTAGCTGGTTTAACAGTTAGCGAGGTTTCTTTGTTTAACGCGTCCAGCAATCTACGCAACGGTGAATCAGATGCCGAAGCAAATTCCAGAACTTCGACTGCTTGCTGGGCGTTACCGACGGGTTTAATGGTTAAACTTGCCAGTAACTCATCCCAGTATTTAATGTAGTCTTGATAGTAATAGTCACGAATGGTTTCTTGTAGTTTATCGCTATCAATTACGTCAGCTTTGGCAGAATCATCCAATACCCAACTGCCTGTTATAGAGTCTTCTGCTTGCTCTTTGCTTTCTTTTAAAAACGATTTATAAAAGCCATCGTAAGTGAATAAATAGGGGATGGTTTTCCCTGCCAGTGTGCCATTTTTGGTGGCAAATACTCTGTCAGCATTAATACCCAAGGCATCTTGCAATGTAAAATCTTGCGTTTTAGTTTGTACCGCATCGTTTTTAATCCGCATATAGACTTGTTGCGCAACGGGAATCTGATTCAGAATGCCGCGTGCGGCGGCAATCAAACGTTCATCAAGTTGTTGTTTTTCTAATGGCAATTTGAGTAACACATTCAAATGCCCAAACAATTTTTCCTGTGTGTCGGTATCAGTGGCGTAAGTGGTTTCCCAATCTACTTTCACCCACGGGCTAACTGATTCGGCTTTGAAGCGTTTACTATCGCCGAGCATTAAATACGTTTCTAACAAGGAATACAAAATATCGGGATTACCCATGTTGTCTCTGATACGTTGTTCTAAGCGGGTTTTAATAAGCGGTAAGAATTGTTTTTGCAATAAGGTGTCATAGGTTTCGATGATGACGGGTTGTAATTTATCACCTTGATACAGTCCAAACGTCATTAACCAAGGCACATCGTCTGGATACATTTGGGTAATAGTTTGCATCGCATTCATGCGTTTTAACAGCGCAGCAAAGTCGGTTTGCCAGTTAGGTGTGGCAGTAGCAACGGTGTTATATGCGTCAATCTGTTTATCTAACTCAGCGAGTGCAGTTTGATTTTTGTTATAGCTAGTGAGCCATAAACCCGACATTAATATAATGATAGCTAAAGAGCCAACATAAATACCTTGGCGCATTAACGTTTGTAACCGCTCAAGACGTGGATTCATCCCCACTAATAGCGCTTCTTCAAAAATAACTTCTTTCAATAAGCGGGTAATGAAATAACTTTTACCTTTACCGCTAAATAATGGCACATTGACTCTATCCAGCTTAAAGGTGTTAGCGAGCATTCCCATTAAACGGTCGATGGGCGTGCCTTCTTGTGTGCCGCTGGTTAAATAGACACCGCGTAAATAGGGCGCGGTTTGATAACGATTCTCGCCATAACATTCTTGTAAAAAGCTCAATAAGCCTTCACGAAGTAATGCTATGCGTTGTGGAAAACCAAAAATTAAATTGCGCCGTGATAAATCACGTTCTTCTTGTAAGCGTCTAGGCAAATGGGCATTAATACGCGCTAACAACTCATCAAAATCGTTGCCAACTCTGGCAATCATATCAACAGGATTGTTAGGGTCTTCTGCGGGAAACGTAACACCCCACACTTGTTCCCGTTCTTCTTTACTGAGGGTAGCAAAAAAATCATTAAACCCTGCCACTAAATCAGCTTTAGTGAACAGCATATAAATAGGAAAGCGAATGCCAAACTGCGTGTGTAATTCTTCAATACGTTGGCGAATAGATTGGGCGTGTAGACTGCGTTCTTCTTCGGTTTGCCTCAGTAAATCAGACAAACTCATGGTAATTAATACGCCGTTGACAGGTCGTCTAGGGCGGTGTTTTTTCAGCAAGTCTAAAAAGCCCAGCCACGCCGCTTTATCAACCGCTTCGTGACTGTCTTGCGTCACATAACGCCCTGCGGTATCTAGCAATACTGCTTGGTCAGTAAACCACCAATCACAGTTGCGCGTACCACCGACACCGCGTACCGCACCTTTACCAAACTTATCGGCTAACGGAAATTCCAACCCTGAATTAATCAGCGCGGTGGTTTTACCCGAACCAGGTGGCCCTATGATGATGTACCACGGTAAATCATAGAGATAGTTTTGACCTTTAGCGTTTTTCGCGCCTTTTTTTAAGGCTTGTAAGGCAACATCAAAGTTATTGGCAATGGTATTAATTTCGGCATCGGCTGCTCTTGCTAGTGCATCAGCGGGCGCGACTAGCTCATCTGCCATTTGCGCATTAGCCCGATTGGCGTTTAATTGCATCAGTAGTATCAATACTACCCATAACATCACTATGGTCAGAATCACAAACCGTCTGACCATATCGGATTCAAGTGGCACATGACCTGCCACCGCAATAAGTGGGCCAAAAAACCAAATTAATAAACTCAAGGCAATAATGCCTAGCAGCTGAATAACCCATTTCTTTTTGAAAAAATCTATCACTGTTCTCATGGCTTATCCTTGGCGACTATAAAATGATTTCTACACGACGATTCATGGCTTTATGCTCAGGGCTATCGTTAGGTACCATTGGCTGAGTATCTGCCCTACCTTCGGAGACAATCGGGGCAGAGATTTTACTGTTCCTCATTAATAGTTCTAACACCGATGAAGCACGCGCTTTAGATAAATCCCAATTAGACGGAAATCTTGCAGAAAATATGGGTGAACTGTCCGTATGACCAACCACTGTAATACGCTCAGAGAGTGTGCCAAGAGCCTGACTGATTTTTTCGAGCAGTGGATAATATTGCGTCATGATTTTGTCACTCCCTGAAGCAAACAGCCCTTTGCTCATGATACGAATAACCGTTTTGCCATTCTGTTTAAGGAGCTGCACTTGACCACTATCAACCTCTGGCTTAAGAAAGGTATTTAATTCATCCAGCAATGCGGGAGCGGCAGGTATTTCGATGACAGGCGCGGCTTGTGCGACAACAACTGGCGGAACAGTAAAGCTATCTTTAAGCACATATAATTTAGCGAGTAACGGATTAGACGAGGCGTTAATTAAATAAAGAAACCCTAAAAAGCTCAGCATCAATAACACAGCGGCAACTGAGCCAATCACCCAAAAAGGGATTAAGTTAGCAAGAATATTGCGCTTGTCTTTAACCCCTTGCCAATGCAGTGACAAACTCCGCTCAACATCACCGCGTTGCCGTTGAATGATTTGATAGGCGTTTTCTCGAATTTCTTCCAACTTAGTCGCGCCACGGTCTTCAACACGGTATCGACCTTCAAAGCCTAAACACAAGGCAAAATATAACAGTTCCAGCAAAGCTAAATGCGTTCCAGGTTGCTGCATACAGTTTTTTAAAATCAGAAAAAACTTCTCGCCGCCCCATGCTTCTTTATGAAAAAAAATCAACAGGCTTTGCGTACCCCAGAGACTATTACCGCCCCACGGTGTGTTAAGTACCGTCTCATCTATCAGTGTACAAAGTGCATACCGTGCTGCTTGCGCTTGTTCGTTAGAGACACCTTGATTTTTTATTTTAAGTTCAAAACGTTTTATTTCTTCAATAACGTTGACTCTAAGGTCTGCAATATCAGGGTGTGAAGCGGTATTGCGTAATTGCGCAACGATAGACAGCAAAGAGATGGCTGCACCTGTGATAGGGTTACTGGTAGCATTGGCGATTTGGTCACGCAAATTTTCAGAAATGCCTGGCACGCTGTGCGGAGTCGGCGGGATGGGTGGTGGCGTTGACGGTGGAGTGCCTGATCCTTGTGGTTTTCGACCGCCTGGCATTGGTCTAAGAATCGTTTTATCATCATCAATGTAGCTATTGCTAAAAGGATCATCGTTGCTCATGGTGTCATCCGTTTTGTGTGGTCGTATTGTGTTTTGAAAAACTATCCGTTTTTAATTGCCCAGAATTCTAATTCAAGCCCTGGAAACTCACCTGCAATATGAATGGCAAAACCACCCGATGTCTGCATTTGTTTCCACATCTCAGTTTGTTTATTCAATTCAAAATAAGCAAAGCCTGCATGAAAAGGGATTTGCCTCGGTGCTACAGGCAAGGCATGAATAGTAATGCCAGGTAGCGCGTTGTTAATTAACAGATTAATTTTTTCTACAGGGCCTATTTTTACTTGCGTTGGAAAGCCACTGCGTAATTGTTCTATGGACACTTGCGCACTGACCGCTAACACAAACACAGCATCTTTCAGTAGATTAAGGTCGGGTAATCTAGCCCCACGAATGCCATATTTTGGCGCGGTTAGCGGAATAAAAATAGCGTTTTGCTCTAATACCGCATTGAGCAACAAGCGCAATTCATCCATCACATATTTAAATGTTTTCTGCAAATCATCATGTTGATAGGTAGGAAAATGAATCGGTCTTTTATTGGTTTTACAAAACGTGGATAACTCTCCTGCTAACTGAACAGCCGCTCGATAGAAGTTTTCAGGGTGTAAACAAGGGACGTTTTGTAAATGTTCAAATAAAGGCTCTATGCGATTGACTAATTGCAACAGCATATAATCAGAAATTTCTGCCGCGCCACCTTTACCTGCTTCAGAAGCCCTCGCACCTAACGCTTCGCCGCGTGTGTGCAGCAAACCATATAGCTCTTTAATATAGCCTTTGGTATGGAGAGTGGCATTACAATCGACAGTTGGGGGAATATAGTATTCATCGAGAATAATATTTTTATCAATGCGTGATTCAATCACGCGGGCAATACCGATACAAATATGCCCTGCCCGTTCTTGTCTTTCTAGCATCAAGCTGGTGTGTAGCTTGGCTATCATGACCGCAGAAGTCGCGTTAGTCGCTACGTTAGCATCTCTGACTTCGAGTTCAGCGGCGTGATAACGGGCAAGATTATTGGGATTTTCATCGGTATCCACTTCAACCGAACCTTTGAGCTGTACGGGTAACGATAGATAAATAATATTATTTTTTACATCAATGGGAATGTCGATAGGGAGCGGTAGGTCATCATCTTCAGGGAGATTAAAAGGTGTGCCGTCGGGGAAAATACCGCTACATTCAGCGAGTGCGAATTTACCCATGCCTAATTGACGGCTGTCTATTTTGAGTTTTTTAACCCCCCAGTCATAAGGTTGCAAACCCCCACAGCGTTCCCGCACGAAGGTTTCAAGATAGCGATCATGCTGCTGAAAATGTTGCGGTCTAAGGAACATACCCTCCGACCAGACGGTTTTATTATTTTCTGACATTGTTCATCGCACTCCTGTTTATTGAATAAACCTGCGAGGTTTCAAACACCTCGTAGGTTTGCGTTAAGATTTTTTGCGCGTGTTGGTTAATAAGCTCATTTGTTTTTCGTAGGCTTTAACAAACTCTTCACCAAAAAAATTGTCCACCGCATCTTCTACCGTGTTGCGATAGGTTGCTTCGTACTTATCCCAACACTTGGATTTTTTTTGTAACACCAAACCTTGTTCAAATGGTTTTTCGATGATTTTTGGGTCAAAGGTTCTTAATAAATCCGTTAAAGAGGCTTGAATCCCCGCCTGCATCGCAAGCTGGTGATTCATAATGTCGGTAAAGGCTTCTTCAATAGCCACCGTTGAAGCCAAAAATCCGTCGGTTTTATTTTCCAACAATTGCCTTAATACATCATCCGTTGATACGGTAAATTTTAACGGATTATTGTGCGCCGCTTGTATGACCGTCATATTGACGCGGCATAAACTTTTAAATTCCGCACGACTTCTTAAGACGGCAATTGTGCCATCAATTAACTTTCTAAACATTTGCCCAATTCTGCGCAAGGTTTCTGCTTGCTGTTCTGGGCGCATTTCCCTGCATTCTACAGCCGAACCATGCAAAAAAGCAGTAAACAATTGGCTATCAGTGACACTAATTTTGTTAGCTTGACTATTAACAATCTGCGCTGCAATAGGCTCTGCTATCTTAATGTTACTCTCTTCCTTTTGATAGGGCGCATCTATTTTAACAGGGGCAACAATTGGCTGTTCTGTGGTTGCAAACAAGGAAGAAATAGGTTCAATTATTGGCTCTTCAAAGGAAGAAGTAAGTTCAATCGCAGGCTCTTCAAATAAAGAAATAGGTTCAATTATTGGTTCTTCAAAGGAAGAAGTAAGTTCAATTGCAGGTTCTTCGAATAAAGGAATAGGTTCAATTATTGGTTCTTCAAAGGAAGAAGTAAGTTCAATTGCAGGTTCTTCGAATAAAGGAATAGGTTCAATCACTGGCTCTTCGCTGACAAAAAAACCAGCTAAATCACTACTCTCTGCGGGTAACAACGCCTCGCTAATTAATGCAGACTGCTCCCTTTCTGCTGCCATATCACTGATAGCGGCACCAAAAAAATCTTCAAAATCGTCATTGACTACTGGTTTATTAACGGGCTGAGGAGTCGGCTGTGGTTCATGATTACTCGCAGCAAAAAAATCATCGAAATTAAAATCTTCTGGAATTTGTTCAACGGAAGGTGTAGTGGGCGGTGATGAGATGATGCTAGGTGCGATATAGTTATCAAATAACGGTGATTGATTGCCTTGTAAGTGACTTAAAAAATCAGCAGGATGGGCGTTCTCATCTTGTTGTATCAGCTCATCATGGCGCGGAAAATTATCTGCCATCAGGCTATGGAGACCACTACTTTCCAACTCTACCCAAGGCTCATCGACAACCAGAAAATCGGTGGATATAGACGGTATCGACGTAGATTCAATAGACGAACAGCAAAAGTCATCCAAGTCATCCACGACTGACTCAGTGGTAATAGCAACCGTAATTTCATACTCACCAATCCTTAATCGCGTTCCATTATCAAGGCGTTCAGTGGCATTATGTAAAACATCCTGTCCATTAATGGTGATACCACTCAAACTGGTATCAGTCACATAATAATAACC
Source organism: Methylococcales bacterium (assembly GCA_009692395.1). Classification (GTDB taxonomy): domain Bacteria; phylum Pseudomonadota; class Gammaproteobacteria; order Methylococcales; family Methylomonadaceae; genus UBA4132. The sequence goes on along the minus strand of SHZG01000002.1, from coordinate 17,872 downwards.
ATTTTCCTCTGTGATAGAGGCATGATGCCTTGAAACGAATTTTTCCGCATCAGGAAGCACTAAACTATTATCACCAGACCGCCCAATGCTGCCGCCTTCATTGCCAATAGAAACGGTATTGATTTCATTAATCGGCTGATTTTTAAATGATAATACAGTTAGGGTTAAGCTCATGTTCTCTATACACGTTAAATTCATATGTGTCAGCCTGTTAATCCCGCAAGGTGTAGTGGACTTGTGTCCATGAATATTCGCCACTTTGCACTTGATCAGACACACTGCCATCGGTGTTAAGTAATTTAATCCCTTTTGGAAAAGGTCGTGTACTTGCTACGATAGTTATCGTGCTGTTACCAGAGCTTCCTTGCACGGGAACATCAATGCCTTGCGGCGGGAAAATATGTTCTTTATCGGCAGGGAGTAATTTATCTACCTGACTAGGATTAGGGCGTAACGTAGTGACTTCACCTTTTGCATCACGGTCAATAACCCTAACGTAGCTGGGTTCTGTCAGCGTAAAACTCAAGTGAAAAAATTCGCCATTTTGGTACTCAGGTTTTGATGTTTCTAGGTGGATGATGCCATTGCTACTAGTGGCAATGTTACTAGGCTCAATTGGTTTGTTCTCAGGTACTTGTTTGACTGCAGGGGTTGGTACGACAGGTACTTGTTTGACTTCGGGTGTTGGCACAACAGGTATTTGTTTGACTTCAGGGGTTAGCACGACAGGTGTTTGCACAGGTACCTGTTTGACTTCAGGTGTTGGCGGCTGTTTAACATCGGTTGAAGATAATGACCACCATAGCACTATTCCTGCAATAGTCACTACGCCACTACCAATGCTACCGTATTTTACCCAAGGTGTTTTAACAGGGCGTAATTTATCCAGTAACTCACGAATACTAGGCGTACGCAGATCTCTTTCAAACGCTAAGGCTTTGTTTAACGCCTCCATTTGTTTACTGTTTAACCCATGAATCTGTTCAGCTTTTTTGCTTCTTCTTTTCGGGTCAAAAAACTTCTTTCCCGTTAGTATTTCGTAGATAACACAAGCAAATGAATAAATATCATCACGGCAATCGGGAGGATCACCCAGTCGGGTATCGGGAGACGCATAGGCTAGGGTAAATGCGCCAATGTCATCGCCATTAAACTTGGTTTTATCGTCTTCGTTTTCGTTTATCTTAGACGCGATGCCAAAATCCAGCACTTTTACCACACCGTTCTTAGTGACGAAGATGTTACCAGGTTTGATGTCACGGTGAACGATGTTGTGTTTATGTGCAAAAGCAAGAGCGTTGCCAACGCCTTCAATAATAAACCATGCGTGTGCCAAAGACGTTGGTTGGCGGTTGATGTACTCGCTCAAGGTTTGCCCAGTCAGGTACTCCATAGTCATGAATACATTCGTGCCGTCTCGACCAAAGTCGTAAACTCTAACATTGTTCGGACACTCAGAGAGCATTTTGATACGGTCAAATTCTCTGAATAAGCCCATGACCAGCTCTTTATTGTCTGACAATTCTGGTTTTAGTACCTTGAGTGCCACATAAGGGTCACGCGCACCAGCTCCTTCCCAGTCTTTGTTCAGGGCTTTAAAAACGCTACCCATACCACCTTCACCCAGTACTTGATCCAACCGGTAGGTATTTTTTACCACGCTGCCTATGTACAGTTGGCTATCTACAGCAGTGCTTGTACCTATAGATTTTGTATCTGTATGGCTGATAATACGAGTTGCCTCTTCATCAGTCGTTTGCGGCGCAGACAGCTGGGAATCGGGCGAAAATTCACCGTGCGTGTCTACCGATTTAACAAGCGTGACATCAGTGCTATTTGAGTTAGTTATACCCGTGTCTGCACCTGTATGGCTTGTGATACGAGTTGCCTCTTCATCAGTCGTTTGCGGCGCAGACAGCTGGGAATCGGGCGAAAATTCACCGTGCGTGTCTACCGATTTAACAAGCTTGACATCAGTGTTATTTGAGTTAGTTATACCCGTGTCTGCACCTGTATGGCTTGTGATACGAGTTGCCTCTTCATCAGTCGTTTGCGACGCAGACAGCTGGGAATCGGGTGAGAGTTCACCGTGAGTATCTGCCGATTTAACACGCGTGACATCATCGGAATTATCTGAATTAGTGTACGATTTTTCGAGCATGAAAGATCCAAACCACTTTAAAGAGAAATATAAAAATTAATGTTATAAAACATTATTAGCCATCTAACACCATAAACAATTTATATTATGAAGATACCGCCTTTATTTTCTGGCAACAATGCGTACTCGGCGGTTTTTTTCGCTGGCTGGATTGCTAGGGTCAAGTAAGTCACTTTTGCCTTTGCCAATAATCTGAATATGCGCAGGGTCGAGATTAAAACCATTCACCAAAAACTGTTTGACTGAAGCGGCGCGTTCTTCTGATAGTGTTTTGTTATAGGATTGACCACCCACAGCATCGGTATGACCTTCAACAACAAAACTTAAATTAGCTAATGTTCTAGAAGCCAGTGCTTCACCAACAGGTTTAAGTTGCGCCTTTGCTTCGGCGGTCAAGTCTGCGGAGTTATAACCAAAAATAATTTCCATAGATAAGCCTTCGGTCGTTTCTGTAGAACTCGGCGTTGATAATGGCTGTTTTTTAGGCTTGGGTTTTTTAGTTGTCGCAGGCGTTGCCTTAAGTTTGCTCATATCAATAGAGCGTGTTTTGCCAGTTTGTACTTCACCTTCGTCTGTTTGTGGTATATCTGGATTAGCCGCAGGACTCAGTGCATCAATCACTTGATTGACAGATGGAACTTGTTTGCCCATATCAACATCAGCATAAGCGACCTCACTCACTACCATTACGCCAAATAGACAAAATAACAAGTGTTGTGTTTTCATAAGATTCCCCAAAGAAATATTGAAATAAAGAACGCTTAGCTAACTAAACTAGGACGCTTATCCAGTTGACTAAATGAGCTATAGAACCTGAACTGCGTTATCAATTTACAATTAACACGCCACGAATCTGTCAGGCGAATAGCATGATAAACGCGTACTCAAAGACAGATTATACATAATTCCCTCCTACCCTCAAATGAAATAGCGTCTCAATTTCAAGTTACTCTTAATGTGGATTCAATTCAATCAGCAAGTGTCATTAATTGATTGTAAATGGGGTAGTTATGATATGAAAAAAAGTAGTATTATGACCGCGTTGATAGTTTAATTTATACGCTCAGCTTATTCATTTTTTATCAGGAGTCTTTATTTATGTCATCACAAGATGATCGTTTTGTTTCGGTTACGACCCCTTTAGGTAAAGACGTGCTGCTATTTGACCGCATGAGTGGCACTGAGGAAATGAGTAGACTATTTGAATATGAAATAGATTTACTAATAGATAATACCAACAGGGCAATGGTAACAGCAGGGTTTCCAACCACTAAAGTGCTGGGACAGACAATGTCGGTTGCCTTGGACTTACCCTCTGGTGGCATACGCTATTTTCATGGGCTAGTGACGCAATTTAGACATCACGGCGTGGCGAATGAGGTTTTTTTGTTCCGTGCCGTGTTGCGTCCGTGGTTATGGTTTTTGACCCGCACCAGTAATTGCCGTATTTTTCAGGAACAATCTGTTCCTGACATCATTAAAAAAGTCTTTACCGACAATGGCTTTAGTGATTTTAAATTAGAACTCACTAGTAGCTACAAGCCCAGAACCTACTGCGTACAGTACCGCGAAACTGATTTTAATTTTGTCAGCCGCTTAATGGAAGAGGAAGGCATTTTTTATTTCTTTGAACACGAAAAAGCCAAGCATACACTGGTCATTGCCGATTCTGTTAATGCGTATCAATCCATAGCAAACTACGCAACTATTCCTTATTTCCCGCCTGAAAATAGTGGACGAAGAGAACAAGATCATATTTTTGAGTGGCACACTGCTCACCAAGTCCAATCAGGTACTTATGTACTAAATGATTACGATTTTGAAAAACCCAAGAGTAATCTAGTCACCAAATTTACCGACGTTAAATCCCACACTCATGCGGAAGGTGAACAATATGATTACCCTGGTAATTACTTTGAGCCACCCGTTGGCGAGAGCTACTCTAATATCCGACTCAATGAATTACAAACCGATTATGAAGTGATGCAAGGCAAGGGTAATGCAATGGGTTTAACGACGGGTATGTTATTTACCCTAAAAGATCATTACATTACTCCTGAAAATACTAGCCATATCGTCATTGCTGCCAACTTTATCATCGTATCTAACCAATATCGCTCACATTCACCCGAAGAAGCACGTTATGAATGTAGTTTTAAGACCATTCGATCAACTCAGCAATTTCGCCCGCAACGCTTAACACCTGTACCATTTGTTCAAGGCCCGCAAACCGCTACCGTGGTCGGTAAAGAGGGCGAAGAAATTTGGACAGATAAATACGGGCGTATTAAAGTACAGTTTCATTGGGAAAGGGATGGCAAAAAAAATGAAACCAGCTCTTGTTGGATACGCGTTGCTACACCTATCGCAGGTAAACAGTGGGGCTGGGTGTCATTGCCGCGCATTGGGCAAGAAGTCGTAGTGAGCTTTTTAGAAGGTAATCCCGACAGACCGTTAATCACAGGCAGTGTTTACAATGCTGATCAAATGCCCCCTTACGCCTTGCCTGCCAATCAAACCCAAAGCGGTTTAAAAAGTCGCAGCTCTAAAGACGGGGCGGCGGCTAATTTTAATGAACTGCGTTTTGAAGACAAAAAGGATTCAGAAGAAGTCTATGTTCACGCTGAAAAAGACTTTAACTGCGTGATTGAAAATAATGAAACGCGAAAAATTGGGCTAGATAAAAAAGATGAAGGTAATCAAACCACAGAAATTTACAACGACCGCACCACGACTTTAAAAATGGGTAATGATACCTTGAATGTTCAAACAGGTGATTGCGAAACTACGGTCAGTCTGGGTAATTACACGCTTGACATATATGCAGGTGATTGCGAAACCACGGTCAATCTGGGTAATTACACGCTTGACATAGATGCAGGTAATTGCGAAACCACGGTCAGTCTGGGTAATTACACGCTTGACATAGATGCAGGTAATCAAACCACAGAAATTTACAACGACCGCACCACGACTTTAAAAATGGGCAATGAGACGTTAACAGTCGAACAAGGTAATTGCGCAACTAAGGTCAGTCTGGGTAATTACACGCTTGACATGGATGCAGGCACGGCAACGGTCACAGCGATGGTGTCTATCGAATTAAAAGTAGGTGCCAACAGCATTAAAATCGAACAATCAGGTATTACCATCAAAGGCATTATGGTGAATATAGAAGGCTCGGCCATGTTAGAGGCCAAAAGCCCACTGACAACGGTGAAAGGCGATGGCATATTGACGCTGAAAGGCGGTCTTACCATGATTAATTGATGGAGGCTTTAGGATGACTGACATAACGTTTACTAAAATAAAACCAACCCACGCGCTAGAAATTTGCCAAGGCTTAGAGCTTGATGAACCAGCCACCGCGCTATTGCAAGATAATCCCACAACGGCGGCTTATCTTCATCAACTGATAGCCCTTAAACTGTATCCCGATGCCGTGCGTTTTTTAGCTTATGCCTTGCCCAACCGTGAAGCGACGTGGTGGGCGTGCTTATGCGCTCGCAATGGATTGACTGATAAAACCCCTGCGAATGAAATCAAAGCCATCGAACTCGCCGAAGCGTGGGTCTATAAGCCAACGGAAGACAATCGAAAATTAACCTTGCCCGCAGCAGATGCCGCCACCTATAAAAACCCCGCCAGTTGGGCAGCGATTGCCGCCTTTTGGAGTGGTGACGATATATCGCCCGTCCCCGAAGCCGTTGTTCCACCCGATAAAAAGCTCTATGCTAAAGCCGTGACAGGTGCAGTCATGCTTGCCGCAACTCAAGGCGAAGCGAACAAAGTGAGCGACAAGTACCAGCTTTTTTTACAACAAGGCATTAATATCGCCAGTGGTGGCGATGGTCGTGCTGTTCAACAAAGCACACCTTAACTCTTCACCGTACGGAGAAAATATCATGGGACAACCCGCTGCAAGACTATTAGATATGCACGTCTGCCCAATGTTTACAGGACCTGTACCACACGTTGGCGGCCCGATACTGCCCCCGTGTGCAATTACGGTATTAATTGGTTGCCTACCTGCTGCCCGAGTCGGTGATATGGCTGTGTGCGTGGGGCCGCCTGATTCCATTGTCAAAGGCTCGATGACCGTTTTAATCTGTAGTAAGCCTGCTGCTAGAATGGGCGATATGACCGCGCACGGCGGCACGATTGTTTTAGGAATGCCAACGGTGTTAATTGGTGGTTAGCGATTTACGATTCAATTGTCACTTTTGAAAAATAAATTCGGTCTAGCAACGTGTAAATTTGTCATACTAATAATATTAATTTCTCAGTTAAACTACCCTGTTTTTGCTTTAGGCTAATTCATGCGCATTCACTTACTGCCCACTCAACTGATTAATCAAATTGCAGCAGGTGAAGTTGTCGAAAGACCGTGTGCCGTGGTCAAAGAATTGCTGGAAAATAGCTTTGATGCGGGCGCAACACAGATTAGCATTGACATAGAACAAGGTGGCAATCGGCTGATAAAAATTAGGGACAATGGCTCTGGTATTGTTAAAGAAGACTTGCCATTGGCATTATCGCGTCATGCGACCAGTAAAATCAGCAGCTTAGAGGACTTGGATTGCGTTACTAGCATGGGATTTCGTGGCGAGGCGTTGCCTAGCATTAGTTCAGTGGCACGATTAACGCTGATTTCACGCGTTGCCGATACTGAGTGTGCGTGGCACATCAGGGGCGATGGCTTAGAACAGGCGTTTGATTTACAACCTGACCCACATCCACAAGGCACAACGGTAGAAGTACGCGATTTATTTTATAACACCCCCGCACGGCGCAAATTTTTAAAAGCTGAAAAAACTGAATTTTGCCACATTGAAGCGTTATTACAAAAACTAGCGTTGAGTCGTTTTCATATCGGCTTCACCCTCACGCACAATCACAGAGAAATATTGAAGCTCAAACCCGCGATTAGCGAAAGTGAGCAAGCATATCGTGTGGCAGAGATTTGTGGTGTTGAGTTTATCAATAACGCCGTAAAAATTGATGTTGCCACCTCAGCTTTACAACTCACAGGGTGGGTGAGCTTACCAACGTTGTCGCGTAGTCAAGCCGATAGGCAGTTTTTTTATGTGAATGGTCGCTTAATACGCGACAAATTAATCTCTCATGCCATTAAACAAGCCTATCACGATGTATTATTTTCTGGGCGACACTCGCTATTTGTTTTATACCTCACCCTAGACCCTAACTTGGTCGATGTGAATGCGCATCCCACTAAACAAGAAATTCGCTTTCGAGAAGGTCGCTTAGTACATGATTTTATATTCAGTGCCTTGCATCGTTCCTTGGCACAAATCAGACCTGCTTCTGGCAACAACAGCGTCTCACTCAATGAGTATGTGCCATCCCCGTTTCCGTCAGAAAACATTATGCCAACTGCCACATCCGCCGCCGCTTATTATCCAACAGAACAATCGTCACTGCCGTTTTCGGTTGCAGAAACCTTACAGGCGTATTCATCTTTACACGCGAAAGATGAAGTAGTCGCACCGCCATCAATCCCGTCAGCTATGCCCCCATTGGGTTTTGCAATTGCCCATTTGCATGATATTTATATTCTGTCAGAAACCGCCAATGGCTTGGTATTAGTGGATGCACACGCCGCTCATGAGCGTGTCATTTATGAGCGATTAAAACAACAACATCAACACGGTGAAATTCCGAGTCAGCCCTTGTTGCTACCTATTAAAATCAGCGTGAGTTCAGCAGAAGCCGACTTAGTTGAACAACAGCCCGATTTTTTCCTATCACTGGGTTTTGAGCTAACACGTTCAGGGCTAGAAACTATCGTGTTACGCGCTAGCCCCGCGCTGTTTTCAGGAACAGATGTTGCTGGCTTGATTACCGATGTCTTAACAGATATTAATGTCCAAGGCATGAGTACCCGTATACAAACGCAAGCCAATGAATTACTCGCAACGATAGCCTGTCATGGTGCAGTACGGGCGCGTCGCCATTTGACCATCACCGAAATGAATGCCTTGCTACGCGACATGGAACAAACCGACCGCAGTGGGCAGTGCAATCACGGTAGACCCACTTGGGTCGAATTATCCAAGCAAGAACTGGATAAATTTTTCTTGCGTGGTCAGTAGCACTGCCCACAGTTAAGGAATTTTTTATAAAACAATATGTTATTCGTAGGTTGGGTTAGCGATACATTGCACAATGATCTGTACTTTGTTGGGTTACGATTTATGTCCGCTATCGCAGACATAAATCTAACCCAACCTACGAATATTTAATAAGGCATCCACAAGAAAACCATCTACATCATATTAGATAATAATGCAAAATCTCCCCTCTGCCCTGTTTCTAATGGGGCCAACCGCATCAGGTAAAAGCGCGTTAGCGGTACAATTGGCACACACTCTCAATGGTGAAATTATCAGCGTGGATTCTGCGTTGGTGTTTAAAAGCATGGATATAGGCACAGCAAAACCAACGCTGGCAGAACGACAAGGCATTCCGCATCATTTAATTGATATTATTGACCCTAGCGACAGCTTTTCGACAGGACAATTCAGAAATAAAGCCCTCGCGCTGATGGCAGATATTAGCCAACGCGGCAAACTGCCGATTTTAGTCGGTGGGACGATGCTGTATTTTAATGCTTTAAGCAATGGCTTAGCGGTGTTGCCTGTCGCTGATTCGGCGATTCGTGCGCAGCTTGACCTAGACTTAATAGAATTGGGAAAAAACGCCATGCATCAACGTTTGGCATTAGTTGATCCCGTAGCCGCAGCGCGTATTCATCCCAATGATCCACAACGCGTACAGCGTGCCTTAGAAGTGTATGCCATTAGCGGCAAATCATTAAGCTCATTTTTTACCGCTGAACCTGCACAATCCTTGCCCTATCAAGTGGTTAAGCTCATTATCGCACCGTCAGATAGACAAATTTTGCACGGCGTGATTGCCCAGAGATTTATGAATATGATGGAGCAAGGGTTTATGGCAGAAGTCGCAACGCTCTATCAGCGCGGGGATTTGAATGAAACTATGCCTGCTATACGCGCGGTGGGTTATCGGCAAGCGTGGTCTTATTTACAGGGTGACATTGATAAAGCCACCCTCATTGAAACCGCCATTATTGCCACACGGCAATTAGCCAAACGGCAATTTACTTGGTTACGCAAAGAAACCGACGCACTGCATTTTCAAACAGGGCAAGCGGATTTATTAGCTGAAGTGCTAGCCGCTCTAGCAAAACTCACGCAGGAAACATAATGCAGGCATTACCGATTAATCTTTACCGTAACGAACAAATTAGAGAGTCAGAACAACTTGCTATACGAGAACACGGTATCGACAGTTTTGAATTAATGAGTCGTGCGGGGTATGCGGTTTTTCAAGAAATTATCCGCTACTGCCCTAACGCACAGACGTTTGAAATATTTTGTGGATCTAGTAATAACGCAGGTGATGGCTATATTGTTGCCACTTTATTGCTAAGAGCGGGATTAACCGTGTGTGTGGTGAGCGTTGGCGAACCCAAACAACTCAAAGGTGACGCACAGACAGCTTATTGGCATTATGTCGCTGTACAAGGCATGATTACGCCTTTTCACGTTGATTTAGACTTCAATGCAGACGTGATTATTGATGCGTTGTTAGGTTCTGGATTGAATAAATCCGTGACAGGACATTATGCAGCTGCCATTGAAGCCATTAATCAAAGCCCCGCATTTGTGCTGGCAGTGGATATGCCGTCAGGACTAGAGAGCAATACAGGCAATGTCATGGGAGTCGCCGTTAAAGCGGATGTGACCGTGACGTTTATTGCTCTACACCAAGGTTTATTTACAGGGCAAGCGGCAGATTATTGCGGCGTTATTTGCTACGCGTCTTTAGCCATTCCTGAGTCAATTTTAGCAACGCAGACTATTTCAGCGGTGCGCATTATCAACCAGTCATTACCACGCCGCTTGCGCTGTACCCATAAAGGCGATTATGGTCATGTATTAATTATCGGCGGTGAACACGGTTATTCAGGGGCAGCACGCTTAGCAGGTGAAGCAGCATTACGCGTGGGTGCAGGGTTAGTGAGCATTGCAACGCGGAGTAGTCATGCGAGTTTGATGAATCTCAACCGCCCAGAACTGATGTGTCATGGCGTAGGAACCGCTGAACAACTAATGCCTTTATTAGCTAAAGCCAGTGTTATCGCTATCGGCACAGGCTTGGGGCAAAGTAACTGGGCAATCGAATTATTAGCCGCCGTATTAACCCTGAAAAAACCATTAATCCTTGATGCGGATGCTTTGAATTTATTGGCGCGTAACCCCGTAGCCAATCCAAACTGGATTTTAACGCCACACCCTGCCGAAGCCGCGCGACTATTAAACTGCTCAACGGCAAACATACAACAAGACCGCTTCGCTGCCGTTTCCGCACTGCAAGAAAAATACCACGGCACAGTTGTTTTAAAAGGTGCAGGCACATTAATTGCCAGTAGCGACACCTTGGCAGTCTCGCATACAGGCAATGCAGGCATGGCTTCAGGCGGTATGGGTGATGTATTGACAGGTGTAATAGCGGGCTTAATCGCGCAAGGTTTTACTTTACAAGAAGCCGCACAACAAGGCGTTTATCAGCATGGCAAAGCCGCAGATTGCGCCGCACAAGCAGGCGGTGAACGCGGCTTATTAGCCAGCGATTTAATGCACTATCTTAGATTAGGAGTCAACAAATGAAAAAATACTTACCTTCAACCGAAGCGACTGAACAATTCGGTGCCGCCTTGTGGACGCTATTACCCGAAAAAGGTGTAATTTTTTTACAAGGTGATTTAGGCATGGGTAAAACCACGCTGGTACGCGGTTTTTTAAGAGCCTCAGGTTTTACAGGCGCGGTAAAAAGTCCAACATTTACCCTCGTTGAAGAATACACCCTCGGTGAACGCAAAATTTTTCATTTTGACTTATACCGTTTAAATGATTCTGAAGAACTCGAATGGATAGGCATTCGTGATTATTTTGAGCAAAATTGCCTGTGTTTTATCGAATGGGCAGAACGCGGCACAGGTTTTTTACCTCAGCCGGATATGATTATTTCTTTAACAGCCGAAGGCTTAGGTCGAAATATTAGTTTTAATACGGTGTCACACGATTAAAAAATAATTATCTATTCTTGAAAAACAACAACATACTTCTACGTGATAATATAACGTAAATTATTACTGTTGTGGATTGTAGCCATGAGAAGTCACTGGAAAGATTTATTGATTGTTGGATTGCTGTCGCTGTCTGCGTCTAGTTACGCACAACAAGTTGATGTTAATTCATTGCACTACTCGCAAGTAGCAAAGCAAACACGGATGGTGTTTGATGTTAGTGCCTCACCCAAGCATCGGGTTTTCGTACAGAACAATCCTGCTCAATTAGTCATTGAAATTAAAAATGCTAAATTAGGGCAGGCCTTAATCCAGCCCAGTGCATCACACCCATTATTTGCTAACATCCACGTTTTAGAAAAAACCAAAGACAATTTACGCCTCGCTGTTGACTTAAAAGAGTCGATTACTTCAAAAAATTTCTCTTTAAGTTCCAATAACAAAAATGAACACAAACTAATCATTGATTTGACTAGCAAAAATGCACCTGTAGCGCACAACAAAATAATTGCCAGTAAAGACAGTGTTCAACCCGCTAAAAAAGAAACCCCTGTTTTACCAATAGAGCCACCAAAGACGTTGGCAAGCAAAGCTGAAAGTACATTTTCTAGACTACAAAACTTTGCTCAGCAATTCACCAGTAGTAATAAACAAGAAAAAATCGTCATTGCGATTGACGCAGGTCATGGCGGCAATGATTCTGGCGCACACGGCGCACACGGCACTGAAGAAAAACAAGTGGTATTTGCCATCGCCAAAAAACTAGCAACACTCATCAACTCACAACCTGACATGAAAGCAGTCATGGTGCGTAAAGGTGATTACTACGTTGGGCTTAGAAAAAGAATGCAGATTGCCAGAGCCGCACACGCCAATTTATTCATCTCTATTCATGCCAATGCCTTCCAAGATACCACCGTTAAAGGCTTATCCGTTTATGTGTTGTCTCGCAGTAGCGCGTCTAGTGAAGCCGCGTTATGGTTAGCAAAAAATGAAAATGCCTCTGATTTGATTGGCGGCGTAAGTCTTGAAGACAAAGAAGATGTATTAGCCTCCGTGTTACTGGATTTATCACAAAGTGCAACCGAACAAGCCAGTGCCGATATAGCTAAAAGTGTATTAAAACACTGTAGTGCCGTCGGTGAAACGCACAAAGATGCCGTACAACACGCGGGTTTTATGGTACTAAAATCACCCGACATCCCCTCTATCTTGGTAGAAACAGCGTTCATCTCTAATCCTAGCGAAGAAGAAAATCTGTTGAATGACGACTACCAAACCAAAATGGCAACGGCTATTTTTGGCGGTGTGCATAATTATTTTACGCCCTCCTCACCGACTGCTGATACCAAAGTCGCCGCTCTATCGAGCCGAGGCAGTATAAATTGATTACAAAACCGTTCGCGCTGAGCTTGTCGAAGCGTGAATGTGGCTCTACAAGCTCACCACGAACGGTATCATTTTATTGTGCTTTAGCTATAACAGGCGTAGCTGTTTTATGTCCAATCGCTTAAGCTATTGGACTCCTACGATTTACACGCCCTTTAGACCATGAACTATTTTCCCAATCCACCCGGGGCGGATAATCACTATCTAGCCGACCACATTGAACTAATCACCCACAGTTTCCAACACTTGCTGGGTTATCCACTACTTTCTGATACTGACAATATAGCTGAACGCCTGTATCACGCGCCGTTTGTATTGCTATCGCATAATACTGACGCAGACCCTATTTTTAACTATGCCAATGCGCAAGGTCTACAACTGTTTGAACTAAACTGGCAACAACTCATCACCCTACCCTCTCGCGTTTCCGCAGAACCGATTAATCAAGCGGCACGCGCTGAATTAATGCACCAAGTCACTACCCAAGGCTTTATCACTGATTATCAAGGGGTGCGCATTTCTAAAACAGGCAAACGTTTTGCAATTACCAATGCCATCGTCTGGAATCTCACCGACTCCAACGGTGTTTACCAAGGTCAAGCCGCCTATTTTTCCGACTGGACAGTTTGATAATGTCCAATCACCGCCGCTTAAATTGGTTCACCACTACCATCATCCTACTACCGTTCATTTTTTCACTCACCCTCATTTACCAAACTCAAAATTTTATCCCTTTCTTGGTTTACACACTGATTGGCATTATTACTTTTTTACTTTATCGACTTGATAAAAACCGTGCCATACGAGGGCAATGGCGAATTTCTGAATTCACACTGCATTGTTGTGAATTTTTCGGTGGTTGGGCAGGCGCGTTACTTGCTCAACAATGGTTACGTCATAAAAATAAAAAACTGTCCTTTCAACTAGTATTTTGGCTGATTGTTGGTAGCCATCTACTTGGTTGGTTTGATTTAATGATCTTTAATCACTACCTAGAAAAACACCTGCTAAATCTAATTTAATTCGTCCGTGCTACTGTCAATAAGCGTCAACAGTCGTATTCAAGCAAACGCTTATACTTAACCCAACCACCGTGATATTATAAACCGACCGTCTTGATTGGTAATGAGGTCAATCGTGGTCAATTATTCACACACTGGAGTAGTAACAATGACAAAAATATTAAATGAAGTGTTAAGTGCTAATCGTGACTATGTCGCAGGTTTTGAAAAAGGTGATTTAGCCATGCCACCTGCGCGACAGTTTGCGATTTTAACCTGTATGGATGCGCGTTTAGACCCTGCGAAATATGCAGGTTTATCAGAAGGTGATGCACACGTTATTCGTAATGCAGGCGGGCGAGCGAGTGATGACGCGATTCGCTCTCTGGTAATTTCGTATAAGTTATTAGGCACATGCGAGTGGTTTGTGATTCATCATACTGACTGCGGCATGGAAACCTTTAACAATGACATTATGAGTGACTTACTGGCAGGCAGCTTAAAAACAGCCTCAGTAGATGCTACTGGTTGGCATGATTGCTGTGAAGGCGGTGGTTCAACAGATGGTAAATATATCAATTGGTTGACCATTAAAGATCAGGTAAAAAGTGTGCTGGAAGACGTAAAACGTATTAAAGCCCATTCATTAGTACCGTCAGATATTCCTGTTTATGGCTATATTTATGATGTGAAATCAGGTCGCTTAATTGAAGTGCCTGAAGCAACAGCAGCAGGCAAAGTAAGCTAAGCAAACAGCCTACCACTCGGAGTCTAAGGCATGACTTGGGCTCATTTAAACACCCAAAACGTGTTTTAGACTCCTCAGCTCTAGCCAACCATCAAACCATATTTTTAAGCTGATAAAGCAACTCTAACGCTTGCCTAGGACTTAGCTCATCGGGATTCAAATCTTTGAGTTTATCCACCGCAGGATGAACGTCTTTTACTGAAAATAAATCCAGTTGCTGTGTACCTGCTTCGGCTTGTTGTTCTAAATAGGCGTTATCTTCGAGTTGGCGTAATTTCAATTTCGCTTTTTCAATCACTGAACGCGGCACGCCTGCCAGTGCGGCGACTTGTAAGCCATAACTTTGATTCGCCGCGCCGTCTTTGACCGCGTGTAAAAAAATGATTTTGTCGCCATGTTCCATTGCGTCTAAATGCACATTGTGAATACTGCGTTGTTCATCGGCAAGCGTGGTTAATTCAAAATAATGGGTAGCGAATAGCGTAAAGGCTTTGGTGGTTTTGGCAAGATAATCTGCACAGGCATACGCTAATGATAAGCCGTCAAAGGTACTCGTGCCGCGTCCGATTTCATCCATTAAAATTAGACTTTTGGCAGTGGCATTGTGCAGAATGTTAGCGGTTTCGGACATTTCCACCATAAAAGTAGAGCGACCACTAGAGACATCATCGGACGCACCAATGCGGGTGAAAATTTTATCAATTGCGCCGATAGTGGCAGATTTTGCAGGCACATAACAACCGATATGCGCCATTAAGACGATGAGCGCGGCCTGTCTCATGTAGGTGGATTTTCCGCCCATGTTCGGACCCGTAATCACCAGCATTCGGCGCGTGTTAGAAAAACTTAAATCATTGGCAACAAAGGGAATTTCTGACACCTGTTCAACCACTAAATGCCGTCCGCCTTCGATGTGTATGCCTGATTTAGTGACTAGCGTGGGTTGCGATAAGTTCAACGTGTCGGCGCGTTCGGCAAAATTCACCAGCACATCGAGTTCAGCCAAGGCGGTGGCGCAGTGTTGCAAGGCGACGGTATCGGCGGCAATGGTGGTTAGTAATGCGTCATACAAAAACTTTTCAAAGACTAAGGATTTACCCCGCGCACTCAACACTTTATCTTCAAAGGTTTTGAGTTCTTCGGTGATGTACCGCTCCGCGCCTTTTAAGGTTTGTTTGCGTAGATAATGCGCGGGGACTTTTTCCGAATGTAAGCGGGAAATTTCGATATAATAACCATGAACGCGGTTGTAATTCACTTTGAGATTTAACCCAGTCGCGGCTTTTTCACGCGCTTCTAGTTCAATTAAAAATTGGTCAGCGTTTTGGCTGAGGTTTCTTAGTTCATCTAATTCCGCATTATAACCGTCAGCAATCACGCCGCCATCACGGATTAACACGGGTGGATTGTCGATAATTGCGGCTTGTAATAATGCCACTAACGCGGGTTGTTCGCCGATTTGTTGGCTTAAACGATGCAGTTGTGGATTGTCACTGATAGCAAGCGTGGTTTGTAAGTCAGGCAATACGGCAAGCGTATTACGCAACACCAATAAATCACGCGGACGCGCCGATTTTAAGGCGATACGCGAACTAATGCGTTCAATGTCACCGACATGACGTAAATTCGCTTGTACGGCTTGGTGTAACTGATTATTGAGCAGGCTATCAATGCAGGCGTAACGGTGTTTGAGTACGGTTTGGTCACGCAACGGACGATGCAACCAACGCCGTAAACAGCGACTACCCATAGCGGTGACGGTCTTATCGAGTACACCAAATAGCGTGTGTTGTAACTGCCCAGACGGATGAAAATCTAACTCTAAATTACGCCGACTGGCGGCATCCAATAAAATCGTGTCGTTGCTACTTTCAGTGGTAATGCCTTGAATGTGGGGCAACGCGCTTTGTTGAGTGTCTTTAACATAGTGTAATAACGCACCCGCAGCGGCAATGGCGACGGGTAAGTTTTCACAGCCGTAGCCTTTTAAATCCAGCGTGTTAAATTGTTGTAATAGTTGTTGCCGCGCACTTTCACCATCAAAATTCCACGCAGGACGGCGACATAAACCTGTGCGTTGTTTGATGCTGGCAGGCAGAATCCAATCTTCACTGTAGAGCAATTCCGCAGGATTGAGGCGGTCAATTTCACTGAGTAATAAATGTTCCGCGTCCACTTGTTGCAGAATAAAACGTCCGCTGGTTAAGTCTAAACTAGCGAGTGCGTAGTGTTTATCAAGCTGACACACCGCCACTAATAAATTGTCTTTTCTATCTTCCAATAAGGCTGCATCGGTAACGGTGGCAGGTGTCACCACGCGCACCACTTTACGTTCCACAGGGCCTTTTGAAGTCGCAGGGTCGCCAATTTGTTCACACATTGCGACCGATTCACCGTGGCGTAATAATTTCGCCAGATAATTTTCAGCGGCATGATAGGGAATACCTGCCATTGGAATCGGTGCGCCTGCCGATGAGCCGCGACTGGTGAGCGTTATATCAAGTAACTGAGACGCTTTTTTAGCATCATCAAAAAACAATTCATAAAAATCCCCCATGCGATAAAAAACCAGCGTGTTCGGGTATTGCGCTTTGATGCGGTGATACTGTTGCATCATCGGGGTGTGCGGGTTTTGTGCTATACTCATGGTTTTTTAGTCGGGGCAAAATAATGGATGCTGAATTAATCGCATTGGCAACACAGCTGGGGCAGCACTTAACGGCGAATGGCGGCATGATAGCCACCGCTGAATCCTGCACAGGCGGTGGCATTGCCTACACATTGACTGAAATCGCGGGCAGTTCTAGGTGGTTGGACCGCAGTTTTGTCACTTATAGCAATCTTTCAAAAGTACAAATGCTGGCGGTCAAACCTGCCACCTTAGAAACATTCGGTGCAGTCAGTGCAGAAGTCGCACTGGAAATGGTGCGTGGTGCGTTGTTATACAGCACTGCCAATTGCGCGGTTGCCGTGACAGGTATTGCAGGCCCTGACGGCGGCAGTGTAGAAAAACCCATCGGGTCGGTATTCATTGCATGGTATTATAAAAATGAAACCGCGACCGTTATTAGACATCACTTTATCGGCAATCGGCATCAAATAAGAACGCAAACGGTAAAAACTGCGCTGGAAGGCTTGTTACTGCAACATTAAGCAATTTCTGGTAGCGGGTTAAATCTGTAACTATGAATAAATATCGCGCCCGAATTCGACCTTGTTGATAAGCAAACCGATGACGGTATCGTGCATCAACTCTAGTTTTGAGAAGCAAATTGTCTTGCGATTGCGTCATTTGATCCATGTCCGAAAGTTCAGGTTTTTACGTTCTATTTTCTGCGTATTGCGCTTACCAATCTCATGCTTATCAGCCTCAAGGTGAAGCTGATAAGCACCCCAATCATCTGTGTAGAAGCAGGTAATATTAAAGGGGGCAAGCAAGG
>SHZG01000095.1 GCA_009692395.1 Methylococcales bacterium | reverse complement strand
GCTTCTTAGGTAGAAAAAGTGATGGCTTCCCAGGTGCTAAAACCTTATGGGAAGGCATGGAAAAAGTCAGGCATTACGCTTTCGGTATCGAAATCGCTAGGGCGGTTTATGCTAACTCTGATTGAGTTGTGGGTAATCGTGTGGTTTGAAGTTTAATTAGAGCAACATGACTTTTAAGTTGTTTGTACAAAGTTGGCAGGTACAAATCACTAAAACCTGCGGGGTTTTAAAAACATCGCAGGTTTATTTATACAGCTGAACTATATATGCACTTAACACATCACCTTCAAGCAGAATATCGTCACCTCAATGATGAAGTAAGTTTTTAGGGTGTATAAGTCACTCAAACCTCCGAACTCTTCCAGGTCTCGGAGGTTTATTTATTTATTACAATGAGATTATGAAAAATTCCAAGAGGTGCAGTCAGTAACAGCATCGAAATTTCACTCATCATTTGTTCAGCTTCTAGTTACTTTGGCAGTATAAAATCGTTTTTAATTTTTTGAAGGTCGTTGTCAATGAATGCTGATTCTCGATTTACGTTATTTCTATCCAGTCTATTAATACTGCCCATTCTAATTGGCTGTCAGCCTGTTCGACCTTATCCTTATCAGACCCAAGTTAATGGTGTTGGTAATGGGTCAAATAAAACCTATTATGGATCAGGCTATCCGAAATACACACCTAGAAATACGCAGTCTGGTTATTCCAATGAAGGGTATCAAAGCTACGGACAAACTCGCTATCCGCAAAATACGCAGTCTGACTATTACAATGAAGGCTATCAACGCTACGGACAAGCTCGCTATCCGCAAAATGTACCTAGAAATGGGTATCCTGTCTATGAAGATTCGACACGCCATAGACACCATGAGCAACCTCGATATGGGCGAGACACCGCTAACGATTTACGTTATGAACAACAGCGTGTCCAAATAGAAGCACAACAACAACGCCTTCAAGCAGACTTCGAAAAACAACGTCTTCAAGCCGAATATCAACAACAGAAGCTACAAACTGAATATCAACAGCAACAACAACGTGTTCAATCAGAGGTTGAAAAACAACGTTTATTAGCCGAGTTTCAACAGCAACAACAACGTATGCAAGCCGAAGCTCTACAAAAACGCACTCAAGCCGAAGTTGAACAGCAACGCCTGCAAGCTGAATATCAACAGCAACTACAGCGGATGCAAGCAGAAACTCAACAGCAGCGTCTACAAATAGAAACCGAACAACAAGCGACACAACAACGTGTGCAAGCAGAAGCCCTGCAAAAAAAGGCTCAAGCCGAAGCAGAACAACAACGCCTACAAGCTGAATATCAACAACAACTACAACTACAACGTGGTGAGGCAGGTATTCAACAGCAAGTCGAAGCCCAAAAACAGGCAGCACAACAAGCTCAGCAACAGGCTGAACAGCAAGCCGCTCAACAGGCAGCACAACAAGCTCAGCAACAAGCTGAACAGCAAGCCGCTCAACAGGCAGCACAACAAGCTCAGCAACAAGCTGAACAGCAAGCCGCTCAACAGGCAGCACAACAAGCTCAGCAACAAGCTGAACAGCAAGCCGCTCAACAGGCAGCACAACAAGCTCAGCAACACGCTGAACAGCAAGCCGCTCAAAAATCAGCGGAAGCAGCTAAAAAGAAATCAGACTGTGAAGCAGCAGGTGGAACAGACTGTTAGAAAATTAGTAGAGACGCGATTTATCGCGTCTCTAACGATTGAATGAATTAAGCGAGACTTTTACTGGCTACTTCGTACACATCTTTGGAAATTGCTTCAGTATTTATAATGCGTTCCAATTGCGCTTTAATCAGAGCTTGTCTGCTTGTATCAAACCGTCGCCATGTTGTTAATGCGCCGACCATACGCGAAGCAATTTGTGGATTTAGCGTATTGAGCGCGATAATTTGATCGGCAAGAAACGCATAACCTTGACCGTTTTCTGCGTGAAAATGCAGTGGATTAGCTTGGCTAAACGCGCCAATGACTGAACGCACACGATTGGGATTTTTTAAGTCAAATGCAGAATGATTCATTAACGCTTGTACATTCGCAAAAGTATCAGGCGCGGAGCTGGAGGCTTGTAACGCGAACCATTTATCAACCACTAAGGCTTCGGCTTGCCATTGTTGATAAAAATTGGCTAAGCACGCGGATTTTTCAGGGTGTGTGCTGTTGACTATCACGGATAATGCCGCTATTTGGTCGGTCATGTTGCCAGCAGTCGAAAATTGGGTACTCGCCCATTGTTGAAGATCAGGCTGTTCCAATTTACTTAAATACGCTAAACAAACGTTTTTAATCCGTCTACGTCCAATTGCACCCGCATCAAACAAACCTGATTCATCACGGTGATTGGCGATATAAATCGCTTTAAATTCAGTCTGTAACTGTTCTGCTAACGTGCAGACTACCAACTCGCGTGCTTGATGAATTGCCACGACATCAACAACCGCCATTTGTTCGGCTAAATAGGTTTCTGATGGCAAACTGAGCAAGAGTGAAAAATACGATAAATCGAGCCACGCGTATGCTAATACTTGGGTAAATGCGCTAACGATAATCGGATTAACAGACAAAGGATGCGCATTTTGTAGGTCGTCAACTAAGCCCAAAATAATTTTACCCGCTAATTCCTGCCCTGCTTCCCAGCGATTAAATTCATCACTGTCATAACTTAATAAAAACGCCAATTCATCCAAACTGCGTTCCATTACTAATTTAACAGGCGCGGAAAAGCCTCTTAATAGTGACACGACAGGCTTTTGCTTAAGCTCAGTGAAGATAAATACCTGCTCAGCTTCGGTGAGTTGCAAAATCACTTCGTCGGTTGCGGCACTGCCATCGGGATTTAATAATCCCACAGTCACAGGAATGTGCAATGGTGGTTTAACCGCTTGATTTGGTGTCGGTGGACAATGTTGTTGAATCGCTAGCGTTAAAATTTCTGCACTCGCATCATACTGTTGAGTGACGGTTAATACTGGCGTACCTGCTTGCTCATACCAACGGCGAAATTGTGTTAAATCAACGCTGTTAGCATCTTCCATTGCCTTAACAAAATCTTCGTACGTTACTGCTTGACCATCATGACGGTCAAAATATAAGTCACTGCCTTTGCGAAAACCATCCGCGCCAACTAAAGTATGAATCATACGCACCACTTCCGCGCCTTTTTCATACACGGTTAAGGTGTAAAAATTGTTAATTTCAATATAGGCTTCTGGGCGTATCGGATGCGCTAACGGCCCTGCATCTTCGGCAAATTGACGGGTACGGAGCTGATTAACATCTTCAATTCGCTTCACGCCTTTAGAGGTTCTATCGGCGGTAAATTCTTGGTCTCTGAATACGGTAAAGCCTTCTTTCAAACTCAGTTGAAACCAATCGCGACAAGTGACACGATTTCCAGTCCAGTTATGAAAATATTCATGCGCAATCACGGCTTCAACGTGTTCATAATCAAAGTCAGTCGCGGTATCAGGACGCGCCAATACAAACTTAGTATTAAACACATTCAGCCCTTTATTTTCCATCGCGCCCATATTGAAATGGCTGACGGCAACAATCATATACAGGTCCAAATCATATTCACGCCCATAAACTTGCTCATCCCAGAGCATGGCATTTTTTAGCGACTGTACCGCGTGAGCGCATTTGTCTTTATCGTGCGCTTCGACAAAAATTTCTAATGCCACTTCTCGTCCTGACATCGTAGTAAACGTATCAGCGACACATTCCAATTGTCCTGCCACCAACGCGAATAAATAACAGGGTTTATTAAACGGATCTTCCCAAGTGACAAAATGACGATTGTGATCTAACTCACCGTGATGGATGTTATTACCATTAGACAACAACACAGGATAACGGTCTTTATCCCCGATTAATGTGGTGGTAAAGCGCGTCATTACATCGGGTCTATCTAAGAAATAAGTGATTTTTCTAAAACCTTCCGCTTCGCATTGTGTGCATAACATTCCATTCGATAAATACAAACCTTCTAAGGCGGTATTGGCTTTGGGATTAATGCTGTTTTCAATGGTTAATACAAACTCATGTTGCTGCGGTACGTTATGAATAATCAATGCGTCGGCGGTTTGCGTGTAGTCCGCTTCGGTCAATTCCATATCATCATTTAACACCACGCGCAATAGCGTGAGATTCTCGCCGTTGAGTGTCAATGAAGTGGGAGACGATAAACTCGCGGGATTACGGATCATCACTAGGCGTGACGTAACCTGCGTATTGTCATCATCCAAGGTGAAATTTAACGCCACATAGTGAATTAAATACTCAGGGACAGTGTAATTTTTTAAAAAAATAGTGTGTGGATTAGTCATAAAAATGGTTTAGAAAAGAATGATGATTGTTGCCACGACTGGCGTGGGAATGTCGCTGTTGACACCGAAATACCTACAAAAAAGCGACCTAAATTGATTTTACAGTGTCGCCGATAATTTCAAAAATCAACTTAATGACTGATGTTACGCACAAGAACATTTTTGTCCACGAAAGACACAAAAAACACGAAAAAGACTAAAAAAATCATAATGTGTATGACTTAACGCGTGGACAAGACACATTCGCTTTGATTTTGTCGTGCCTTTCGTGCTTTTCGTGGACTATTGCTTTTTCATGCGTAACATCAGTTAATGAGGATAAGCCACATTCGGCATTTGTCGCACTATCCAATTGCGCCGTTTTAACACATAATTGGACGGTGCAGCGGCTTTTAAACGCAGGGGATTAGGTAAAGTAGCGGCAAGTAGGGCGGCTTGTGATTGACTGAGTTGTTTAGCATGAATGCCAAAATAATGCAGACTGGCGGCTTCTATACCAAAGATATGGTCGCCAAACTCAGCGATATTCAAATACACTTCAATAATCCGCTGTTTACTCCAGAAAATTTCCAATAAACCCGTAAACCAGACCTCAAAACCCTTACGAAGAAAATTTTTAGACGGGCTTAAAAATAAATTTTTAGCGACTTGCTGGGAAATGGTACTCGCGCCTCTGAGCGGTTCACCATCAATATAATCTTCTACCGAGGCGGCTATAGCATTTAAATCAAAGCCAAAATGCTGCATAAAGCGTTGATCTTCTGAGGCAATGACTGCCATAAACGCATTCGGTGAAATTTTTTCCGCGCTCACCCATCGGTAATCAATCCACTTAAAAGAAGGAAAATCTTCTACATGGCGATGTAACATGAACGTCGTGGTGAGCGGCGGTATCCAGCGCAATAAAATACAACTACCAACCGATGTCACTAGGTAGGTCAGTAAAAAATAAAACAACACGGTACGCATAATTGCCCGCAGTGATAAAACAGGCGGCGGCGTGGTTGGTAATACTGGTTTTTTATGTGTCTGTGCCAACGGATTATTTGGTCAGTCGATTAGTAATAATATCGTCCACGACAGACGAACATGATAATTTGGCATCGCTTAATCCTAAATTTGAGTAACAGACCGTTTAATCGCCGCTGATTTAATGGACGGTAGCCCTGCTTGTTCATCGGCAGGCGTTGTCTTTATCAGCGGTGCTAATGTAGGTTCAAGCGACTTCAATATCTGCACTGGTAAGGAGCTGGTGAAATGATAATTGCCTGCATTCTCGCCCTCTACATAAGCGGTAATAACACCAAAAAACCGTTCGCCAATAAAGAAAGTAAACACAGCGGCGCGACTGATAAACTTGGATGCAATCAAGCGTCCACCCGCGCCCCATATTTCTTTGCGATGATCGCCTGTGCCAGTTTTGCCGCCAATGGTCAGTGTTTTTCCAGCCGCATCTTTGAAAGCGCCGTTGACGCGTGATGCTGTACCGCCTTGAACCACACCAACTAATGCACTGCGAGCCGCTTTGGCAATTTCAGCAGGAAATAGTCGTCGTCCACGCGACGGTGATTTGTCCATGAGCGTTTCATAAGGCGTATGTTCGGCAAAATGTAAGCTCTCAAAACGCACGACAGGTAATTTGATACCATCATTCAATAAAATGCCCATGAGTTTGGCTAATGCCGCAGGTCTATCACCTGACGCGCCGATAGCAGTGGCATAAGACGGGGTTAATGCACCAAATGGATAACCAACACGCTTCCATGCGTGATGAATTTCTTTAAAGGCTTCGGCTTCCAATAACGTCATGATGCGTCGTTGTTGGGCATTCTTTCTAGGGCTACTGAATAGCCAGCGATAGACACTTTGCCGTTGTTCAGCACTGGCAGCTAACACTTGCTCAAACGTTGCGCCCGCGTGGGTAGTAAAATAGCGAACTAACCATAATTCCAGCGGATGAATCTTGGTGATGTAGCCTTGGTCTTGTAAATCAAATTTTTCAATTGAATATTTGTCATACAACGATTGAACATCCTCGCCTGCTAAAGCCGCTTTGCCCACATGAGCAATCAGATAATCATTCAACTGTTCTACGCTACGATTAGGATAAACAGAACAGAATAACATGGCTTGCCGTGACGGTTTAGCCAGCACCTGTTGACTGAGAATTTCTAATGCCTCTGGTGCTGATTTATCTTTATAGCGAGTATAAAACCGCTGTAAATAAGACTGCCCTTCTTTATCCGCAAATTGTTGTAAATACTCCTTACGCTTGGGATCATCAGGGCTTTCTAGCCAGCGAGCAATGCCTTCAGGTTTATAAAGATGATAATAAACTTCTTCACGCATCATACGAATAAAAACGAGGTTGACCGAATCACGCAAGGCCTGACGCACAGACATGATTTTGCCATTATCCGTTTTGCTAAAATTGTTAAACGTATGTATGCCACCACCCGTGAAAAAGGCTTCACCTGTACTGGCTGAATACTTTCTATCGAGGGCTGCATCAAGCAACGTCTCTAAACTAATTTTAGGATTAGCGCGGAGTTGCTCAATCACCCACGCTGATAAATAATCACGCGGATGAATATCAAGTTCGCTGAGTTCTTGTGCAGACTGATTTTTATAGCGTTTATACACATCGGTAATTATCTCCAGATAATGCACCATCGTCCGCAATTTAGCAGTAGACCCTAAATCTATGCGTATGCCTTCATTAATGTCCATTGCTTGGTTATAATTATCAGTTTGCACCCGCAACAGATTACCAATTTTACTGCGTTCAAATAGCATTACACTGTAAGTAACAAGTGACAAATCCACACTGCCGCTTAACATTCTTTTGCCAAAAATACCAATAGACGCTGCTTCACTGGCATTGTTCAAGCCGCGTAATGCAGCCGTAACACCTTGTTGAGTTTTGAAGTCCAGCGTGGTTTGCGCGGTTAAATCAATACGATCCAATTCATAGTTAGATTTAGTCCCCAACATTTTAGCCAACCGCGCTCGCAATACCGCTTGAGTCTTTTTTTCGGTGACAAACGGCGTAGTGCTAGTGTCCGCATTAAGTGAGCGCGTGGTGGCAACTTTCAGCGTAGCATCACGCAATGCGGTTGAGATAACACCTTGTTCTGTCATTAAACGCAAGTAGCTGTCCGTTAAATTCTGTAAAGCATCAAAACCTTTACCCAAATAATAAGACGGTCTGCGTTGTGATAACAAGATATTCAGCACCTGTCGATAAACTTGCGCTTGCTGCCGACTAATCCGCGTTTTTTTACTGAGTTCTTGCTGACTGAGCAGGCGATTGACTTCATTAAAATCCGACCCAAACCACGCCGATAAACCATCACCTAAGCCGTGAATTTCACCTAATTTTGGCGTAGCTGCCAGCGGCATAGAGTTTAAATAAGACAGCGCAATTTCTTGGCGCATGGCACGGGTATCAGGTCCCATCATATAAGCGCGTAGTGATGCCGTACCCATTTGATGAAATTTATCAGTCATTGAATTAGTGTAACCGTTAGGCGAATGACGGTATTTTTCCAACTGAGTTGCCAAGGTACTACCCCCTGCCACATTACCGCTCCCCCCGCCCACTTTATGTGCCATCATTTGCAAGGCAGCAAAACCCAAACGATCCCACTCAATCGCAGGATTAACATTAACATTTTGTTGGCTAAGCAACTCCCGATTCTCTATAAAAAGCAGGGTTTGCAAAATAACAGGGGGAATAGTGGTAAAACTTGAGTAATTGTAAGCAGGATAAGCGGTGTTAAAAATAACCTGATCCGCTTGATCCGTGATAGTCAACCCTGCTTGAGATTTCTCATGATAGATATTAAACAAACCATAATTATCAGCTAACTGCATCATCATCGGTGACAAAGCCGCTTGTGCCGTCACCCGAAAGCCGAGTGTTTTTAAACGGTCAATTTCCTCAGGTAAAAACGTATAACCAAGCCGCTGATCGTAAGGCCCAGCCTCAGGATAACGAATAGAGGTACTCGCCCCCGCTTCAAGTTTATAACTGAGTTTCTGACTGATTGCCGACAAATAACGCGCTTGATATTTAGAAGTCTGCACTTCTTGCCATACAAACTTAGCGATGCCTGTGCTAATAGTAATCACCACAGCAACAATGTACACAGTCAAAATCCTGTGTAGGACTCGGCTACTCTTGCGCATAGCGTGTTATTTCCACTAAATGAACCGCATTTTTTTGTTCTGCTGGCTGGTTATAAAGTAACCATTTGGCATAATCCAATGGGTCTGTTTTCCGTATTAATATCAAAATTTGGTTTTCTTTTTACTGAGACGGGCGGACTGCAAGTGCTTGGTATAACAACAGCCTGCGGTGATATGTAAAGTGCTAACTGATATTATAGCAAACAAAAAAAATAACACTGAAAGCAAGGTGATCGATGGTGGGTAGTGGGTTAAATCTGTAATTATGAATAAATATCGCGCCCGAATTCGACCTTGTTGATAAGCAAACCGATGACGGTGTCGTGCATCAACTCTAGTTTTGAGAAGCAAATGGTCTTGCGATTGAGTCGTTTGATCCATGTCCGAA
>SHZG01000094.1 GCA_009692395.1 Methylococcales bacterium | reverse complement strand
AGTGGTCTTATGTAGGCAATAAATCCAACCAACGCTGGCTGTGGCACGCCGTTGACCATACCACTAACACCGTACTCGCTTATGTATTTGGTAAACGCAAGGATGACGTATTCAAGCAACTTAAAACCTTGCTTGCCCCCTTTAATATTACCTGCTTCTAACACAGAAGATTGGGGTGCTTATCAGCGTCACCTTGAGGCTGATAAGCATGAGATTGGTAAGCGCAATACGCAGAAAATAGAACGTCAAAACCTGAACTTTCGGACATGGATCAAACGACTCAATCGCAAGACCATTTGCTTCTCAAAACTAGAGTTAATGCACGACACCGTCATCGGTTTGCTTATCAACAAGGTCGAATTCGGGCGCGATATTTATTCATAAGTACAGATTTAACCCACTACCAATTAGTTTAATGTTCATCAATAATGCTTCCTGTGTTGAATTACTTAATTGATGTTACGCATAAGAAAATTTTTGTCCACGAAAGACACAAAAAGCACGAAAAAGACTAAAAAATCATAAAATGTATGACTTAACGTGTGATAAGACAAATTATTAGAGTTGATTTTTTCGTGTCTTTCGTGCTTTTCGTGGACTATGGCTCTTTCATGCGTAACGTCAGTTACTTAACAAAAAGCCCCGATTGCTAACAACAATCGAGGCTTTTTTATTTTTAACGCGGTTAGTCACTATCAGCGAAACTACTCAGCGTTATCTGCCGCGCTATCAATATACACATCAATCGCGTTGTCAGGTTCTATGGTCGCAATCGGTAAATCTGCACCTGCACGCCACGCTTTTACGATGTCTTGCTTGTTTTCGCCCGTCACTAAAAACAATAAATGCGTGGTATCGCTTAAGGCCTTGGCACTCACTGACACGCGCTCAGACGGCGGTTTAGGTGAGTTGAACACAGGATGCGTCAAATCATCTTCATTATGAACATGATGCGGGAATAAACTGGCGGTATGTCCGTCTTCACCCAGACCTAATAACACCATATCAAACGGTAAGGCATTGGCAATGATGGGTTGATAGTCTTTCGCCGCTGTGACAGGGTCGGATTCGGCAGGAATGGTAAAAATCTGTTCACTTGGAATGGAGACTTTATTCAAAAACGCTTGTTCAGCCAATACGTTGTTTCTGTCAGGATGTCCGACGGGTAAACAGCGTTCATCACCGTAATAAATAATCCAGTTTGCCCAATCGGCATTTGCATCGGCAAGTAAGCGATAAACTTTTTCAGGGGTTGTGCCACCTGCTAACACCAGTTTAAAGGTGCCGTGATCAGCGATGGCAAGATGTGCTGCGTCAATAATTTGTTGATACGCCTCCGCTGCGACTTGATCTGCGGTATCAAAACGATGCCAGTGAATAGATTTCTGCATTTATTTATTCTCAGGGGTTAAGTTAGTGCGCCAATATTGGGCTTCTTTATCAAATAATCGACTGTCTTCTGGCCCCCATGATCCTGCGGGGTAGGTAGCGATGTAGTCGCGTTCCATTGCCCATGTTTGCAGAATAGGGTCAACAATGCGCCACGCATATTCCACTTCATCAAAGCGTAGAAACAGTGAGCGGTCGCCTTTAAGCACGTCTAATAATAGGTCTTCGTAAGCATCAATGGCTTGTTCATCTTCATTACGGAAACTGGCATCTAAGCTACTGGAACGAGTACGCATTTCTAAGCCAGGTTCTTTGACGGTCATTTCAATACGAATACATTCTTCAGGTTGAATGCCTAATATCACCCAGTTAGGATTCATGCACTGAACGTGGGTATCGCGGAAAAATTGCAACGGCGGATGACGGAAACAGATGGAAATAATAGATTGGGCTTTTGCCATGCGTTTACCTGTACGTAAATACATCGGCACACCGCGCCACCGCCAGTTATCAATGTAGAGTTTCATGGAGGCGTAGGTTTCAGTCACGCTGTTGGCGGGAATGTTGTCTTCCTGCAAATAGCCGTTGACCTTTTCGCCTTTGATATGCCCTTTGGCATATTGACCACGAAACGCATGACCGTGTACCGCTTCTTTGGGAATAGGGCGGATAGACTTTAAGACTTTGACTTTTTCATCACGCAGGGCTTCGGCTTCCATTGAGACGGGCGGCTCCATTGTTACTAGCGTCAACAGCTGCAATAAATGACTTTGCAACATATCGCGCATCGCGCCTGAGCTGTTGTAATACTCGCCGCGACTGTCAATGCCCAGTTCTTCCGAGTGGGTGATTTGAATGTGGTCAATATAATTACGATTCCACAGCGGTTCTAACATGACGTTGGCAAAGCGGAATACCAGCACGTTCTGCACCATACCTTTACCCAGATAATGGTCGATACGGTAAATTTGTGCTTCGGTCAGATAGTGAGCAATGCGTTTTTGTAAGGCTTGTGCGCTGTCTAAATCGTAGCCGAACGGTTTTTCAATAATCACCCGTCGCCAGCCAGCGTCTTCATCAAATAAATGTTGATTGCTCAACATTTCCATGACTTTGCCAAAATCTGAGGGGCTAATGGATAAGTAAAAGGCGATATTTTTGGGGAATTTATTGGCTTTATCGTTAAGAACAGTCGCGAGTTCGTTGTAGCATTGTTCGTGCTGAATGTCGCCTTGATGATAATACAGACGTTCACAAAAACGCTGGAATACTGCTTCATCAATGGCTTCTTTGGCTTTCGCCTGAATCATGTCTCTGACTTCAGATAACCAATATTGTTGATCCCACGGTCTACGACCGATGGCGAGGATTTTTGTGCCTTTGGGCAACCGATTTGCTACATCAAGATGATACAGCGCGGGCATTAATTTAATACGCGACAGATTACCCGTCGCACCAAAGATAACGTAAGTACAGGATTCAGCGTGCATAATTTTAGAGGGATAAAAGCGGTGAAAGGGTAGGAATTGTAGGTTGGATTAGCGATAGTGTAACCCAACAGTGACTGGCGATGTGTTGGGTTAAGACTATCGCCTAACCCAACCTACACAGTTTTAATTCTTAATCTGTGGGCAGAACGACGTGATGAAAAATTATCGTTCTAAAAATTTTAGCTTGCCTTCTTTGCCATTCCATTCATCAGCGTCAGGCAGTGGTGATTCTACGTCAGTAATCAGTGGCCATTCTTTTGCTAATTCAGCATTGAGCTGAATAAAATGCTCTTGTCCTTCGGGCAGTTCATCTTCAGCAAAAATCGCACCTGCTGGACATTCTGGCTCACAAAGTGTGCAGTCAATACACTCGTCTGGATCAATAACTAAAAAATTAGGCCCTACGTGGAAGCAATCGACAGGACATACATCCACGCAATCAGTAAATTTACATTTAATACAGTTTTCAGTGACTACGAATGTCATAATTATTACCTAAAAAGTTTCAGTGGAAGTGTGTGAATTCGGGCAGTATCTTAGCAGAAAGACTGAAAGGATAGAACACCTAGTGAACCCTGTGAACCATTATAATGGCTCTCTATTCATCATTCGCCACTTTTTATTAAGTGACCACGCCTCGTGAATCGTTGTAATTTGATTATTTTTGTCATAAAAGGGTAATATGTGGCTTGTTACAATACCAAATTTCTGCTTATCCCCTCATTAAATTATGTCCACTTGTAATATTCTTGTTGTTGAAGATGAAGATGCCATTCGCGCTATGTTAATCATGGTGTTAGAACAGGCTGGTTTTAAACCCTTAGCGGTAGCAGATGCAGAAGAGGCACACAAAGCACTCGATGATGCCTTGCCTGATTTAATCCTATTAGATTGGATGTTACCTGGTATCAGCGGTGTCGAATGGGCGCGTCGTTTAAAAAAAGAACCCATGTACCGCGATATTGCTATCATTTTGCTCACCGCACGCGGCGAAGAAGAAGACAAAGTACGCGGACTAGAAATTGGTGCTGATGATTACATGACTAAGCCATTTTCACCCAAGGAATTGGTCGCGCGGATTCGTGCCGTGTTGCGTAGAACGGGCAAACTACAGGGAGCTAGCTCTATCGTGCTAGGTGATTTAACACTGGATACCGAACAACATCGGCTCAGTGTGGGTGATAAACTACTCGAAGTCAGTCCGACCGAATTTCGCTTAATGCACTTTTTTATGACCCATCCAGACAAAGTGTATAGCCGCACCCAATTATTAGATCAAGTGTGGGGACGTAGTGTGTATATTGAAGAACGCACGATTGATGTGCATATTCGCCGCCTGCGTAAAATTTTAGCGGAATACAATCGTGAAGAATTAGTGCAGACAGTACGCGGTTTTGGTTATCGGTTCTCTCTCGTCGATTAAATGTTATGGCAGCTTGGAAAAAAGAATTAACCATCGTACTGTTGTTATTTATTCTAGTCGCCATTATCGGTGCAATGTCAGGCTTATTTTTGCTGCTGATGTTATTGCTTACCTTATGGATGCTGATTTATCAAATTAGACAAATCAGCCGTTTTGAAAATTGGCTAAGTTTAGGGGCGCGGAATAGTTATCCTAAATCGACAGGTATTTGGGAAGACATTTATTACCACGTCTACTGTCTCAGAAAAAATGAAAAAAAGCGTAAAAAGAAACTCACTAAAATGATTGACCAATTTCGTCAATCCACCGAAGCCTTGCCCGATGCGTCGATAGTCTTAGGTGCGAATAATGAAATTGAGTGGACGAATAAAGCCGCGCGTGACGTATTTGGACTTTATCTAGCCGATAAAGGGCAGCACATTCCTAATTTAATTCGATTTCCAGAGTTTATTCGTTACATCAACTCACGCGATTACAGCGAACCAGTCATTGTGCCTTCCCCCGTCAATAATCAAATTATCTTGTCAGTGCGCATTGTGCCTTATGGCGCGGGTTTACGCTTACTGTTAGCGCAAGATGTGACACAAATAAAAATGATGGAACGGATGCGCAAAGATTTTGTCGCTAACGTCTCCCACGAACTGCGCACGCCATTAACGGTATTAAAAGGCTATTTAGAAACCCTGCAAGACATAGATGATGGCTATTCCCCTGTATTAACCACCTCGCTGTTACAAATGCACGGACAAACCGAACGAATGCAATACCTAGTCGATGATTTATTGCTCTTAACCCGATTAGAAACTCAACAAAAACCCCCCACTTGCGTCAATGTGCCTGAATTATTAAGTCAGATTTGTCGAGAAGGTGATACGTTGTCAGCCAGACCCATTGAGCTTACCTTAGAAACCGACACCCAGATCATGGGTGATGAACAAGAATTGCGCAGTGCATTTACTAATTTGTTGGGCAACGCACTTAAATACTCGCCCGATGATTCAGTCGTCAAAGTACGCTGGTATCGAGATAAAGAGGGCGTTAATCTAACCGTTGAAGACCAAGGCGAAGGCATTGCCAAAGCCGATATTAATCGAATCACTGAGCGTTTTTACCGCGTAGAAGTAAAACGCCGCGAAAAAGTAAGCGGCACAGGCTTAGGTTTAGCCATCGTTAAACACGTTCTCATGCGACATGATGCCCACCTAATTATTACCAGCCAACTAGGCATAGGCAGTTGTTTTACCTGTCAATTTGCACTTAAACGCGATTGTTGTTAAGTAGACAGATCAAATCGTAAACTGTCTGCCGCCTGATTCAACCAAAAATCCTGCAAGCCTTTATCACTGCCATAAACCCCTGTTATAAAATCAGACAATAACTGTAATATTTGATAAACATTGGCATCTTCTGGGTTTGCAAGGTAATTGACCAGTGGTTCTAATAGTTGCCATAACTCAGGGGGCATCGTGTCTCGATTCATATCAATCATTTGCCCGAAGACAACGCGCCAACTGCCCCACCAATAGCCATTAATAGCCTCGTACTGAAATTCTCGCCCTGCCACTTCATCTAATTTAATTTGGCATAACGCGCCTTCTAAGCCTTCTAACAGCGAATGCACATAAAGCATACAGTCATCAAAGCCCGCTTTGGTATAGTAATAAATTAGCGCGTTTTGTGCGGTATCGCCATGTGACCAATTACTGTAATCATAAGCAAACCACGCGGTGTTAAGACAGCCTATTTGCCCCGCATCCGCAATAACAAAGCGCAATAATTGATCGTGATGAGCCAGTTTAATGGGATGCTGCTCGGCAAAGCGAAAGTAACGTTGCCAGATTTGTTGGCTATAACAGCCATAAAAACACACGGCAATATCACAAGTAATCCATTGTGCTAATCGTTCTGATAAAAACTAACTGTTTAAATCAGGAACAGCCGCCACACTCGTACCTTCTTGTGCATAACGCACCGTCGGGGCGCAAAATCCCGCGTAGCCTGTTGCGTTGGTGATAGCATTTGCTAAAGCGGCGACTCCGACGGGGAAAAAAGTATCGTCGTCAGTGGCAAATAACACATAGTCACCATTTGCTGCCGCAAAGCCCGCTAAAAAATTATCCATAGCATTACAATCGGCTTCGGGTTCAGCATAGACAATCGTATCAGAGAACTCTGCGCGTAATTTACGGTGTTTTTCGGCAAAACCAGAGTTATCTGCAACCACCACTTCAAAGCCCTGAGTTAGGAATAAATCTATCGTTAGGATTAAGCAGCGCATACTCGATACGTCAAACCGATGACTAGGAATTACAACACTGGCATTAATTTTGTTCATAAAAATCGTCGTAGTTAGTTTTAAAAAAGGGCTATGGTTTCTTGGTCAAATCAACGCCATCAACCGTCATTTTCCAATCATTATCTTGCTGATGCGGTGGAACAGTGACAATAAACGTTGTGGTCAACGGGCCGATGCCCACCTCGAAGTTGTCACCGTCAAATGCTTTAATCGGGTCATCCACAGATTTTGTGATTCCGTTCTCGATACGTTTGTAGGAAACCTTACCGTCTTGAGAGATTAAAATACCCATGATTGCCGATTGCCATTCACCAACATAAGCTGATTTTTCGGCAGGAATGGGTTTTGAACAGGATAAAATGGCGCAAGCAATGAACATTATTAGCGCGTTTAAAAAAAATATTTTCATAATAAGAACCACCTTTGAATTAACACACGGGTTGAAAAAATTAAAATCATGTTTGGTTTTATGTGGCAGTAGCCGAATGCCAACCACAAAGCAGAGCGTGATAATGTTCCTCACTATTGCTATCCTGTTATCCTTTTCGTAGACTTAGACACATTTACTTTAAACGGAGCCACATTATGTCATCTTTGATTCATTCAAACGCGTGGATTGCACTACAAGACCATTATCAGCAAGTGAAAGATTATTCTATGCGTGATGCGTTTCAACAGGATAACCAACGTTTTGATAAATTTTCGGTGGCATTTAATGAGATTTTGTTTGATTACTCTAAAAATAGAATAAACGAAGAAACACTCCAGCTATTAATAAGCCTCGCTCATCATGCTAATTTGAGTGCGAAAACCAAAGCCCTATTTGAGGGTGAAAAAATCAATACCACTGAACACCGCGCCGTACTGCATACGGCGTTGCGTAATCGTAGCAATAAACCTGTTTATATGGATGGACAAGATGTCATGCCAGATATTCATCGGGTATTGGCAAAAATGCGCGTATTTTGTGAGCGTGTTCGTTCGGGTGAATGGAAAGGTTATACGGGTAAAGCCATTACGGACGTGGTGAATATCGGTATCGGCGGTTCTGGTTTAGGCCCTAAAATGGTGTCTATGACCCTAACGCCCTATAGCTCTGGCAGCTTAAAACTGCATTATGTGTCGAACATCGACCAAACTAATATTGTTGAAGTATTGAAGCAAATTTCACCTGAGACCACGTTGTTTATTGTCGCGTCCAAAGTGTTTTCTACGCAAGAAACCATGATGAATGCCAAATCCGCAAAAAACTGGTTTCTTGACTACACCAAAGACCCTGCTGCTGTTGCTAAACATTTTGTTGCCATTTCCACTCATACAGAGAATGTCGCCAAGTTTGGTATCGACACCGACAATATGTTTGAATTCTGGGATTGGGTCGGCGGACGTTATTCATTATGGTCAGCAGTGGGTTTGTCCATTGCGTTATACATAGGCATGGATAATTTTGAAGAACTGTTACAGGGTGCGTTTGAAGCCGATCAACATTTTTTAAACACTCCATTTGAGCATAATATTCCCGTATTAATGGGTTTACTCGGCGTTTGGTATAACAACTTCTTTGATGCCGATTCGCACGCCTTGTTGCCTTACGATCAATCCATGCGCTATTTTGCTGATTATTTTCAACAAGGCGACATGGAAAGTAATGGCAAAAGCGTCGATATGAATGGCGAAAAAGTTGATTACAGCACTGGGCCCATTATCTGGGGACAACCAGGAACGAATGGTCAACACGCATTTTTTCAATTGATTCATCAAGGTACTAAATTGATACCCTGTGATTTTCTTGCCGCAGCTAATAGTCATTATTCGCTTCCAGATCATCACGATGTATTGATTTCCAATTTTCTTGCGCAACCGCAAGCCTTAATGCTGGGTAAAACTAGCGACGAAGTCAAAGCAGAATTAACCCCTGAACAACAAGCCGACTCGGTATTGGTCGCCTCTAAAGTATTTGTAGGTAATAAGCCTTCCAACTCCTTTCTATTTGAAAAAATGACACCGAAAACCCTCGGTTCATTATTAGCCTTCTACGAACATAAAATTTTTGTGCAAGGCGTAGTCTGGAACATCAATTCATTTGATCAAATGGGTGTAGAACTGGGTAAAGTATTGGCGAATGTCATACTGCCCGAATTACAAAATGACGCGCTTATTGACAGTCATGATTGCTCAACCAACGCGCTCATTAACGTGTATAAACGCCTGCGCCGCTCTTGATTCGTTTACTTAAACTATTGATTGGTTGTCTATGTAGTGTTTTTCTCAGTCATTGTGATACACCAGTATAGCAAAAGCAAAATAAAATGATTTAAAAGAGCTGAGAGAACAGTGTATCAGTGGAGCAGTTTTTCTTTCTTCTAAGTGCTTTAGCTTGCGCCCATTTGTGTTCAATAGGATTTAAGTCAGGTGAATAAGGCGGCAAGAATTCTAAGCTATGCC
>SHZG01000093.1 GCA_009692395.1 Methylococcales bacterium | reverse complement strand
CGGACATGGATCAAACGACTCAATCGCAAGACCATTTGCTTCTCAAAACTAGAGTTGATGCACGACACCGTCATCGGTTTGCTTATCAACAAGGTCGAATTCGGGCGCGATATTTATTCATAATTACAGATTTAACCCACTACCAAATAATCATCACAACCGAACCGATTTTTATCATCCTGATAATTACTGTAGAATAGCTAGTTTTATTGAGCTTGCTCTCCTCATGACATCACCCTCCCGATGGATTTTTAATGACTGATTATCAATTAACCCACCTGAAAGAACTCGAAGCGGAAAGCATCCACATCATTCGTGAAGTCGCCGCTGAATTTGAGCATCCTGTGATGCTGTACTCTGTCGGCAAAGATTCTGCCGTCATGCTACAACTAACGATGAAAGCGTTTTATCCTGCAAAACCGCCGTTTCCGTTTATGCACATTAATACCACTTGGAAATTCAAAGAAATGATTACATTTCGTGATGACCTAGTAAAAAAACTAGGACTGGAATTTATCGAACATATCAATCAAGACGGTATTGCTCAAGGCATAGGGCCTTTCACACACGGCAGTAAAAAACACACCGATGTCATGAAAACCGACGCACTAAAACAAGGACTAGATAAATACCAATTTGATGCCGCGTTCGGTGGTGCGAGACGTGACGAAGAAAAATCGCGTGCTAAAGAGCGCGTGTATTCTTTCCGCGACAAAAACCACCGCTGGGATCCCAAAAACCAACGCCCAGAATTGTGGAATATCTACAACGGCAAAATCGACAAAGGTGAAAGCATCCGCGTATTCCCCTTATCCAACTGGACAGAGTTAGACATTTGGCAATACATCCACTTGGAAAACATTCCCATCGTGCCATTATATTTCGCCAAAGAACGCCCCGTAGTTGAACGTGATGGAATGTTAATCATGGTCGATGATGAACGTATGCCTATCGGCGACAATGAAAAAGTAGAAATGAAAAAAGTGCGTTTCCGTACTTTAGGCTGTTATCCCTTAACAGGCGCAGTTGAATCCGAAGCCACCACGCTCCCTGAAATCATTCAAGAAATGCTGTTGACCACCACGTCTGAAAGACAAGGGCGCTTAATCGACCACGACCAAGCGGGGTCTATGGAACAGAAAAAGCGTGAAGGGTATTTTTAAGCTATTGAATGTTGGAGTCTTTGATGTCAATTAAAAAAGTAGCTCTGGTTTTAGCTGTATTTTTTTGTACGAACAGCTATGGTGGCGTTTATAAATGTGCAGATGCAAATGGGCATATCGCTTATTCTAAAACAGCTTGCAATAGCAAAAGCGACAGTCAATCTATTGTTGATATGCCTTCAACACCAAAAGCCCCAACAAAATTGCCGAACGATATAGTTTTGACAGAGCCACCCAGTCAAAATAATGAAGTTATAAAGCCTCCAAGTAATGGAAACTATAGATGTGACGGTAGAACTCGCTGCTCACAAATGACTTCTTGTGAGGAAGCTACCTTTTTTATTAATAACTGCCCGAATACCAAAATGGATAGCGGTAGAGAAGGCGAGAAACCTGATGGCGTTCCCTGTGAAAGTCAGTGGTGTCATTAAATTTAAGCTAACTGTGACACACTGAAAATAAGCTAATGAAAAAAGTTATATTGGTTCTCGCCCTATCAATAATCACAGGGTATGGCTATTACCAATATCAAGACAATACCGTGCCTGAAACGCCTGCAATATCATCAGAAGATAATGAAGCAACGCAGCCCGTGTTATTGCCAGTCGAAAATAATGAGCCAACAAAACCTGTGTCCGATAGCAATTACAAATGTGACAGTAGAACGTATTGCGCACAAATGACTTCCTGTGAAGAAGCGAATTTTTTCATAAATAACTGTCCCAATACCAAAAGAATGGACGGTAATAAAGATGGCGTTCCGTGCGAAAAACAATGGTGTCATTGAATATGTTAAAAACTATCAGGCTACATAATTTATTATCTTTTGGTGAAAATACTGAGATTACATTTAATAAAGGTTTAAATGTGCTGATTGGTGCAAATGGTTCTGGTAAATCTAATTGAATTGAAGCTATTAGTTTATTACAGGCTATGCCTAAGGATTTAAGCAAAGTAATACGCGATGGTGGTGGTATTGAAGAATGGTTGTGGAAAGGTGGAGAAAATCCGACAGCTAGAATAGACGTAATAGTAATAAATTCAAAAAGCCAACAACCACTTCGACATATACTTGGGTTTTACGCACGCGCAATAGATTATCGCCTTGAAATTATTAATGAATCTATTGAAAGTGAAAAGAAAGGGAACGTTGGCTATTCAGAATTTTGTTTTGATGATAAATATAATGGTCAGAAAGCTTTTATTACTCAGAAATCGGGTTTAGACAAAGAATTAAATTGGGAAAGTATTGAAGCTAACCAGTCTATTTTAGCGCAACGACAAGACTCTGCTACTTATCCAGAGATGGCTTCTTTAAGTAGTTTTTATGAAAAGATACGCCTTTATCGAGAATGGCAATTTGGACGCAATGCGGCACCAAGAACGTTACAATGCGCCGATTTACCCAATGAGTTTTTAGAAGAAGATGCTAGTAATTTAGGTTTAATTTTAAATAGTTTGCGCCGCAATCCTGAAATTAAAAGAAAACTATTAGACGCGTTAAAGCTATTTAATGAAAGTATTGCTGATTTTGATGTCATTGTTCAAGGTGGATATATACAAGTCTTTTTTGAAGAAAATGGTTTTACTATTCCTGCTTCCAGATTATCAGACGGCACATTACGTTCTCTTTGCTTATTAGCCATTTTATTACATCCAAATCCACCACCATTGATTTGTATAGAAGAACCAGAATTGGGTTTGTATCCAGATATATTGCCAACTTTAATAGATTTATTAAAAGAAGCCGCACAAAAAACTCAATTAATTATTACCACGCATTCTGCCGATTTAGTGGATGCGTTAAGCGATATGCCAGAAGCTGTATTGGTTTTTGATAAGCATGAAGGTTCAACGACTGTTACTCGCTTAAATAAAGAAGACTTAACGGACTGGCTGCAAGATTACAGTTTAGGGCAGTTATGGAGTCGAGGACATATCGGAGGCAATAGATGGTAAAAATTACCATTTATGCAGAAGGTGGCGGCGATACTCGTCTGCAACAAGCAAGTTGCCGTAAAGGTTTTAGTGAATTTTTTAGAAAAGTAGACATTAAGTTGAGCGTTATTGCTTGCGGCGGTCGTTTAACGGCTTATAAAGACTTTTGTAAGGCGTTAAAAACCTGTAAAAAAGATGAGTATTGCTTGCTTTTAGTGGATAGCGAAGCTCCTGTAACCAATATTAGTAAGTGGCAACACGTTCTTTTGCGAGAAGGTGATAAATGGCAAAAGCCCGATAACGCAACCGAAGAACATTTACATTTTATGGTCGAATGTATGGAGGCGTGGTTTATGGTCGATAAAAAGACCTTAGCTGATTCTTATGGAAAAGAGTTTAATCACAATGCGTTATCAAAAAATACCAATATAGACAGTATTTCTAAACAAGATTTATACGCTACATTAAATAATGCGACTTGCAAGACCACTAAAGGTGGCCACAGTAAATGCGGGCATTCTTTTGAATTATTAAGCAGAATAAATGCAAATGAAGTGATTAAAAATAGTTCTTATGCTGAAAATCTCTGCAAAATTCTTAAAGAACCAGAAAAACACCTGCCTTCAAATTAATAATTAAATAATTTTATAGTCTTAGGAAAATCCATGTCCCACCAATCCGATTTAATCAGCACTGATATAGATGCTTACTTAGCACAACACGAGCGCAAAGAATTATTGCGTTTTTTAACCTGTGGCAATGTTGATGATGGTAAAAGTACCCTCATTGGGCGGTTGTTATACGATTCTAAAATGATTTATGAAGACCAGTTGGCGGCGGTGCAGTCCGATAGCGTCAAATCTGGCACGACGGGCGCGGGTAAAATTGACCTCGCGTTGTTGGTTGATGGTTTGCAAGCCGAACGCGAACAAGGCATTACTATCGACGTGGCTTACCGTTATTTTTCGACTTCAACGCGCAAATTTATTATTGCCGATACACCCGGCCATGAACAATACACGCGCAATATGGCAACAGGTGCATCGACGTGTGACTTAGCGATTATTTTGATTGATGCCCGTTATGGCGTGCAGACACAGACGAAACGCCATAGCTTTATCGTGTCGTTATTGGGCATTCAACACATCATTGTTGCGGTCAATAAAATGGATTTGATGGGTTACAGTGAAGACGTGTTTAATAAAATCAAGCAAGATTATCTCGCTTTTACGAAGAGTTTAAATTTACACGACATTTACTTTATTCCGATGTCCGCATTAGATGGCGATAACGTGGTCAATGCCAGCGAGAATATGCCTTGGTTTACGGGGGATTCATTAATGACCGCTCTTAATAGTATCCAAATTACCGCCGACCATAATTTTGTTGATGCGCGTTTCCCTGTGCAGTATGTCAATCGCCCTAATTTAGATTTTCGCGGCTTTTGCGGTACGGTTGCTTCGGGTGTGTTTAATCAAGGCGATACAGTCACCGCGTTACCGTCTGGAAAATCCAGCAAAATTAAATCCATCGTCACTTATGACGGTGAGATAACACGCGCATTTCCACCAATGGCAGTCACCTTCACGTTAGAAGATGAAATTGATGTCAGCCGTGGCGATATGTTGGTGGGCAAGCAAACCATTCCTGCGACGATTACCGATAAATTCAAAGCCACGTTGGTTTGGATGACGGAACAGCCGTTAATTGCAGGACGGCAATATACAATTAAATTAGCAACCCGCAGTGTGTCAGGTTCGGTGTCATTGATTTATCACCGTATTGATGTCAATACCTTAGAACACCACGATGCCAAAGAGTTAAAACTCAATGAAATCGGTTCTTGTACGCTATCAGTTAATGCGCCAGTGGTGATAGACCCGTACAAAACCAACAAAGGCACAGGCGCGTTTATTATCATCGATCGTTTGACTAACAGCACAGTCGGTGCGGGGATGATTACGGGTCTTCATGATGATGAATCACAGGCAGCGGTTAGCCGCGAAGAACGTGCCGCCCGTTTTAGCCAAATTCCAACCGCTGTATGGCTAACAGGCACCGACCACACCGACATTGCTTATCAACTGGAAAGACGTTTATTTGATAACGGTCATGCCAGCACAGTATTAGAAACTGAGGCGACAACATCAGTGATTAATATCATTAAAAACGCAGGCTTAATTGGTTTATGCACTCATAGCACCGTCGATTTAAGCGATATTAATGTTATTTTTGATACCGATAAACACACGCTGGATGAAATTTACACACTGTTGAAGACTCAAAAAATCATTTATTGATTACTGTTTTAAGTCCAATAGCTTCGGCTATTGGACTGTCTGTAACACGGGCAAATAACCCCTACGCGTGAAGCTATCAAATAAGATTCACCCCATCATTCTCTTCTTTAGCCACACCCAATCATGAATCACATAGCCTTAAAAATGTTAATGGGCGATAAAGGTAAATACTTTGGAATTGTCATGGGGCTGACGTTTGCCTCGTTGATTATGACTCAACAACCTGCGATTTTTGTCGGACTCATGGCGCGTTCATACAGTTTCATTTCCGATACAGGTTTGCCTGATATTTGGGTGATGGATGAAAAAGTCCAGTTTGTTGATGATATTAAGCCGTTACAAGATACTGAGCTGTACAGAGTACGCGGTATTTCAGGCGTGGCGTGGGCTATGCCGATGTATAAAGGTCTGTTAAAAGCACGGCTTGCCGATGGTACATTTCAAACCTGTATCGTGGTGGGTTTAGATGATACGACGCTGATTGGTGGCCCGCCGATGATGTTAGAAGGTGAGATTAGCGATTTACGCCGCAGCGATAGCGTGATTATTGATGTCGATGGTATTAACGAAACACTAGCAAAACCGCCGCTTGTTGCAGGTGGCAAACCCATTTTTCTGAAAATCGGCGACAGTTTAGAACTCAATGACCGCCGCGCTATCGTGGTGGGTATCGCTAAAGTCACGCGCACGTTTCAATCACAACCTGTGATTTATACCACTTATTCCCGCGCTAAAAGTTACGCACCCAGAGAGCGGAAGCTGTTGTCATTGGTGCTAGTTAAAGCCGCTAAAGGGCAAGATTTACACGAACTCACGCAACGGATTAAAGAAAAAACGGGCTTAGCGGCGTACACGCAAAGCGAATTTATGGAGCTGACATATAATTAGTTTATGAATAACATAGGCATACCGATTAACTTTGGTATTTCGGTATTATTGGGTTTTATTGTCGGTGCGGCAATTGCTGGGCAAACCTTTTACAGCTTCACACTGGAAAATATCCGCCAATTCGGAGTATTCAAAGCGATGGGAACGAGCAATTGGACATTATTACGGATGATTTTATTGCAAGCGGTGTTAGTCGGCAGTATCGGTTATGGCATGGGTGTAGGCTTAACCGCCTTATTCGGCTATGCCATGCGCCACACTATTTTAGCGTTCAAATTTCCGTGGCAATTGCTCCTCTTTAGCGGTGCGGGTGTGAGCATTATTTGTATGCTCGCCGCGTTCATCAGCATTCTAAAAGTGATTCGTTTAGAACCCGCCATCGTGTTTAAGAGCTGATTATGGTTGATGCCGTTCGTTGTGAAAAACTGGTTAAAATCTATGATGCAGGTGGACAGAAAGTCATTGCCTTAAACGACATCGACTTAAATATTAAACTGGGTGAATTAATGATGTTAGTCGGGCCATCTGGCTGCGGTAAGACGACCTTAATTTCGGTAATTGCGGGCATACTCAATCAAGATTCGGGCGTGTGTGAACTGTTTGGCGAAAACGTCAACGCCATGCGTAGCAAAGATAAACTTCAGTTTCGCGCCAAAAATATCGGCTTTGTGTTTCAAGCCTTTAATTTATTGCCGTCACTCAATGCCGCTGAAAATGTCTCTATTCCGCTGATTATTAACGGCGTAAAACGCGCCGAAACGGAACGCAAAGCCATTAAAGTATTAGAGCAGGTTGGGTTAGGCGACCGCTGGAAATCCAAGCCCTCACAACTATCAGGCGGACAGCAACAACGCGTTGCCATTGCGCGTGCCTTGGTGCATAGCCCACGGTTAATTGTTTGCGACGAACCGACTAGCGCGTTAGATCACGTCAGCGGGCATAATGTGATGAATTTACTCAAAGAAGTTGCCTTACAACACGACCGCGCCCTCGTAATCGTCACCCACGATGCACGGATTTTTGCATTTGCCGACCGTGTTGCGCAGATGGATGATGGTCATGTGACCAAGATAAGCTGAAGTGAATAGAGCTTTATAGCGACGTGACAGCATAATGGACATGACAATTTTTTCCCATAAATACGCAGGCGATTGTTTAGCATTCGGCGCAGGGCTGTTATACACCTTAGCGTTCGCACCGTTTGATTATCCCTATCTAGCATTAATCGCACTCATTGCACTGTTTATCTGCTGGCAACGCGTTTCGCCTAGACGCGCATTAATGCGCGGTTATTTGTTTGGCTTGGGGCAATTTGGGCTGGGCGTATCGTGGGTTTATGTCAGCATTCATGATTTTGGACACGCGGGCATGATGAGTTCGGGTGCGATGACCACCACGTTTGTTGGTTTTTGGGCAATCTTTCCTGCATTGGCAGGTTATCTACCTGCCAACATAACAACCTTTAACCGTGTATTATTCATGCCTGTTGTTTGGCTATTAGTTGAGTATTTGCGCGGTGTCTGGGTGTTGGATGGTTTTCCTTGGCTACTCGCTGGCTATTCACAATTAGACACGCCATTAGCGGGTTATATTCCTGTATTGGGCGTGTACGGCACGGGGTTTATCGTCGCGTTAAGTGCGGCTCTTATCTTGGTATTTAACTGGCGTGGAGCGTTGGTAGTGCTGGTATTATGGGCAGGTGGTGCTTATTTGCACAACGTACAATGGACTCAGCCTATCGGTGCGCCGCTTCAAATCGCGTTGATTCAAGGCAATATCACGCAAGACAAAAAATGGCTACCCGAAAATAAACTTAACACCTTGCGTTTGTATAAAACCCTGACTGAACAACACTGGGGCGTGAATGTCATTGTCTGGCCTGAAACGGCCATTCCCGCGTATTTATCAGAGGTTGAAGATCTATTTTTAATGCCATTACACCAAGCCGCACAGCAACACCATACCGATTTGATTGTCAGCTTACCGATAAAGAATGAAACCAGCGGCGAAAAATATAACGCCGTGATGACGCTCGGTAGCCGCATTGCCGACTATCGCAAAACACATTTACTGCCGTTTGGCGAAACCATGCCGTGGCAACCCGTATCAGGGTTTGTGTTACAACAACTGAGTATTAAATTGGGTAACTTTACCGCTGGTGGTAATAATCAGCCGTTACTCAGCGCAGGTGGCTACTCATTCATAACCTCGATTTGTTACGAAGACGTATTTGGCAATCATGCCATTCAAGGCTTCGAAAATGCCGCGTATCTGGTGAATGTCACCAATGATGGCTGGTTCGGCAACTCCATCGAACCCCATCAACACGCACAAATGGCAAGAATGCGAGCGTTAGAAACAGGACGGTTTTTATTGCGCTCAACCAATACAGGCTTAACCGCCATCGTCGCACCCAATGGCAAAATGACTCAGCAACTACCGTTATTTGAAG
Organism: Methylococcales bacterium; assembly: GCA_009692395.1. Lineage (GTDB taxonomy): Bacteria > Pseudomonadota > Gammaproteobacteria > Methylococcales > Methylomonadaceae > UBA4132. The sequence goes on along the minus strand of SHZG01000093.1, from coordinate 493 downwards.
TCGGCGTATTGCGTGGAGAAATCACCCCGATGGCAGGCTTAACGCCTTATGCACGCTTGGGCGATAAGCCTGTGTTGATGTTTTTGCTTGGGTTGTTAATCTCAGGGTGGGCAAGCGCCTTTTTACTTGCCCACCGATTACGCTAATTCCACACAATACACACAATACACACGATATAGCCGCTTGCCTACACTACCTGACTTTAGAATTGTGCATCGTAATCAAAAGCAGGATCTTTCGACAAATCAATGACACGATGGGGGTTTGGTTTTCCGTCTTGAGATGTTGATGTCCCTCCATCATAAGCCCTTGAAGGTAGTGGATTCAATCTGTAATTATGAATAAATATCGCGCCCGAATTCGACCTTGTTGATAAGCAAACCGATGACGGTGTCGTGCATCAACTCTAGTTTTGAGAAGCAAATGGTCTTGCGATTGAGTCGTTTGATCCATGTCCGAAAGTTCAGGTTTTGACGTTCTATTTTCTGCGTAT
>SHZG01000092.1 GCA_009692395.1 Methylococcales bacterium | reverse complement strand
GTTGCATTGCGTCCTGACTTGCCAATCTGGTTACTTTTACAGAATGGACAGGTGATTTCTTGGTAGCAGCTCATAAGGTCTTTTAGGTAAGTGTGATTTTATTCTGCCCGTGATTTTAATCTATCATCACAGATTTAACCCACTACCTTTTTTTGATAGGCAGATTAGCTAACTGATGTTATGCACAAGAAAATTTTTGTCCACGAAAGACACGAAAAGCACGAAAAAGACTAAAAAATCATAATGTGTATTATTTAATGCGCGGACAAGACACATTAACGTTGATTTTTTCGTGTCTTTCGTGCTTTTCGTGGACTATGGCTGTTCCATGCGTAACATCATCAGCTATCGGCGGTGGCAGCCCAATATATCGCTTATGTTCATGTTCCCGCCCTGCTGATATTTGCCTTCCCCACCCACAGATAAGCGATTAATAACGCAAGGGTGCAACACAGGGCAGCCATTAAATAAACAAATTCTGCACCCAACGACTCCCAATAATAACCTGCATACAAACTGCCCAGCATACCGCCCAAACCAAAACTCAAACTGGTATAAATCGCCTGCCCTTTGCCTTGGTGTTGTTCACCAAAATAGCCGTAAATTAAGTGCATAGCAGCGACATGAGTACCGCCAAAAGTTGCCGCATGAAGTAATTGCGCCATAATTAAAATAGCTAAATTATCCGCATAGTGAGCAATCAATAACCAACGAATCACCGATAACAGCACGCTGGACAATAAAAGACTGCGTAAGGAAACACGCTTTAATAACGGCTTCATATAGATAAACAACACAATTTCTGCCAACACTCCACACGTCCATAACAATCCTGTCTCACTGGCTGAATAGTGATAATGCTTGAGATACACCGAATAAAATACATAATAAGGTGAGTGTGCTAACTGCACCAACAAACTAACCAGCAAAAAGGCGATGACTTCGGGTTTTGTTAGAATGTGCAGCATACCCACCGAATCCGCATGATGAATCGTGGTTCTTTTTGCATCAGGAATGATGAGGCTGACCAGCCACATTAATGCCAAGGTACTAACAACGACGATAGGCAGATTATCAATACCCAGTTCATCCAATAATCGCCCAACACCCAGCACAGCGACAATAAAACCCACTGATCCCCAAAGTCGAATACGGCTATAACGGTGCGGTTCGGTTTTAACGTGTTGCAGTGTAACCGCTTCAAATTGCGGTAATGCCGCATTCCAGAAAAAACTAAAACTCAGCGTGATAACAGCAAACCACCAATAGCCGTGAAAAAATAAAAACCCCACAAACAACAAACCCGCAAAAAATGAAGCAATGCGAATAATGCGTAAGCCTCTACCTGTACGGTCAGCAATCCAACCCCATAAATTGGGTGAAATCATTTTAGTGCTAATTAATAAGGCAGACAGTTCACCAATGGCATCCGCATTAAAGCCGATATGCTTTAAATAAAGACTCCAATAGGGAATAAAACCGCCAACGGTTGCGAAATAAAAGAAATAAAAACCTGATAATCGCCAGTAGGGAATGGGTGTCACTCTCTCTTAACTCCAGCGTTAGTGAGTGGTGGGGAAATATATAAAAACCGTTGTATTTGGCAAGTAGCCTAGATTCCGCTACGCGCCATCTAGGCTATTTGCTACCCAGTCATATACAGATTTTAGCTCAGTAATCTTGCGATTGATGTTTTCTTCTCTATCCCCGTCCAAGTTTATAGGCGACCATATTGTTAGATGAGGTGTAACTTCCATAACACGAACTTGCTCCCCATTTTTTGGTATATTTTCAAGGGTGACTTTCTGCTTAACCCGGCCGCGATAATTGGCTTTTTTATTTAGGCAGTTTAATGCGTCACTTAACATTAGCTCCCATTTATCGGAATCAATTTCTGCAAAAGAAAATTCTCTACCACCAAGATATTTCTCAACAATAGCTGGTCTAGCTGCGCATTGCCAAGCATCTCTGGAAAATCGGATATATACATCTTCGGGGTTTTTTAACTTAGCTCCAATTTCTCTAATTTTCGGATTTTTCATCTCTGATAAAATAAATGTTGAAATTGGCCAGTCTTTATACGCCTTACCCTCCAAATTTACTCCGAGGCGGATAATTTTTGTATCTGTAGAAACAGCGATATTCCATTGAACCCCTTCATTACCGTCACTCATACCAAACCAAGGTTGATTTAGCTGACCAAATGGTCTGCCTTCTTTCACATTTAGCAATGATGTAAACAATTGAAGTAATGCAGTATATTCTGAGTCAATGCGGCTAAACCCCTTCATTACCGTCACTCATACCAAACCAAGGTTGATTTAGCTGACCAAATGGTCTGTCTTCTTTCACATTTAGCAATGATGTAAACAATTGAAGTAATTCAGTATATTCTGAGTCAATGCGGCTAAAAGTTTGCTTGCGTTTAACTTTTTTCTTTTTCGAAAAGAATTCTTCTTCAACTTCAATTTTCTTGATTTCCGACTGTGAATCAAAAATGGAATTCAATGCCTTAATGGCATCGACTGCGTTAATATTAAAAAACTCGCGTCTTTTTTGCCGCAAAGGTGCTAGCTTGGAATGAGCCAGTGATTCTAGTTTTTTACAGTGATCTACGGCAATGTGATGGGCTACCTTCCAAATAAAATCACCAGTTGAGCTGTTATTAATTTCATCACATCTTTTGTAAGGATTCCGTGTAGTCATTCCGATTTTACATACAGGGAGGTCAATATCTTTTACCTCCAAAATATACACATAACCTTTGATTTTCTCATCAATATCACTCATTCGAACTTCCATTAACTCGGTGGTTTTCTATATTGAGTTGCACTCGTTGCTTATTTAGCTAACGTTCGCACAAAGACACCGAGGGAGCATGGAGCTTTGCGGAATTCGGGAATAACAACATGATTTATAAATACCCCGTATTTCGTTGCACTCCATACTGGTTACTTACTTTTCAGCTTTGCCAGGCTGAGTTGTCACTTTTTAGTAACCTAACCTTTTACTGTAAACGGCTTAGCGCAAAGTCGGTAAGCCCGTATTAACACCCGCATTTTGCGCCCGATGCCGTAGGTAGTGATCCATTAACACAATCGCCATCATCGCTTCGGCAATTGGGGTGGCGCGGATGCCGACGCAGGGATCATGACGACCTTCGGTAATAACTTCAATGGCTTCACCGTTAGCGTTAATACTGCGACCTGCTAAACGTAAGCTGGACGTTGGTTTTAAGGCAATGCTGGCAGTGATGTTTTGACCGCTGGAAATGCCGCCTAAAATACCGCCTGCGTGGTTGCTTAAAAAACCTTCGGGGGTTATTTCATCACGAAAATCCGTGCCTTTACTGTTGATGCAGGCAAAACCATCACCGATTTCTACGCCTTTAACGGCGTTAATGCTCATTAAGGCGTAGGCTAATTCAGCATCCAAACGATCAAAAATAGGCGCACCTAAACCAGCAGGAACGTTAGTCGCAACCACTTCAATCCGCGCACCAATTGAATTACCTTCTTTACGCAAAGCATCCATATAGGTTTCCATTTCAGGCACTTTATCAATGTCTGGACAGAAAAACGGGTTGGTTTCTACGACTGACCAATCCAGTTTGTCGATTTTAATTGGGCCTAATTCCGATAAATAACCGCGAATTTCAATCCCCACTTGCTCAAACAGATATTTTTTAGCAATTGCACCAGCGGCAACGCGCATAGCCGTTTCACGCGCCGATGAACGACCACCGCCGCGATAATCACGAAAGCCGTATTTTTGGTGGTAGGTGTAATCGGCGTGGCCTGGCCGAAACGTATCGGCGATTTTGGAATAATCTTTAGAACGCTGGTCGGTATTTTCTATCAGTAAACCAATCGGTGTACCTGTGGTTTTGCCTTCAAATACACCTGATAAAATGCGCACTTCATCGGCTTCACGGCGTTGCGTGGTATGGCGTGATGTGCCAGGTTTGCGACGGTCTAAATCGCCTTGTATATCGGCTTCTGTCAATGACATTCCCGCAGGGCAACCGTCAATAATACAACCGATAGCCGCGCCGTGACTTTCACCAAATGAAGTCACGGTAAATAATTTTCCTATTGTGTTTCCAGACATAACGTCCCCAAAGCTGTGGTCAATAATTCGTGATATTGCTGTACTTGTGCAGCAGTGAGTAAAAATATGCCGTCGCCGCCACGTTGAAAATCCAACCAACAAAAAGGCAGGTCAGGGAACAGTGCTTGTAAAGTTTCAGCACTGCTACCGACTTCAATGACTAAAATGCCCTGCTCTGCTAAGTAATCATTGGCATCGACTAAAATTCGCAACACTAAATCTAAGCCAGACTCGCCGCCTGTAAAGCCCATTTCAGGTTCAGTATGAAATTCATCGGGTAAAGATTCCCATTCATCAATAGCAACATAAGGCGGGTTGCTGACAATAATGTCGTAGCGAGTTTTCGGCAGTTGTTGAAATAAATCCGAGTGATACAGGGTGACTGAATCATCCATAAGATGTTTTTCAACATTGATTTCTGCGACATTAAGCGCGTCTTCGGATAAGTCCACTGCATCCACCAGTGCGTGGCGAAACGCATACGCACAGGCAATGGCGATACACGCGCTACCTGTACATAAGTCTAAAATCCGCACCACGTTTTCTTCTTCTACCCACGGCGCGAAGCGTTGTTCAATCAATTCAGCAATTGGTGAACGTGGCACTAAGACGCGCTCATCGACATAAAAAGATAAGCCTGCAAAAATGGCTTCATGCGTTAAATAAGCAGCGGGAATGCGTTGCTCAATACGACGCTGTACGATATCAATAATCGCTAACCGTTCGGTTGGCGTTAATACCGATGCTAGATAAAATTCACTGAGGTTATAAGGTTGATGAACCGTATGTAACACCAGCGCGGCGGCTTCATCAAGCGCGGTTTCTGTGCCATGACCAAAACAAATTTGCGCAGCGGTAAATTCACTGGCAGCCCAGCGAATATAATCGCGAATACTTGATAACGTGGTTGAAATATCGGAGGGTGTAGTTTTCATATCTTTAGTTTAGGGTTGGTGATGGTTGCACGGTGAAATACTGTTGAGGCGTGCAAACCGAGGTTTGTACGCCTGCGTATTGACTAAAATTTATTGGCTCTCTCGCGCGCCTCTTTAGCACCGTCAAAGTTGTTTTGCATTTCACGCGCTTTCGCCACTAATAACCAACTGTGTTTTTTAAGTGACGCATCATTAGCCGCTAGTTGTGCGGATTTTTTTGCTAAATTTTCTGCCTGACTAGGATTTGATTTGAGCTTTAATAATGCCAATTTATAATACAGGGTTGCATTGCGCGGCTCTATTCGACTGGCACGTTCTAGTGTGGTGGTTGCCGATTCAACATTGCCTTTTTGGTTGTCTTCATTAGCTGCCAATACTAAGGTATTGACGACAGGAGACATCGGCGTAAAGGCTTGCAAGGGTTCAAAACTGCTTGGTTTATTAACAACTTCTGGTTCAATAGGTGGCTCTATGACAGGCTCTACTATGGTTACAGGTACAGGTTTAGGCTTTGGTGTTAGCTCTTGCTCAATATTAAGGTCAGATAAAAACGGTTTTTGTTGCAACGCAGCCAGCTCTTGTTCTTGTGCGAGCGTTAAAATAGACTGCCCTGAGGGTAATGTTTCAGGTGTTAATATTCTAGGGGACGTTGTTGACTCACCGCCTTTGAGTGGCGCGGTTTTTACTGTATCTGTGCCATTTTTAGAGGGGTCGATAATTGGCGTAGGCTTTTCTTGAGGCAAGGGCGTATTGCCATAAAGCGGTGTGCCGTTACCATACACAGGGGCGGGTGGTTGAGAATCATAAAATTCAGCACACCCTGTCAGTACAACAGGGAGTGAACAAAGTAAAAAAAGACGTTTCATTGGCATGGGCATACAGTTTGGTTGGTTTATTATTTAGTGCGACTCATTACGCGAATTAGAACGGTATATCGTCATCAAAATCGTCATAAGTTTGCGGTGGTGGTGATGGCCGCATAGCACTGCTGTGACGCACTTGCGTGGGCTGTTGAGGTGACAATACCGATGGCGCGGCAGATTCAGTATTAGCTGGCAGCTGAGTGTCACCAAAATGGCTAGTCCCACCACTGCGACTATCTAACATCTGCATTTCTGTGGCAATAATCTCAGTTGAATAACGATCATGCCCGTTTTGATCTTGCCATTTGCGGGTTTTTAACCGTCCTTCGATATAAACCTGCCCGCCTGTTTTCAGATATTCGCCGACTATTTCCGCTAAGCGATTAAAAAAAACCACGCGATGCCATTCAGTGGACTCCTTTTTTTCCCCTGTTTGTTTGTCTTTCCATCTAAAATTAGTGGCTAGACTGATATTAGCGACCGCACCGCCGCTGGGCATATAACGAACCTCAGGATCTGCGCCTAATCGTCCAATTAACGTCACTTTATTTAGCATCATTATTCTCCTAACAGTTTATTTTTCGCTTACATCAACACAGAACAAGGCGAATATGGCGAGTGTTACAGTGTAATATTATAAGCTGATGTTACATACAAGAACATTGTTGTCCACGAAAGACACGAAAAGCACGAAAAAGACTAAAAAATACATGTGTATTATTTAACGCGTAGACAAGACAAATTCGCTTTGATTTTTTCGTGCCTTTCGTGCTTTGCGTGGACTATTACTTTTCCATGCGTAACATCAGCTACCATTAAAAACCGATGAAAACCGCTATTCAGCTGGATTTTCCTGCAATTTTCGATAATTAATCGACGCTTTCAGCCCTGCAAAACGACCTTTCATACGAATTAAATCTTGAGTGTTTTTATCAAAGGTAATGTTGACATCATTAAAAACGCGGTCTTCATAGCCTTTTTCAACCAGCGGTGTTTCTAGTAGAAAACGGTATACATATATTTCTTTATCAGGCTCATTGACGATACTTAAGGGTTCACCCAATTGCGCGACAACAGCCGCTTTTTTGGGTAACGCATCGGCAATTTTTTCTAGCCCTTCGGGGTTAGCGCGGAGTTGTCTTTTTTCTTTGTCAATTTTACCGCCACCGATGGCTCGCAACGAGGCTTCCAAAAACTTTTGCGGCGCGATTTGTAAAAACAGTTTTGAAAATGACCACGCGGTTATTTTCTTTTCCTGATTAAAATACAAATCCGAATAAAATTTAATTTCGGGCTTAATAATCTTATTGTTAGCATCTAATTTACGAAACCAATACCGCCAGCGTCTACCCTCTGGCGTCACAGTATCTTCACTGGCATAGAGTTTGGATAAGGACACAAAATCCTCACTAAATAGAATCGGCTCTTTAAAATTCAACGTGAAATCGCCTGCGGGTGTGACGCTAAAACTAAAGTAGCTGTTAAATTCATCCATCTGCAAGTAGGTTTGATAGGCGTGTACCCAATACATACAGCCTGATAATGACAGCACCATTATCAGCAACCCCAGCAGTCGCAGTGGGCGGTTAATGGTTTTTTTAATGCACGGTTGCTGAGTCATGATTTACACCCTCTGCCAATAAAAAGGTTTCTACATCCACCTTATCAAACTGATAATGTTCACTACAAAATTCACAAATAACCTCAATACTACCGCGCTCTTTCAGTATGTCTTCTAGCTCTTCCTTGCCCATTGCGCGTAACGTTTTCTCTATTTTTTGCCGTGAACAACTGCATTCAAATTCAACGGCTTCCGCATCAAATAAGCGGACTTTTTCTTCATGAAATAAACGATATAACAAGGTTTCACAGTCCAATTCTAACAATTCAGCTTCAGTAATCGTATTAGCCAACATCTCAATGCGTTGCCAATCAGCTTCATCACCGTCTTGTGCGGGTAACTCTTGCAACAACAAACCCGCCGCGTGCGTGGCATTAGCAAACAACCACAACCGCGTATTCAACTGCTCCGATTGCTCAAAATAACTTTCTAACACCGTCGCTAAGTGTTCGCCTTGTAATGGCACGATACCTTGATAGGGCTTAGCATTACCCGAATCAACGGTTAATACCAACCTGCCCTGCCCAAACATGGATTCTAAAGAACCCGCAACAACTTCACCACGGCTTCTAACCAAACCGCGCATTTTGCGCTCATCGGTAGACTGCGCCACCAGCGTCGTTATAGTGCCATCGCCTTGCGCTTGCAGAATCATAGAACCTTTAAACTTAATGGTTGCGGACAACATCACTACCGCCACCAACGCTTGCCCCAACAACTGCTGTTCCACCGTAGATAAGTGTTGATGCTGTTTCGCCGCTTGCCAACTGGTGGTTAAATTCACCCATTCACCACGCACACCCACCCCTTCAAATAAAAATCGTCGTAAAAACTCTTGCTCTATCATCGTGTTCCCGTTAAGAATATGTTCTTTGTTTTCTAACATACCATACGCCATGATTTTTTCATCAAAAAAGCTCGTTTTACCCAACCCTGCCGACGCATTACAAGGCAGACTCACTCCCATGCCCATTAGCAACCGCCATTTTGTGACAGGTCAGCCGATTGCACCGCCGTTCCCCGCTCATTTACAGCTAGCCTTTTTCGGTCTCGGTTGTTTTTGGGGCGCGGAACGAAAATTCTGGCAATATCCCCATATTATCAGCACCGCTGTCGGTTACAGCGATGGCTACACTCCCAATCCCAGTTATGACGAAGTCTGCACAGGACAAACTGGGCATAACGAAGTCGTTAGTGTCATTTATGACCCCGCCTTCACTACTTATGAAGAATTACTGCAACTGTTCTGGGAATGCCACAACCCCACCCAAGGAATGCAGCAAGGTAACGACATCGGCACACAATACCGATCCGCCATCTACACCACCAGTTCAACACAACTCGAGGCGGCGTTAGCATCAAAAGACCATTACCAACAACGCCTCACTCAACTGGGTTTTAAAGACATCACCACCGACATTAAACCTGTCGGGGTGTTTTATTATGCAGAAGATTATCACCAACAATATCTAGCGAAAAATCCACAAGGCTATTGTGGGCTAGGTGGATTAGGCGTGAAGTTTGATTAGTGCCTATTTATTCAACGTATAACCTGATGTTACGCACAAGAACATTTTTGTCCACGAAAGACACGAAAAGCACGAAAAAGACTAAAAAATAATGGTAGTGGGTTAAATCTGTAATTATGAATAAATATCGCGCCCGAATTCGACCTTGTTGATAAGCAAACCGATGACGGTGTCGTGCATCAACTCTAGTTTTGAGAAGCAAATGGTCTTGCGATTGAGTCGTTTGATCCATGTCCGCAAG
>SHZG01000091.1 GCA_009692395.1 Methylococcales bacterium | reverse complement strand
TGCCTACATAAGACCACTGCTCGTCCATTTCAATCTCGACAGCCGCTTCTAGCCTGACTTCCAGCCCGCTGTTGACGCTGAATTCAGTTAGCTTTGGATGGACTTGTACCAACGTATTGGCTTTTTTTTAACGTGCTAAGGACGGTGTCCTTGTTGATTTTTCATACCCGCGCCGTATCGCGGATACCGCTACCATTGATTGCCATGTTTACTATCTTGGTCTTAATGCCTACTTCACAAGCGCGGTATCGGTAGCTCAGCATAAAGGTTTTTGTCATGCACAACGGGTGTCGACAACGGTAACGTGGCTCTCCCGTTGCATTGCGTCCTGACTTGCTCATCTGGTTACTTTTACAGAATGGACAGGTGATTTCTTGGTAGCAGCTCATAAGGGCTTTTAGGTAAGTGTGATTTTATTCTGCCCGTGATTTTAATCTATCATCACAGATTTAGCCCACTACCTACTAATGAAAAACAGTTCCTGAAAATCGTGATGATTACCATCTAGGCTATGATCTAGCCACACTAAACTAAAAATTAATAGCGCGATTATTAATAATATTAGGTGGAAGTAACGCCATTTGCAGGCAGCAGGAATGATTTGGGTAATATTTTTTGCCTCGTAGCCCTGATGGTTTTTAATATGCTCATATTCAACTTCTAGTGCAATCCCAACTGCGGTGTAAAAGCCAATACTAATAATTGCAATGACTACTTTGCTCACCAACAGCAGGGGCTGATTAATAACCAATGCCTCCATAAGCATAACAACTAAGGCGGTGAATAAGTAAGGCGATATATCAAAAATGAGCTGTTGAATCTGATTTTTTGTAAACGACAGGGTATGTAGCCATAAAGGGCGTTTGAATCGAAACACAATACCCGCAGCAACAAGGCACAAGCTCGTTGTACTGATAACAGGTAAAATTTCCCAGAATATGTCTGCGTGTAAGCTACACATTAGATAGGACATGATAATAACCAATCCCAGTAAGTGATATTCACACACAACTTTTCTAGTAATCAGTGGGATAACATTACTCATAATCTACGGCAGTATTTTAATCAAAGAAACACATTGTCGGGCGGGGTGAGGATTCTCTAAGTCTACCCTATTTTCTATCCAATTTCCGATAACTAATCGCTTCACTTAAATGGTTGATTTCAATTTGTGGCGACCCAGCCAAATCAGCTATGGTACGCGCCAGTATTTAAAATACGGTGATACGCGCGGTGGGATAAGCCAAATCTATCCATTGCTTGTTCTAGCAGTGAATAGCCTTGTGCAGATAATACACACAGTTGTTTGACTTCTTTGGCATTTAGAATGGCATTGGCTTTGCCGTGTCGGGCGACAGCGAGATTACGCGCTGCAACGACTCTGGCTCTAATGATAGCACTACTTTCTTCGCCTTGTGGTGAGCCGTTGCGTAATACTTCATGGGAGACTCTAGGGACTTCAAGGTGCATATCAATTCTATCCAGCAATGGCCTTGACACTCTGGCACGGTAACGCATGACTTGTTCTGAACTGCAATGACAACGCCCTGAGCTATCGCCTAAATAACCACAGGGGCAGGGATTCATGGCAGCAATGAGTTGAAAACGCGCAGGAAAATTGACTTGTCGGGCGGCGCGGGCAATGACGCTATGCCTTGATTCTAGTGGTTCGCGTAACACTTCTAATACTTTTCAGTCAAATTCGGGCAGTTCATCGAGAAATAACGCCCCGTTATGCGCCAGTGATATTTCACCCGGTCGGGGATTGCTACCACCACCGACTAGCGCGGTGGCTGACGCAGTGTGATGGGGCGCACGGTACGGCGGTTTTAACCAGTTATGTACATCCCATTCTTGGTCGCTGATGGAGGCAATGGCGGCAGATTCTTGGGCTTGTTGTTCTGTGAGTAGCGGCAAAATAGTCGGCAAGCGAGCCGCTAACATGGATTTACCCGTACCAGGAGACCCAAGCATGAGTAAGTTATGCGCTCCAGCGGCGGCTATTTCAAAGGCACGTTTAACGTGATAGACCGTGAACATCGGAAAAATACACTCTGTCACTGACAATTTCTTGACTAGGTTGGGCGTATTCCACAGGAATTTGTTTTTGCCCATTCAGATAGGCGCAAATTTCTAATAAATGTACCGCAGGAATGATTTCTATGCCTTTGACCAGCGCGGCTTCGGCAGTATTTTCTTTGGGTAAAATGAGTTTTCGCTGATTGTTTCTAGCTTGTATCGCCACAGGCAATATGCCTTTAATCGGGCGTCAATCACCGCCTAACGATAGTTCGCCAACACATTCATAGTCCTTGAGATTGGTGCTAGGAATCTGCCCTGAAGCCGCGAGTATGCCTAAGGCAATAGCTAAATCAAAACGTCCGCCTTCTTTGGGTAAAGCAGCAGGCGCGAGATTAATGGTGATGCGCTGCATGGGAAAGTCAAAGCGCGAGTTTAATATGGCACTGCGCACACGGTCTTTGCGTTCTTTCACAGCGGCTTCGGGCAAGCCGACAATATTGAGTGCAGGTAGCCCGTTAGCAACGTGAACTTCCACGGTGACTAACGGAGCTTCTATGCCAGAACGCCCTCGACTATAGACAACGGCTAATGCCATAGTCTTGCGTCCTGTGTTTTACAGTTCTTCTTTAGTCAGCACTGGCTGTTCTATATCAGCGACTCGTTGTTCTAGGGCTTCTAATTTTGAGCGTGTTTTAGCTAATACGGCTTTTTGGACTTCAAATTCTTCGCGGGTCACTAAATCTAGTTTCCCCAAGGTAGTTTGCAAGACGATATGGAAGTTTTTTTCCATGTCTTCTTTAAAGTTATTGAAGCCTGATGGCAAGGCTGCCGTTAATTTACTCGCAATATCATCAATGGCTTTAGGATCAAACATAGTCGGTAGTCTCGGTTAATAAAAAGGTTGAATAGGTTGAATCGGCACATGATGACGACATATTTTTCGACATCATTTGAACCCACAGGTAGTTGATAAACGGTACAGTGGTTGTCATTTTCACATTTAAATAATCTAAATGTGGTGGTGTCTTGCATTCAGTACCGCATTATAAAGGAAAGGCTTTTTTAAAAAATTCAGGCTGTGCTAACGACGCTTTGTGAATATCAGTATTGTAATAAATTGTATCAAAGGGTTTATTAGCGCAGTCTTGTTCTCTAAATGCTGACAATGCCGCTTTACTGGCAATCGTCGCACTCCACCAACCTGATGGATACAAACATTGGGGAAAAAACAGCGTTTGTTGATGACTTAAACCCGCGTTGCTCATGGCATCACGCATTTCACCAATCAGTTTTAAATGCAGTAACGCTGATTCGCTTTGTTGAACTAAAATGCCGTTTTCTGACAGGCAATGAAAACAATCACGGTAAAACGCTTCACCAAATAAGCCTTCCGCAGGGCCAATCGGGTCAGTGCTATCAACGATGATAATATCAACCGAATTAGGCGCGGCATCCTTCACCCATTTAATGCCATCAATAAATTTTAAGTCTGCACGCGGGTCGTTATTAGACTCGCACAACTCTGGAAAATAAATTTCCGCAAGACGCGTAACGCGTTCATCAATATCAATTTGTACCGCGTGTTCAACAGCGGGGTGTTTTAATACTTCGCGTAACGTACCGCAGTCACCGCCACCGATAATCCATACCCGTTTAGGATTTGGATGGGTGTATAACGCAGGATGACTAATCATTTCATGATAGAAAAAGTTATCGCGGGTAGACACCATCGTGCAGCCATCAATCACCATCAAATTACCAAACGTTTCCGTTTCGTAAATTTCCAGAAATTGAAAATCAGATTGTTCTTCGTGTAACTTTTGTTTAATTTTTAATGAAAAAGCCGTTCCCGTGCTGGGAACTTGTTCGGTAAACCATTCGGATGAGTTCATGCAGTGGATTCCTAAAAATGAAGAATAAGCGGGCATTATAGTGGATTTACTGTGAATCGGCACATAACATAAGCGTGGCTTATTGTCGCAGACCCGTAGCCGCCTTTTAGGGTAATGATTACTTACGCCAAAATTCAGGAATGAATAAAATTACAATTGAGAAAATCTGTACGCGCCCTAATAACATGGCAAACGCGCACACGCTGGTTTGAAAATCACTCAAACTGGCATAGTTGGTTGCAGGCCCTACTTGATTAAGCCCCGGCCCTGCGTTATTGAAACAAGCAATGATGGCACTGAACGCGCTGATAAAATCCATGCCACTGAGTAGCAGGGTGAAGACTAAAATCACAATGCTGATGAAATACAGGAAAATAAACCCCATCACTGAGGTAACGATGTCATTTTTGACTACGGCATCACCAATTTTTAATGGGCGCACGGCAAAAGGATGAATAAACTTAAACATCTCAAGACTGGCTTGTTTCATTAAAATAATGGTTCTAATCATCCGAATACCACCACCCGTCGAACCAGATGACGCAGATAAACAGCTCAAAAATAACATCCACATGGGGACAAAAATGGGCCAAGTATTAAAGTCTTGGCTGGCAAATCCACAATCAGTGGCAATAGTAATTAAATTAAATGACGCATGGCGTAACGCAGTCAAAAAATCAGGATACGTTCCCGCGTGTTGCAACACAGCGGCAGCAACTAAACAACTACTTAGCACTAATAACAAAAAACTCTTTGCTTCAACATCATCCGAATAAGGCTTTAGTGATAGTTTACGCAGTGTTATAAAATGGGTGGCAAAATTAATCGCGGCGAGTAATTGAAAAATACTCAGTACCACTTCAATCGACACCGAATTAAAAAAACCGACACTGCTATCATGCGTGGAAAAACCACCTAAACTCATGGCGGCAAAGGCATGACAAATGGCATCAAACCAATTCATGCCCGCAAGGCGTAAAGCAATAATACACACCACTGAAAAGCCTGCATAAACCAACCATAAGGCTTTGGCGGTTTGGGCAATACGCGGCGGCAAATCCGATTCTTTCACTGAACCAGGTGTTTCGGCTTTGTATAACTGCATACCGCCGATGCCTAAAATGGGCAAAATAGCGACGGCGAAAATAATAATCCCCATGCCCGCTATCCAATTTAATTCATGTCGCCATAAATTAATCGACATCGGTAAATTATCTATGCCGCTCAGAATAGTCGCGCCCGTGGTGGTGAGTCCTGAGACCGCTTCAAAATACGCGTCAATAAAACTGAGTTCTGGAAAATACAATAATAGCGGTAGGGCGCAAAACACAGGGCTTAATGACCACGTCATCGACACCAATAAAAAACCTGCTTGCCGTGATACTTTTTTAGGGGTGCGTAAAGTGGGTAAAAACATCAACAGCCCGAAGAAAAAGGTCATTAATGAGCCGTCAAAAAAAGCCGCTGTCGCGCCGTCATCAGCAATCGCGGAAGTCAATAAGCAGGTCGTCATTAGACCGCTAAAGCCCATTGTCACTAAGCCGAAGATATGGATGATAGTTAAAATAACGTTCATAGAATGAGGGTCTTACATTGCGTTATGTGACACATCAAAGTGGCTGAAAGGTTTTTTCAATGTTAGTCACCAGTTTTTTATCCATCGCAAACATAATGACATGATCATTTTCTTCAAATACAGTGTCGTGATGTATGGAAACCACTTGATGATTGCGAATCAACGCACCTAACACGATACCCGCTGGAAAATTGACTTTGTTGACAGGAAGACCCACCACCGAATTAGTGCCGTTACCTCGATGGGCAACTGCTTCAATCGCTTCAGCTGTGCCACCGCACAGCGAAGTCACTTGCGCGACATCACCACGGCGAACGTGTTTAAGAATACCACCGAGGGTTTCTTGATTGGGCAGGATAGCAACATCAATACCCGTGCCAGGTAATAATTTAGTGTAGGACGTGTGATTAAGCAGACAGATCGTTTTACGCACCCCTAGACTGCTTGCTAGTGCGGCAGAGATAATATTGACCCCATCGTTATCGGTAATAGAGCAAAACAAATCGGTACTATCAATCGCTTCATCAAGTAATAATGATTCATCAGCACAATCGCCGAGTAGTACCACGGTTTTATTCAAATCATTGGCAATTTTTTGCGCACGGATAGGGTCTTTTTCAATGACTTTAACTTGATGGTCATCTTCTAATGCCAATGCTAAGCGTTTGCCCACATGACCACCGCCAGCAATGATAATGCGCTTTATTGGGGCTTCCAATTTGTTCAGCTCTTTAAGCACACGGTGAACTTCTGTGCGCGGGGCAACAAAAAACACCTCATCATTGGTTTCGATAATCGACTCACCGTTGATAGGTTGCGGCTTACCGTTCCGAAAAATAGACACGATGCGAATTTTACCTGAAGTAAAATGCTCTTTAAGTGAATTGATTTGTTTACCTATTAATACGCCATCTTCAGTCACACGCACCGAAAACAAGCGGACTAAACCATCGGCAAAGTCAGAAATATGTAGCACACCTGGAAAATCAATTAAATTACGAATCGCTTCCATGACCACTTGTTCAGGGCTAATGACATGATCGACAGGAATGCCTTCTGGGCCAAATAATTTTGGATTTTTCAGGTAATCAATGGCGCGAACTCGGGCAATCGTTTTGGGGCGGCTATACAGTGCATTAATAATGACACACGCCAGCATATTGGTTTCATCACTGTCAGTCACGGCAATGACTATATCCGCATTTTTAACCCCCGCTTGCTCTAACACACTGGGATGCGCCGCATTACCTGTGACGGTGGCAATATCAAAGCGTTCTTTTAAGGCATCAAGCAGTAACGGACTAAAATCAATGACTACAATATCATTCTCCTCACTTGCCAATGCCCCCGCTACCGCTGAACCTGTCACACCCGCCCCAAGAATAACTATTTTCATTAAGCCACACCGCTAAATTAAAGACAGCTGAAAGTGCTGTATCATTGATACGAAACCGCACATTTTACCTGAATATCGTCGATTCCATAAGTTAATTACCTTCAATAAGCGCATTAATCCACCGTGTTCGTATAATTATCCGACTGCATTTCCATGAGTCTCGACACCGTACGTTTAAATTCAAATACGCCATCGCCTTCCGTATAAAGCGCGTGAGCGGGTACTTCAGCGGTGCAGATGAGCTGCACTTTATGTTCGTAGAGCGCGTCAATAAGTGTCACAAAGCGTTTCGCTTCATTATGTTTATCGGCGGTTAATTTAGGAATATCAGTGACTATTAAAGTAGTAAATTGGGTGGCAATGGTTAAATAATCAGCGGCACTTAGCGGCTGGGCGCATAACTCATTAAAGGATAATAATGCGATATTTTTATGCACCGCAGATAAAACAATTTGCCTGCCTAATAGTGGTAAAACGCCTGATTTTTTAGTAGCAAATTGTGTTAAACCATCATAGCTTTGTTGAATAAAATCACTGGCATGAGCATCCAGCGGAAAATAATAGCTGGTGGTTAATGCAGGTGAATAACTGAGTCGATAATCAACTTTTGCGGCTAATTCAATAATGTTCGCTTCGCTTTGTAATAATTGCATCAACGCGACCGCCTGTTCTTTTTGCACACCACCTTGGTATAAGTCTTTAGGATGGCGATTAGAGGTCATGACTATCACCACACCTAATTCAAATAGTTGGCTAAATAGCCGCTGCAAAATCATGGCATCGGCTATATCGGTGACGTGAAACTCATCAAAACACAGTAACACCGTGGATTCTTTGATTTTTTTTGCCAATGTTTCAATGGCATTCGGCTGATTGCGTTGCTGGGCTTTGTGAATAAAAGCATGAACTTCGAGCATCAAGGCATGAAAATAAACCCGCCTTTTTTGGGGTAACGGACACGCTTCATAAAACAAATCCATTAACATGGATTTACCACGCCCAACATCACCAAAAATATACAAACTGTGGCATTTTTGTTGGGCGGATAGACGGAGTTTATGCGCAAAGGGTTTGCGTCGATAAGCAACCAAGAGCATTAGGTTATTCAATAAGGTTTGTAAATGATGAATAGCGACAAATTGCGCTTCGTCATAATGAATAGTCTGTTGCTCAACACGATGAAAATATTGCTGCTCCAGTAATTTTGAAACATCAGGAAATTGCGCTATCGCATCGACTGTCGTCGATTGGAAAAATTTCTTTAACATGATTTAAGTTGAAAATAGAGTAAGGGAGTAGTTTAACTGCTAATGTTGTGTGTGTGATAAAAAAAATGGATTCAATCTCTATTTTTAAGTCGTATTGTGATAAAATTCCACCCCTTTGCTCCACCTTCATAATGACGTTATTATTTTATGATTAAACAACGTACTTTAAAAAATACCATCAGAGCCACGGGCATAGGTCTACACACGGGCGAAAAAATCTATTTAACCTTGCGCCCCTCCGAACCGAATACAGGTATTCGTTTTCGCCGCGTGGATTTAGATGAACCTGTGATTATTCAAGCCACACCCAGCAATGTCGGTGAAACTGTGCTGTCAACTACACTGGTTGCGGGTGATGTCAAAATTTCCACCATTGAGCATTTATTATCCGCCTTTGCAGGTCTAGGTATCGATAATGCAATGATCGATGTCAGTGCCTCTGAAGTGCCGATTATGGACGGTAGCGCGGGGCCATTTGTATTTTTATTGCAATCGGCAGGTGTGGCAGAACAAGACTGCCCTAAACAATATATTCGTATTAAACGTAGTCTTCGTATTGAAGATGGCGATAAATGGGCAGAATTTAATCCCTTTGAAGGTTTTAAAGTCACCTTCACCATTGATTTTGAACACCCCGCGTTTGAAGAACACGTTAAAACCGCGACGATGGATTTTTCTTCGACTACCTTTGTGAAAGAAGTGAGCCGTGCTAGAACTTTTGGTTTTATGAAAGACATTCAAATGCTCAGAGACAACAATCTCGCACTGGGCGGTAGCCTTGATAATGCAATTGTGGTTGATGACAACAAAATTCTCAATGAAGACGGTTTACGCTGTGCTGATGAATTTGTGAAGCACAAAATTCTGGATGCGATTGGTGATTTATATCTGTTAGGTCATAGCTTAATCGGCGAATTCGTCGGCTATAAATCAGGTCATGGCTTAAACAATAAATTACTACGCACTTTGTTGGAAAATATTGACGCGTGGGAAATGGTGTCGTTTGATGACGATGAAGAAGCTCCGATTTCGTTTATGCAGTCTGCACAAACGCCAAGAACTCCTGAATAATTAATTCTGGTAGTGGGTTAAATCTGTGATGATAGATTAAAATCACGGGCAGAATAAAATCACACTTACCGAAAAGACCTTATGAGCTGCTACCAAGAAATCACCTGTCCATTCTGTAAAAGTAACCAGATTGGCAAGTCAGGACGCAATGCAACG
>SHZG01000090.1 GCA_009692395.1 Methylococcales bacterium | reverse complement strand
ATGGACTTGTACCAACGTATTGGCTTTTTTTTAACGTGCTAATGACGGTGTTCTTGTTGATTTTTAATACCCGCGCCGTATCGCGGATACCGCTACCATTGATTGCCATGTTTACTATCTTGGTCTTAATGCCTACTTTACAAGCGCGGTATCGGTAGCTCAGCATAAAGGTTTTTGTCATGCACAACGGGTTTCGACAACGGTAACGTGGCTCTCCCGTTGCATTGCGTCCTGACTTGCCAATCTGGTTACTTTTACAGAATAGACAGGTGATTTCTTGGTAGCAGCTCATAAGGTCTTTTAGGTAAGTGTGATTTTATTCTGCCCGTGATTTTAATCTATCATCATAGATTTAACCCACTACCGTTTTTTCGTTAATCGCTAAACTTCTTTTGAATAATGGCTCTGCTAGTGAAAATTTTTCTTAGGCATTGTAGAGATTACCTAGACCATTCAAGCTAATAGCAATGTATGGATGGTCTTTTCCTAAGGTTTTCTCAGTAATGGCTAAGGCTTGTTTATAGGCAATTTCGGCTTCTTTGTAGTTGCCTTCTATTAAATAGAGGGCGGAAAAACCATTTAAACTGGTCGCCACATCAGGATGTTCAGCACCTAATGATTGTTTATCCATGGCAATACTTCTTTGAAACAACGGCTTGGCATCACGGTATTTGCCTTGGTCTTTATAGAGCATTGCCAAACCATATAAACCTTCGGCAATTTCAGGGTTATCTTTAGCCAAAACCTTTTCATTAATGGCTAAACTGCGTTTATACAGCGGTTCGGCTTCGGCATAGTTAGCGAGTGTGCGATAAAGATCAGCTAAATTAGCCAAACTATTCGCTACGTCAGTGTGATCTTTGCCTAATGTTTTTTCACTAATAGCTAGACTTTTTTATATAAAAGATCAGCTTCTGCGAATTTTCCTTGTGTGAAATACAGTTTCGCTAGATTTTCTAAACTTTTAGCAAAGTCTGGATTGTCGGCACTTCCCAGTTCTTTTTCGGTAATTTTTATGCTTCTTTGTAGCAGTGGCTCTGCTTGAGAAAATTTAGCTTGTTGATAATAAAGAACGGCTAAATTGTCTAAACCATGAACAAGGTCAAGACTTTCTGTGCCTAGTGTTTTTTCCAGAATGGTTAAACTGCGTAGATACAAAGATTCGGCTTGCTTATATTTACTCTGCATTTCATAAACAATAGCCAGATTATTGATACTACTAATTAGCTCAGGGTTATCTACACCCAGCGTTTTTTCATTCAGCTCTAGGCTTTGTTTTAGAAAGAATTCTGCCTCTTCATACTTGCCTTGTTCATAGAGGCTGAAGCCTTTATTTTTAAATTGTAATGCGTCATTAGTATTTGTAGGCAGTTCATCGGCATAAACAATACTTAATCCCAAGCTAAGAGCGATAAGCAATAGTTTTTTGTACATTTTCACTTCTAAAGTTGAGAGCCAGTGCCGATGTAAAATATATTTACATCGTAGTCGGCGTTTGATACGTTTTGAACTCGACGGGCGTTGTGCAGATAACTTGCATTAACAAACAGATAACGATTTAACGAATATTTTGCACTAAGCCCCAGTAAATAAAGACTGTCAGCGCGCGGTGGATTCGGGAAATTGCCACCAATGTATTCGTTGTAAGTGTAACCAGTTTTGACGGACAAAATAACATTCCTTAGCAGTTCATGCTCGACGTTGGTGAGAAAAGTAGTCGCAAGATAACCTGATGATCCTTCCTGAGTGGTTTGTTTTATAGTTCTACTCAAAGCAGAGCTTATGGTAGTAAGACCTGTCGGAGTCCATTTCGCTGTCATTCCGCTAGCTAAACCGCTGATAGTGTTTAGCCTAGGTGATTCATAGTTGTGTGACTGATAACCAATGCGGGCATTTCCTGACAATTTACCCGTCCATTCTAGTTCGAGACCTTTTGAATTTATTTAAAATCAATAGCTTAAATTCCTGTAGCGAAAGTCCTAGTAAGTAATCTCAGGTCTTTTCAGTAATTTTATAGAAAAGTGTTCTGTTTAGTGTAGCCACATCAGACTGCGTCGTTTTTTCCGCGCTCCATGTAACAACGACTAATTGCGCTTGTTTTTCCGCGCTTAAATGCGTGATATTTTTGCAATCGTTACGATGCACGGTAATACCGTGATGATGGGAGATATAGCCAATAATGTCATCGCTTAACACGGGCGAACAACAGTGTGCTAATGAGGTCTGTACGTTATCAATACCTGCAACTGAAATGACTGATTTAGCTGCTGATTTTTTCGGTTTAGTGTGAGTGAGTGTGTTTTCGAATTCAGGTACTTTTAAAAACGCAGCCAATTGACGGCTGTTAATAAGACCTTTGCCGATGGCTTCCAATAGAGTATCCATATCGGGCTGTTTAAAGTGTTTCAGCGCGTCAGTGTCTACGGTGGGCTTGATGCCCAAGCGGTGACATTCTTTGTCTAGGATGGCTTTGCCTAGGGCGATTTTTGCCGCTTGTTGCTGATGTCCGAACCAACGTTTAACGCGGCTAATCGCACGGCTTGATTTTAAATACCCCAGATTAGGGTCTATCCAATTGTGATTTGGTGCGCCCTCTTTAGCGGTTAAAATTTCGATTTGTTCACCTGATTTTAGCGCGTAAGTGAGTGGCACAATGCGCCCGTTTACTTTTGCACCACGGCAACGATGCCCTACTTCGGTGTGAATGGCGTAAGCAAAATCCAACGGTGTTACACCTTTCACTAAGTCGATGAGTTTGCCTGTGGGTGTTAATACATAGATTCTATCGCTAAACAATTCACTGCGAAAATTATCACCTAAATCCTCAGCACTGTGTTGTTCTTCCAGCAATTTGCGCAAGGTGGCAACGCTTTGTTCCATTGCGGCGGTTTGTTTGCCGCCTTCTTTATAAGACCAATGTGCGGCAACGCCTAGTTCGGCATAATCGTGCATATCTTGGGTGCGTATCTGCACTTCAATACGATTATTTTCTGCGTCTAATATGACGGTATGCAAGGATTGATAGCCATTTTCTTTGGGGTTGGCTATGTAATCATCAAATTCTTTGGGAATGGTTTGCCAGAGGTTGTGGACGATACCTAAGGCCGTATAGCAATGGCTTAAATTATCGACGATAACGCGGACTGCTAATAGGTCATACAATTCGTCTATCAGCAGTTGTTTACGCTGCATTTTTTTCCAGATGCTATAAATGTGTTTAGGGCGACCATAACATTGACAGCTAATACCTTCTTCGGCTAAGGTGCTTTGCAGTAGGTTAATAAAACGGGTAACACAATTTTCACGCTGGATTCTATTGGTAGCAAGGGATTTAGCGATTTGCCGATAAGTGGCAGGCTCTAAATAGCGAAATGCCATGTCTTCCAGTTCCCATTTAAACTGGTGGATACCTAAACGATTGGCAATCGGGGCATAAATATCGAGGGTTTCTTGCGAGATGAAACGCCTTTCTTCATAGGATACTTGGGGTAATTGGCGTAATAACTGAATGCGATAGGCTAATTTGATGAGTACTGCACGGACATCTTGTGTCATGGACAGTAACATACGCCGCAAAGTTTCTGCTTGATGCGGTTTGTCGGTCATTTCAGGCGAATAAACCGTGAGCTTATTCAACCAGTTGACATCTTTCACTAATGCGGCAACGGTGTCGCCAAACTGCTTTTTACTCTCAGCGAGCGTTGTTAAAGTTTCGAGACGTGGATCACTTAAAATCGCTGCCAGTATTGTGGTTACATCAATATTGAAATCCATCAATATTGCCGCAACATCGACACTTTGCGGGCGATGATAATGCGCATCTTCAGGAATCAGTGCCGCAATCGCCAACGCTCGCGCTATCTGCTGCCGCTCAGGCGCGGAAAATTCATTGAAAAGTATTTTGGTCGGTTCGCGATTTGTTTGCATGGTGCGATTGTAGACGATTGAAAGAATTTAGGGCAATTATCGTTCTTTGTCAGTAACATTAAAATCTTATGCGAGTGTTAATCACTAAGCAACGCTAAAAATCAAGCTAGATAGTGAAATAGGTTTGATACACTATCGACTCACATAATATACCGCAGAGACCCTTATGCCAATTACATTAAAAGAACTTGCTGATTTTTGTGATGCTCACATTGAAGGCGGTAATCCGTCAATCGTCATTGATTCTGCCGCTGATATTACCGCCGCTCAAGCAGGTCAAGTTACCCAGTTGACCAACAGCAAATACAGTCGCTATCTCAAGGAATCAAAGGCTTCTGCCTGCTTTATAGCCCATGATTTTGCTGTCGATAATGTCCCCGAACAGCTAACCTTACTGCGGTGCAGCGATCCTGAGATGGCGTTCATTGCGGCGGTTGGCTTATTACATCCTGCTAAAGTTTATCAGCAACACATTGCACCACAAGCGGTACTGGGCGCAAATGTCAGCATCAGTAATAACGTCTACATTGGTGCGTGTGCCGTCATTGGCGATGATGTCAGTATCGGTGAGGGCAGTGTGATATTGGCAGGCGCGTACATCGGGAATAAGGTGAAAATAGGCAAAAACTGCCGAGTTTATCCTTACGCCGTTATTTATGATGATGTTGTTATGGGCGATAACGTGATTATTCATTCAGGTGCAGTGATTGGTGCTGATGGTTTTGGCTATAAATTCAGAAACCATGTCCATGTGAAAGTACCGCAAGTCGGGAATGTAACCATTGCTGATAATGTCGAGATTGGTGCCAATACCTGTATAGACCGTGGCGCGTTAGGTAGCACTACGATTGGCTCAGGTAGCAAAATAGATAATTTGGTACAAGTCGGTCACAATAATCAAGTGGGTAAAAATGTGATTATGTGTGGTTTAACGGGTGTATCAGGTTCGTGTACCATTGGCGATTATGCCATTTTAGCAGGTAGCTCAGGAATAGCAGATCATGTCAACATTGGACAAGGTGCAGTGATTCTGGCTCGGTCGGGTGTGGCGGGTGATGTAGCAGCGGGTACACAAGTATTTGGTAGCCCTGCAAAAGATAAGCGTACTGCTTATAAAGAACAAGTCGCCATTAGCAAATTACCTGAATTATTGAAAACGGTAAAGCAACTAGAAGAAAAAATACAGGCGTTGGAAAAACAAAGAAAAAACGAGGTTTAGTATAAACTGATACTAAATTTTGGACATAAAAAACCCCCCGTTAACGTCACCGTATAACGAGGGGTAATGTTTTATTTATTTACCTGAGATTTGCTCAGAAGACGCGTTGTTGCTAGTGTGTCTTTTTTCAATTTTTGTGAACACTTCTTTTTGTGATTCAGCTACTGCGCCACTTTTTAAATGCTTAGTTTCGTCAGCTTTTAACATAACAACTAAAACGATAATTGCAGCGATACAAACACCAACAATCAACCACATATTGTCTTT
This sequence comes from Methylococcales bacterium, assembly GCA_009692395.1. GTDB lineage: Bacteria > Pseudomonadota > Gammaproteobacteria > Methylococcales > Methylomonadaceae > UBA4132. The sequence goes on along the minus strand of SHZG01000090.1, from coordinate 3,980 downwards.
TTCTTCTACTTCAGCCATTTTAAAATCCTCTAAATATTATATTTATGTGTATGTTTTCCCTCTCCTAAAAGAGAGCAACTCAAAAAAATTTACGAGCTGGTTGTTGAATTTTTTCTAAACAACGGCGCAATTTTTATCATGGGACATGGTGTCGTGTCAAAACTATAAATAAAAAACCGTTAAATAATTTCAACTACGTTTTTAGCCAGTGCCTTTATTTATTGTTAATAACGACAAATATAACCAGCTAACCTTATGAAAAAAAAGTATTATTTTTTATTAGCCATCTTCTAGCGTGGACATAATTTGTTGATATTCACTGGCAAACGCCGACGTGTTGTAAGTGTTTTTCCAGACAAGTCATACCAGCCTTTGCCTATCCATAAAATAGCTTACTGTCGCGTCATTGTTATACAATGTTTGCCCTATTTTGTTGCTAAATACTGCCCTAGATGAATATACCCAAAAAACTATCGCGTTCTGATATACAGTTCGGATGTACGACCAGCGCTTATGAACGCGGCGTAGAATATTACGCAAGAGGACGCGTGCTTAATCTCAGTATTGTCAATAAAGGGGTGCTTTTTGTACAACTGAGCGCGACAGTTAAGGGCAACGATGTCATTCCCTATAAGCAAAACATTCGTATTACTTGGCGTACTGATCAGCGTTCTGCGGCTATTTCGGGTAACTGCGCGTGTCCTGTTGGCTATAACTGCAAGCACGTTGTCGCTGCTTGTCTTATGTACCAATATTCTCAGCAAAGTACCGTACCAGATACCAGTTGTTTAGATTGGCTAAATACGCTGGACGAGCAACCAGCACAACACGATAGTCATGAAAACTTTATTGCCTATCTGCTTAGTCCCAGCAAAATTGCACACGAATTTATTGTTGAACTATTACTCACCAAAGAAAAAAAAGCGGGTGGGTTAAGCAAGGGTCGAAAGCTACTCTTACACACCGTGCGTTATGCTTACTCTGGAGCTAATTATCTTCAGCCTTCAGACGATGATATTTTGAAATTATTGTCTGCATTAGATACCAATTATGTAGGAAGAGAGCCTACCATTACAGGTGTTATCGGTTTTATTACCTTAGAAAAATTATTGCAGACAGGGCGATTGTTTTGGCAAGATGGCACACGTCCTGCGTTGCAACGGGGTGACAATCGAGACTTACGTTTTGACTGGCAACAATCCAGCACGGGTGATTACCAATTATCACTCGCCATTGAGCCTCAAGCGCAGTTAATACTCACTGAACCACCCCAGTATCTGGATACCAACACAGGGGTTATCGGTGCGTTTAACCCGCCTAATCTAACAACCGAGCAGTTAAAAAAATACCTATCAGCCCCGCGTATTCCTAGAGTTCATGCCGATGAATTCAGTAGACGGCTCACTGTTGAACACGCTACTCATCGACTCCCTGCACCGAAAGCAATTGCGATTACTGAACTGAGTAATATCCTACCAACGCCTAAGTTAAGATTATTCGGTCAGCAAATAAATACCCATTACCTGCATTTAATGGCAGTAAATTTTAATTATGGGCAGTGGGAACTGTCGGCAACCAACACTGAAACGCACAGCGTCATAGACACTAAACAAGGGCTATTCCGTATTCAGCGTGATAATGACGCTGAACAAAACATTCTCAATCAGTTAAATGACTGGGGATTTCACGCACCGACTGTTGACATACCCGACGAACAAGCATTGCTATTGACCAGTAACGTGCCTAATGCCTTAGAGAGCGCGGCACATTGGGGACATTTTCTACAATATGCACTGCCAAATTTAGAACAAGACGACTGGATTATCGAAATAGATGACAGTTTCAAAATGGCTTTTCAAACCGCGCAAAGTTGGGGTGCTGACATTAGCACCAGCCAAAATGACTGGTTTGAAATGAGCTTCACTGTTGATATTAACGGACAGCCTTACCCGTTACTGCCGTTAATTATGCCTGTATTAGAAAACTACGCGCTAGATTCGCTACCCGACATTCTGAATCTACCGTTAGGCAATCATCAATACCTGAGTGTGCCGAGTGAACAACTCAAGCCGATACTAGCCATATTGATGGAATTATTTAATGCCAGCTTGCTAGGCAATGACGGCACACTCAAATTATCGCGTTTCAATGTTGCTAGCCTTGCCGATTTAGAAACCCACAGTTACGGGCTATTTTCACTCACAGGCGGTCAAGAACTGCGTGACATGGCGCGAAAATTAAAAGACTTCGAGGGGATTGAAGCCGTTGCATTACCCGACAACTTTCAAGCCGAATTACGCCCTTATCAACAACAAGGCTTGAACTGGCTACAATTTTTACGCGAATATAAATTTGCAGGCATTCTCGCCGATGACATGGGTTTAGGTAAAACGATTCAAACCCTCGTGCATTTGTTGGTAGAAAAGCAATCAGGACGCATGACTGAACCGTGCTTAATCATTGCACCGACCAGCTTAATGAGCAACTGGCGACGTGAAGCAGAACGTTTTACCCCTGACCTGAGTGTCTTGATTTTACAAGGCACAGAACGCAAACAGCACTTCGATAAAATCAACGACTACGACTTAGTGTTGACCACTTATCCGCTACTCCCCAGAGACGAAGAGGTATTGCTCAAACATCACTATCATTATCTGGTATTAGATGAAGCGCAAACCGTTAAAAACCCCACCGCGCTTGCCGCGCAATTAGTGCGCAAAATCAAAACCAACCATCGTTTATGTTTAACAGGTACGCCTATGGAAAACCACTTAGGTGAACTGTGGACACAATTTGATTTTTTAATGCCGCACTTCTTAGGCAATAATACGCACTTCAAAAAACACTACCGCACGCCGATTGAAACCTTAGGCGACAACGAGCGCAAACAACAGCTATCACGCCGACTCGCCCCGTTCATGCTCCGCCGTACCAAACAGGCAGTTGCCACTGAATTACCCGCTAAAACCGAGATTATTCGCACTATACCGCTACACCCCAAACAAGCGGTGTTATACGAAAGTATTCGCTTAACTATGGAGAAAAAAGTCCGCGATGCCATTGCTGAAAAAGGCTTGGCACGCAGTCACATCACCATCCTCGACGCGCTGTTAAAATTGCGCCAAACCTGCTGTGATCCGCGCACTTTATCACTCAAAGAAGCGCAAAAAATCACCGAATCTGCCAAACTGGATTTACTCATGGACATCCTGCCTGAGCAGTTGGAAGAAGGGCGGCGTATTCTGGTATTTTCCCAATTCACTCGCATGATCGCGCTCATTGAAGATGAATTAAGCGTCCGCAACATCGGTTATAGCAAACTTACAGGGCAAACTAAAAAACGCGACGAAGCTATCGAATATTTTAAAAGTGGCGCGGTCAACGTGTTTTTAATCAGCTTAAAAGCAGGCGGTGTGGGTTTAAATCTCACCGAAGCGGACACTGTGATTATTTATGACCCGTGGTGGAATCCAGCCGCCGAAAGCCAAGCCGCCGACCGCGCCCATCGTATCGGGCAAGACAAACCCGTATTCGTTTATAAACTCATCACTGAAAATACCGTCGAAGAAAAAATTCTTGCTATGCAGGAACGTAAACGCGCCTTAGCCGACAGTATTTATGGCGATGAAGGCAAAGAACAAGACCTAAAATTGACTGCGGATGATTTGACCGCGCTGTTTCAGTAATAATGATAGAGACAATAAACCCCTTGGAGAGTGTGAAATGAAATTACCAAAACAACCGCTAAAATATTTTTTAACTTTTCTAATCATTAGTAACACGGTGTTATTTGTGATTATGGCTTATTTTCATCTACTGAGTACTGACCCAGTAGTGGGTTAAATCTGTGATGATAGATTAAAATCACGGGCAGAATAAAATCACACTTACCTAAAAGACCTTATGAGCTGCTACCAAGAAATCACCTGTCCATTCTGTAAAAGTAACCAGATGGGCAAGTCAGGACGCAATGCAACGGG
>SHZG01000089.1 GCA_009692395.1 Methylococcales bacterium | reverse complement strand
AAAATAGAACGTAAAAACCTGAACTTTCGGACATGGATCAAACGACTCAATCGCAAGACCATGTGCTTCTCAAAACTAGAGTTGATGCACGACACCGTCATCGGTTTGCTTATCAACAAGGTCGAATTCGGGCGCGATATTTATTCATACTTACAGATTTAACCCACTACCAGAGGAGGCTGTATGCCGAAAAATCAACGTACTATCCCCTTATCAGTGATATTACTTTCGCTGTCAGTTGGTGGTGGCTCAGCTCTAGCTGATGATGATATAATGAAAAAAATTGAAGACGCGCTTAAAATCGGTAGAGACGGAGGTATCAAAATTGATACCCGCTATCGTTATGAAAACGTTAATCAAGATAACACCATTAATCCTGCGACTGGAAAGCCATTACCTCTTGCGGTACAACCACAAACAGCTAATGCTAATACCATACGCACCAGCTTAGGTGTACTGTCGCCCACGTATTATGGCGTACAGGGTTATGTCGAGTATGAAGGTATGCACGTTTTGCAATCTGATTACAATAACGGACGCGGCAATAAACCATTATATTCAACCGTCGCGGATCCTGATTGGAATGAGTTAAATCAATTATGGTTGAGTTATTCAGGTATTCCAGACACCGTGATTAAAGGAGGTAGACAGCGTATTAAATTTGATGATGATCGCTTTATTGGTAACGTAGGCTGGAGACAGTTAGAAACTACGTTTGACTCAGTATTAATTACTAATAAATCACTTAATCATCTGGTTATTAATGTTGGTTATATTGGTCACGTTAGCACCTTCACTGCCACCAACGAAGACATTCGCGCCCCGATTTTGAACATAAATTACAACATGGGTGACTATGGTAATTTAATCGGTTATGGCTATTGGTTAGGTTACACCCAGCCAGATACCACAGGTAGATCGGGTACGCAGACTTCTAAATCAAATCAAACTTATGGTATTCGTGTAATCAACCCTGCAAAACCGACGAAAAAGTTTATGGAACATTGTAGCCCACTATATACGGCTGAATGGAGTATACAACAGGACTACATCAACAGCCCTGTCAACTATACCGCCAATCGTTATAACCTCATGGGCGGTCTACGCGCTTATGATCATTACGACTTTATGGCAGGGATGGAGCAGTTGAATGGTCACGGTGTGAACCAAGCCTTTGTGACACCATTAGGTACTAATCATGCGTTCCAAGGTTGGGCAGATTTGTTCTTAAATACACCTAAAGACGGTATTCGTGATGTTTACGGTACTATCGTAGGTCGCTTTTTGGAAAATGAAAGTTTAGCAGTGACAGGCACTTTCCATGCTTTTTCTGATGATACAGGTCAGATTAACTACGGCAAAGAATGGGATTTTCAAGCTGAGCAAAAATTCGGAAAGCATTATTCTGTGTTAGTAAAATACGCTTATTTTGATAATGCTCAAGGTAACACAGGGTTTAACGCGGGAGCGACAGACACACAAAGAATCTGGGTGCAAGGAGCAGTTAGCTTCTAGTTGACCGATGAGATGCGTAGGTTGGGTTAGGCGATAGCCGTAACCCAACATTACCATCGACTTTTGTATGTGTTGGGTTACGCTACTGCTAACCCAACCTACAAATCTACGCTATACCAAATCAAACTCAGCTGGATTCAGCCCTAATTCTTTCGCTATTTTCGCGGCAATTTTCTTTTCATCTGCATCAAAATTACCATCTGACGCGCCAATACTGATAAGCATCCGAATTAATAACCGTGCCGCTTCATCGTTCGATTTCATCTTAGCAATAGCTTGATAGGCTTTGGCTTCGCCGATGTCTGTATCAAATTCAATCTGCCCGACGAAGTCTTGAAAGGCTTTAATCACATCATTCGTCGTAAAAACAGACAGTGCGTCATTATGCTCAATGAACTTAATCATTTTTTGTTTTTCTTCCGCGCTGATAGAGCCATCCGCCATTGCAATCAATGCAGAACCTGCCATTGCCGCATTGAGAAAAGCTTTGTTTTTGAATTTCAATACATCGTTCTTTAATTCATTCGCTTTGTTTTTTAAATCGTCAAAAAAGCCCATTATCGTTATCCTAGTTAGTATTGTTGAGTAGTTTATTTGCTGCCAGCGACATAATTCAAGCCCCAGCCGTAAGCTCTGTCCATTTCTTGATGACCTGAAAAATAGTCGATAAGTTTAGTGATTTTTACTTGATTGTTAATGTTTTCTAACATTGCAACCGCGCAAAGAAATTGGTCGTCTCGATAACTATCAAGGCGTACTTCAATATCCGCTTGATCTTTGGTTTTAATGGTAATGACTGCATCAACATGAGACCAATTAGGTACACCTTCATAAATAAAGGTATAAATTAGAATACGTCGAAACTTCTGCCAGTAACGACCATTGATGCGTAAATTCTCACCACCAACTGATTGCCCGCTGCGATCATCTTGATCCAGTTCAATGAATGGAAATTGATGAAAATTACCAAAGTGACCACCTAAGGCTTGAGTCGCGCCAATGTCGCCTTGGTCAAATTCCCAAAGGCACGCTAAATCGAGGTCTATACCTGTCGCGGTTTTATTACGGAAAAACCCCATTGATTTCACAGGTGTGGCATTCCAATTAAGATTAACCAACATTTCACTGAATTCACCTGCCTGTTTATCGAGTGAAATAGACTGCCCTTTCTTTTCTAGCGTGACTTTGCTGAGATTCAGTTTTGCCGCTGGTGGCGGTGGTGCTGCGGAAGTCGAACTGACTTCGCTTTCACTGACATCCACGCCATAATATTCGGCTAGGGGTTGCAAGCCACCGACAAAACCTTGTCCTACGGCACGGAATTTCCAGTTATTTTGATGGCGATAAAATTCGCCAAGAATTAATGAGGTTTCTTTGTTGGGCGCGGTATCCAGTGAAAAACAGGCAATTTCTAACCCCGTTAAAAAGTCTTTCACTAGCACGGTGACATTTTTCAGGTGACTAAAGTTCTGCCCTTTACTCGCGCCATCGGCAATTGTCATTGCCAAGGCAATTTTTTGTACTGCGTCACTGGTACGATCTAAATGTAGCGTAAAACGCGATTGCTCAGGTTCTAACAAAATACCTTGGTCGCTGCGTGCGGGTTGATTGAAAAAAATAAAATCCTCATCTGTGGCTACTTTGCCTTGAGCATTCAGTAAAAAAGCACTGACATCAAGTTCCACCCCCTGTGGATTAGTGCCGTGACTCACTAATGTGTGCAGAGACAAGGTTGATAATGGGCAGTTTTGTCCAGTTACCAAATCAATTCGATTAGTCATAATTTTCCCTTTTTTATAAATGTTAGTTCTACACTGACACATCAGTAAGTTCCAGCGATTTTTCCCCGCTCACGCCATAAAACTGTTGACGATTTAAAATGCTGATTGCCCATTGCCTATGTGTCGCTACTTCACACATGGCATCGTGCATTTTAAACACAGCGGGGGCGGTGCTGTCGATGAGTTTAACCGCCATTTCATAATCATCTAACTGAACTTGATAAACCGCTTCAATGTTGGCTATTTGGCTAGGATGAATCGCCGTTTTGCCGATTAAACCGAATGCCAAGTCGCGTTGGATTTCTTTTTGCAAGGTGTCATTATCATTGAGATATTCAAACACGGGGGCAGATAAGGAAAAATGATAAGGATTAAACACCGTCACCAGCTGAGAAATAATATGACTTAAGGGCGTATCGTATAAGGTTAGCTGGCGCGGACGGCGTATACCTAATAGATTCAGCAAATCATTGCCACCAATGCGCAACATTAAAATTTGGGCAAATACCTCATCTTGTAATAATGCCTGTCGCAATTCAACCATCGCACCAACATCAAATACATGGCGCGTTTCCAGTGTGGGCATAATCTTAAAATTCGTGCCTTTTAGCTGATCGAAATAGGCATGAAACACGCTAGTATCAAATTTTGGCAACACAAAACCGTCAATTTTATCAATATGTGGCAAGTCTAATAAACGCGCCAATACTTCTGGATTACGCACCCGAATAAAACGAAACCGTTCTGGTACAGCGCGAAAACCCTGCAAACATAAACCCAAATGGCGCAAACTACTGTCCACTTCACTATGTGAAACGGCATCTTCAGTACAAAAAATCATCGAGCGCAATGACGGGTATTTCTCGCCATTCGCACAATCCAAAATATCGTGACGATGTGCAGGCATATACAACGGCGCACCTAACGCCCACAGTGAATAAGGAATCGTGTGTAGTGTCATAAATTAATTTCTTTAATAAGTGCCACGGCTTGATAGGGCAGGTCGCTACACACCGTGATAGGAATAGATTTTGATTCAGCTAACCAGCGTAAATGGCGGGTTGCTTCAGCATTTAAATCGCGTAATAACAACCGTTGTGCTTCGCGACGCAATAACACTCGCGTCGCTTCACCGATACCTGGTTTAATGTAATTAGCATGACTGATACTGTATTGTTCAGCCAAGTCACACAACAATGTTTGCGAGATTCGTTGTAATTGTTCACGGTTAATAATCGGCGGTTCAAAGTCGCCGCTGTGCGATACACGCTTAACACACGCAAGCATTGTTTCAATAAAATAGCGTGATAAATCCTGCTCGGTAAAGTGTTGATAATACACACAACCATGAAAATCATCCGCGCCTGAGCTGTGCGGGTCATACACCGAACGACTCACTAACCCTGACACAGTGGAATTTAACACGCTGGAGGGAATTAAATAATCTTCACACGACGCAGCAACAGTGGCACTGCCCGATAAATCGGTTAATACATACAATTCAGCGGGAATAACCACGCCGTCACTGAGCCCGAAATCTGCCAAACTCGCCGCTAATTGCCGCGCAATTACGCCTTTACCCGTCCAACCATCAACAAACACTAATGATTCAGGCGCGTGCTGTTGCAAAATAAAGCGCAACGCATTGTTATCTAAGCCCACATCACGAATAATCGACACTGAATAATGCGTCGCATTAATCTTGAAATGGCGTTTTAACACTTGTTTGAGCAACACACCGATAGGCGTTCCTGCGCGTGCCAATGACACTAAAGTAATGCCCTGTGGACGCGTGGCAATGATTTGTTTTGCCAAAATTAACAGGTGCTTCGCGACACGCTCTTGATTTAACGCCATCGCCGTCTGAAATAGTGCGACATAATCATTAGTTGGCAATGACTCATGACTGAGCATTTCGGAATAATGTTTTTTACCAGATTGAATCAGTGCTTCTTTGAGATGAACAGGCGTGTCTTTTACGCGCATTGGTTTTAATAAAAACTGTACATCATCTAGCGTATAGCTGCCTGTAAAAGGGGGCATTCTTATCCTCATAGCGAGTTATCAAACATTCATCACTGGATTATTGTAGTCGTTTTTCATGACAGCCGTGCGACTACCCGCGCACACTATGGGATTTTAGCATCTGGCTGTGAGAGCGTCATTTCTTCCTCCATTTGTTCAATGTTGAATGATCGTAAAACATTCATACCCAGTAAAGGTTGACTTAAATTCGGCACAAGCAATGCCGTCACATTTTTAAAGACCAAATTGCCTAATTTCAGCTCAGTAATAGTTGCGGTACAGACGTTGGCGCGACCATTAGCCGTGTCTATTTGCCCCTTATCATTGCAAAACATTGATGCCGTCCCCGCAAAACCTTGAGGTAATGACACCATCGTCGCTCCCGTATCAACCACAAAAGTAAGTGCGTGACTATTCACTTCTGCATCCAAATAATAATGCCCACCACGCCCTTGTTTAAGCACCAATGCTTGAGCAGGTTTTTTCACTAGTTCTGGTAGTCTAACTTTTGTTTTTGGAGTCCACGAACTAACCGCTTGCTTTGCTTCACACGGTGTTTTTTGGTACATCAATTTGTCTTGCTCATTTTTGCATTTATAAACCATGTCCGCGTTACAAATACTGATATTTAACGAGGTTATCACAATTAACAACAAACTGTATTTACGCATCATGTTCTCTTGATTGTTGATTATCAGGGTTACTGGTTTTTACGCAGTTTTAAGTCGTGGTATTGCAGATAACCGATAACATAAAAATAAGGGGTGATAACAGCAGTCAATAACTCAGTGATTCTATTCAGTGTATTAGATGATTCAGCGGTGGGATCAGTCATACCACTAAAAAAAGCACCCATGAATAAAATAATAAAAAGTATCAGCGATGGCACAAAAAAAACCCAGTTAGTTCGCCACCAATCGCCCCACACTAAACGATGACTTGCCATCAATGACTCATAAGCCCCCATGTTCTCAAGCAAAATAAAATACCCGCAAAACGCCAATGAAATCATCAGAATAATGGCTGGAATGACTAATAACAGACTGCCGATAGTAATGGCAATGGTATAAAGAATCCCTGCCACTAGAATAATCGGGAATTTTTTAACCGCTAATGACAATGCGTCCATAAAATTATCGTCACGTTGATTAGCCACGTTATCAATGCGATAAATCATGGCACTGTAAAACAGACAAGAAAACAAAGTCACTATAAATACAATGCCGAGCAGACTCGGCAGCATTTGCATCATCGCCGCCTGTTGTTCTTCCGTGTCCAACGTGGCATCAACAGCAGGCATGGCATCGGTAAAAAAAACCGTCAATAATCTGTTAGCGGCAAAAATAATTACACTGTAGCCAATCAGTTTAGTAAAACTGTCAGCGTACAATTTAACACTCGCAGAGAGTATCTCAGACACGCTACTGGGGTGTTTCGGTAATGTTGACATAGTTATTCCTTGTTATTTTTAGTAGATATTCGCGTTCTTTTAACTTAAAAACTCTCTAGTAGTCCAGTAGTTTAAACACTGGTTATTTAGCAACATCGCTTCACCCCGCGCCATTTATCATCTTGCCACTTTTTAAAGAATTCTTTTTTACTGAGAGGTTCGCCATCGGCTAAATGATGCTGGGCATGATGACGAAGATAACGCTCATAGGCATCATCACCCGATAACTGGCGAATGGCTTGCCAAAAAATTTTAATACCGTTAAACATGATTAATCCCTAATCCAATCTTCAACCAAGCGGCTGGGGGTATGTGGTATTTCGGTCAATGCAGGCGTGGGTTTTCCTGTGAGATAACGCACACACACATGCACCATATTAAACACAATCAGCCACAATAAGCTAACGAAACATAGCGTGATAACAGCATCGAGCTGAAAATTAAAAATCAGTTTCGGTGCGATAGTGGCTTTTTCAGGCGGCAATAAACCTGCGGCTAATTTAGACGACAAATCATTTGCCGCTGCCAAAAATCCAATGCGCACATCGTCACTGGTGAGTTTTTGCCACGCGGCGGTGCTGGTGATAATAATCAACCATAGTAACGGTGCGCCTGTGATAAACGCATACTTGCCTTTCGCGGATTTAACTAAAATCCCTGTTGCCACACACAAGGCAATTGCCGCCAGCATTTGATTGGCAATGCCAAACAATGGCCATAAAATATTCACGCCACCGTTCGGATTAATTACGCCGATATACAGAAAATAACCCCATAGCGATACCACCACCGCGCTAGTGAAAATCACCGATGGCATCCACGACGTTTGCCCCATCGCTGGCCATTTATTGCCTAACATATCTTGCAACATAAATCGCCCGACACGCGTGCCTGCGTCCAAGGTGGTCAAAATAAAAATCGCCTCGAACATAATAGCGAAGTGATACCACAAGGCTAACATTCCTTGACCAAACGCACTGCCGAAAATACTCGCCATACCAACTGCTAGAGATGGCGCACCGCCTGTACGCGCAAACAATGTGGCTTCACCCATTTGCTGGGCTAACAGCTGCATTTGTTCAACGGTGACTGGATAACCCCATGACGAAATTTTCGCTACTGCCGCCGCCGCGTCTGCGCCCACCACGCCCGCTGAACTGTTAATCGCAAAAAATACACCTGGATCTAAAACGGTCGCGGCTATCATTGCCATTACTGCCACAAACGATTCCAACAACATACCACCGTAACCAATCATGCGTATATCGCGTTCATTGGTTAATAGTTTGGGCGTTGTGCCTGAGGCAATCAACGCGTGAAAGCCAGAAATCGCGCCGCAAGCAATGGTAATAAAGACAAACGGAAATAATTTACCGCCAAAAATAGGCCCAGTGCCGTCAATAAATTGCGTCACCGCAGGCATTTTGACATCTGGCTGTAGCATGATGATTGCGACTGCTAACAACGTAATCGTGCCTAACTTCATATAAGTCGATAAATAATCACGCGGGGCTAATAACAACCAAACGGGCACAATCGCCGCCGCAAACCCATACGCCATTACCCACCATGCCAGCGTTAGCCCTTCGTGGTCAAATAACACGCGTAAAGTCGCGCTTTCATCAACGACGCGTCCACCTGCAACGGCGAGCAACAATAATATTACGCCTAACGCCGAGGCTTCTAATACCTGCCCGACTCTTATATAACGCATATAAACGCCGACTATCATGGCAATCGGGATGGTCGCTGATACGGTAAATGTTGCCCACGGACTGTGTTTCATGGCATTAACTACAACCAAGCCCAGCACCGCAATCAAAATAATCATAATAGTAAACGTAGCAATCAATGCCGCCGTACCACCTAACGCGCCTAATTCATCACGCGCCATCTGCCCTAAACTTTTAGCATCACGGCGCGTGGATAAAAACAGTGTAACCATATCTTGTACACAACCACCTAACACCGCGCCAAACAAAATCCACAGCGTTCCAGGTAAATAACCAAATTGTGCTGCTAATGTCGGGCCAACTAACGGGCCAGGCCCTGCGATGGCGGCAAAATGATGACCGAACACAATCCAGCGATTAGTCGGTATAAAATCACTGCCATTTTCTAAGCGTTCCGCAGGGGTAGCGCGGGTTTCATCAACCATTAACACCGTCGCTGCAATCCACGCGGCATAAAAACGGTAGCTGATAGCATAAATACACAACGCGGCGGTAATAAACCATAGGGCGTTAATCGGTTCACCGCGATTTAAGGCAATGCCTGATACAGCACCCGCACCCAGCACTGCAATGGCTACCCACAGCGTGTTTTTTAGTAAAGTATTCATACGTTATTTCTTATATTTAGATTGTAAAGTAAGTGTAATTATCCTGAAAAATAAGGGCATTACCAGTATGTAGGCGCGAATTTATTCGCGCAGTGCAAAATTGACGGCATAATGCGCGATTAAAATCGCACCCACCTTGCATTCCATGAGTTGGTAGTGGGTTAAATCTGTGATGATAGATTAAAATCACGGGCAGAATAAAATCACACTTACCTAAAAGACCTTATGAGCTGCTACCAAGAAATCACCTGTCCATTCTGTAAAAGTAACCAGATTGGCAAGTCAGGACGCAATGCAAC
>SHZG01000088.1 GCA_009692395.1 Methylococcales bacterium | reverse complement strand
CAGAAAATAGAACGTAAAAACCTGAACTTTCGGACATGGATCAAACGACTCAATCGCAAGACCATTTGCTTCTCAAAACTAGAGTTGATGCACGACACCGTCATCGGGTTTGCTTATCAACAAGGTCGAATTCGGGCGCGATATTTATTTATAATTACAGATTTAATCCACTACCATTTTATTTATAGTTAGTCCGTCACTAAATACGTCTCTCTAAATGTCAATGCTTGCATAACAGAAAATTATTGGTACAATACGCGGCTTGAAGTTCATACTTCAGGCGCGTAGCTCAGTTGGTTAGAGCACCACCTTGACATGGTGGGGGTCGGTGGTTCGAGTCCACTCGTGCCTACCAAAATATATAAAGCACTGCTCAGGCGGTGCTTTTTTCATTGTAGCAATCAAAAAGTTTATCTCATGCCTGTAATTACTCTCCCAGACGGTTCTTTACGCGAATTTGACCACGCAGTCACTGTGTTAGATGTTGCAAAATCGATAGGTACGGGATTAGCAAAGGCAACCCTCGCAGGTAAAGTCAACGGTGTCGTAGTGGATGCTAGCACGCTGATTGAACAAGATGCTATCCTACAAATTATTACGGCTAAAGACGAAGACGGCGTTGATGTTATCCGCCATTCTACTGCGCATTTATTAGCCCAAGCGGTTAAGCAATTATTCCCAGATGCACAAGTCACTATCGGCCCTGTGATTGAACATGGCTTTTTCTACGATTTTGCCTATTCCAGACCGTTTACGCCTGACGATTTAATTGTCATTGAAAAGAAAATGCAAGAATTGGTCGCGCAAGACTTTGTAATTCATCGATCAATGTTATCCAGAGATGCAGCGGTTACGTTCTTTAAAGGACTAGGCGAAGCCTATAAAGCAGAAATTATTGAATCTATTCCTGCCGATCAAGATTTATCCTTGTATGAACAAGGTGGCTTTACTGATTTATGTCGTGGGCCTCATGTGCCTAGCACTGGTAAATTAGGCGTGTTCAAGTTAATGAAAATCGCAGGTGCGTATTGGCGCGGCGATTCTAAAAACGAAATGCTACAACGCATTTATGGCACCGCGTGGGGCGATAAAAAAGAACTGCAAGCTTATTTACACCGTTTAGAAGAAGCTGAAAAACGCGATCACCGTAAATTAGCAAAAACGCTGGATTTGTTCCATACCCAAGAAGAAGCACCAGGTATGGTGTTCTGGCATGAAAAAGGCTGGATTATCTATCAACAAGTTGAACAATACGTTCGTGAGAAATTGCGTTTCAATGGCTATGCGGAAGTTAAAACGCCGCAGCTAGTAGACCGTTCACTGTGGGAAAAATCAGGGCATTGGGATAAATTCGGAACCATGATTTTTACTACTCATTCGGAAAATCGCGATTATGCGGTGAAACCGATGAACTGCCCGTGCCATGTACAGATTTATAATCAAGGCATTAAAAGTTACCGCGATTTACCGATACGCTTAGCGGAATTCGGTTCGTGCCACCGTAATGAGCCATCTGGCACGCTACATGGTTTAATGCGGGTGCGTAATTTTGTCCAAGATGATGCGCATATTTTCTGTACTGAAGCGCAAATCCAAGACGAAGTCGCGACCTTCATTGATATGCTGTTTGCGGTTTATAACGATTTCGGTTTTGAAGAAGTTATCATTAAATTATCCACACGCCCTGAAAATCGCGTTGGTGATGACAGCGTTTGGGATAAAGCAGAATCTGCGTTAGAACTTGCGTTGAATAACAAAGAATTGAAGTGGGATTTACAACCAGGTGAAGGCGCGTTTTACGGCCCTAAAATTGAATTCTCGCTAAAAGATTGTATCGGTAGAGTGTGGCAATGCGGCACGATTCAAGTTGATTTTTCGATGCCTGCTCGCTTGAGTGCCAGCTATATTGCCGAAGATGGTTCAAAGCAAGTACCCGTGATGTTGCATCGCGCGATACTGGGTTCGCTAGAACGCTTCATTGGTATTTTAATCGAACAACACGCTGGAACATTTCCATTATGGCTGTCACCAGTGCAGGTTGTGGTGCTAATTATTGCCGATAGACACGCTGATTATGCCACCGAAGTGCTGAAAACATTAGAACAGCAAGGTATCAGAGCAAAAATAGACTTGAGAAATGAGAAGATTGGCTTTAAAATTCGCGAGCATTCTATGCAGCGTGTACCCTATCTTGTCATCATCGGTGATAATGAATTAGAACAACAAGTCATTACGGTACGCACGCAAAAGGGTGATGATTTAGGTAGTTTGGCAATGAGTGACTTTAGCAACCGCTTAGCACAAGAAATTGCTGATAGAACATAATTATAACGTGGAGGATTAGGGTTATCGCTGCTAAAAAAGACGAAACACGCTTGAATGATATGATCACCGCTAGACGGGTGAGAGTCACAGGTGCAGAGGGTGAAGCATTAGGTATTATCTCGCTGGATGAGGCCAAACAGATTGCTTATGCGGCAGACTTGGATTTAGTAGAAATATCGCCAAACGCGGATCCCCCCGTTTGTAAGATAATGAACTACGGTAAATACCAGTTTGAACTCAATAAAAAATTAGCCCTTGCTAAAAAGAAGCAAAAGCAAATTCAAGTCAAAGAAATCAAATTCAGACCTGGAACGGATGAAGGCGATTATCAAGTCAAATTAAGAAGTTTAATTAAGTTTCTTAATGACGGTGACAAAACCAAGATTACTGTACGTTATCGCGGGCGCGAACTGGCACATCGTGAACTTGGCATGGATGTGTTAAAACGCATTGAAAAAGACTTGGAAGAAATCGCTATTGTCGAGCAGTTTCCTAAGATGGAAGGGCGACAAATGATTATGACCATGTCGCCAAAGAAGAAAAAATAATTTATAACACCCAAATTCAAGCCAGACGGGTTTAGTGATAAACCCTCTGGCTTTGTTTTACCTTAGCACAGGACTTGCTGAGTCAACGCATTCAAACAGAATGTGAGTAATTCTTCAGGGCTAACGCATTTTGCCTTGTTGAGTTAATTATCAAGGATTTTTTTTAAATTTAATTGGAGCAAACAAATGCCGAAAATAAAAACTAACCGTGGTGCTGCTAAGCGTTTTAGACGCACAGGCAACGGCGGTTTTAAATGTGGACAATCACACAAACGCCACATTTTGACTAAAAAATCGACCAAAAGAAAAAGACAGCTACGCGCACCCGCGAGTGTTCATCCATCTGATGTGCGTATGGCTAGACGCATGATGCCTTACAGTTAATCAAGGAGATTAATCATGCCTAGAGTAAAACGTGGCGTAACAGCCAGAGCAAGACACAAAAAAATTCTTAAATTAGCAAAAGGTTACTATGGCGCAAGAAGCCGAGTCTATCGCGTTGCTAAACAAGCGGTCATCAAAGCGGGACAATATGCGTACCGTGACCGTAAACAGAAAAAACGTCAATTCCGCGCTCTGTGGATTGTGCGTATTAACGCTGCCGCAAGAATGTACGGTATTTCTTACAGTCGTTTAATCAATGGTTTAACTAAAGCCAATGTGGGTATCGACCGTAAAGTATTAGCTGATCTCGCCGTACGCGACATCGAAGCATTTGGCAAAATTGCTGAAATCGCTAAAGCAAATCAAAGCCCAGTTTCCTAAGTGATACTACGCTCGTTTCTTACGAAACGGGCGTTTCAACACCTCCACCCCGATTTTCCCCCGCAACACTTTTGAGTACACACTGTATTCAAATGGCTCGATAAATTTCTGTACTCTTTTTTGTTGAATTACCTGAATTCGCTGAATTTCTGATATGTTTATCGCCTAGTTGATGTTTCCTCATCACCACGCAATAATCCAATAAAAGGACAGTTCATATGAAAGCCACCACTAAACAATCTATATTACCTTTGCTTTCCCGTCGTCAGTGTCTTAAAGGCTTAGCCGCGTTAAGTTTATCTCCTTGGATTAAAACGGTGTATGCGAAGCCTGCTGACATACTGAGCGGTTCAGAATTTCATTTAACCATTGCACAAACCAGTGTTAATTTTACTGGCACACCGCGTTTAGCAACGACGGTGAATGGATCTCTTCCCGCGCCAACCTTGCGTTGGCGTGAAGGCGACACTGTTACCATTCATGTCACCAATCAACTCAATGAAAGCAGTTCTATTCATTGGCACGGGCTGATTTTGCCTTATCAAATGGACGGCGCACATGGGGTCAGTTTTGCTGGTATCGCGCCTAACCGTACCTTTACTTATCGCTTTAAAGTGCAACAATCAGGTACTTATTGGTATCACTCGCATTCAGGTATGCAGGAGCAAACAGGTTTGTATGGTGCGATTATCATTGAGCCGTTAAAGTCTGAACCGATTATTGCAGAACGTGATTATGTAATTGTGTTGTCCGATTGGACGGATGAATCTCCAATGGCAGTGTTGGATAAATTAAAAAAGCAAAGTGATTACTACAATTTCAATCAATTGACCGCACTAGATTTTGCCCGCGATGTTGCGCAAAATGGGCTAATGCCTGCCGTCGATAAACGCGCCATGTGGAATGAAATGCGGATGAATATGACCGATTTGTCGGATATTGCCGCCTATACCTATCGTTATCTACTCAACGGCAACACGCCTGAAGCGAATTGGACTGGGCTGTTTACTAAAGGTGAACGGGTGCGCTTACGGTTTATTAATTCTGCGGCGCAAAGTTTCTTTGATGTACGGATTCCTAATTTAAAAATGACCGTGGTGCAAGCGGACGGGCAGAACGTTGAACCTGTCAGTGTCGATGAAGTTCGATTAGGTGCGGCAGAAACTTACGATGTGATTGTCACACCCAAAGACGATGCTTACACTATTTTTGCGCAATCTATGGATAGAACAGGTTATGCGCGGGGGACATTAACAACGCGAGCGGGTTTAACGGCTACTGTCCCTGCATTGGATAAAGCCGAACCTTTGTCCATGATGGATATGATGGGTGATATGAATGGTGGCGTTGCGGTGCATCATGCTAAAACTGAATACGGTGCAAGTGTCGATATGCGTGTTGATACGCCGCGTACCAATTTGGATGATGCAGGGATTGGACTACGCAATAACGGGCGGCGGGTGTTGACTTATGCAGATTTGCATACGGTTGGCGGGTCGATGGACTCACGCCCCGCGCAACGTGACATTGAACTGCATTTAACGGGTAATATGGAACGCTATAGCTGGTCATTTGATGGCGTAGAGTTTGATGATTCCACGCCGATACATTTTCGTTATGGTGAGCGGTTACGCGTTATTTTAGTCAATGACACCATGATGACTCATCCTATTCATTTGCATGGTATGTGGAGTGAATTGGAAACGCCCGACGGTCAATTTCAAGTGCGTAAACATACTTTTAGCGTACAACCTGCGCAACGCATTAGTTTTTTAGTGACGGCAGATGCGCTGGGGTATTGGGCGTGGCATTGCCATTTGTTTTACCACATGCACGTTGGAATGTTTCGCACGGTGGTGGTGTCGTGAGGCGGCGTATGTTAGAGCATAAAACCTCGCAAGTCTTTATGTTAATGATGTTCGCATCCCTAACGTGGGCAGAAGACGCACCGACTATGGATCATAGCAAAATGAATCACGGTGATATGAAGATGCAGGAAGCGGAAGTACCTGAAAAAAAAGCACTGCCGATGGATCACAGCAAAATGAACCATGCTGAAAAGAGTGGCGCAATGGATCATAGCAAAATGAACCATGCGACCATGAATCACACGGAGATGTCCATGCAGGGCAGTGATGTGCCTGAAAATGCGCGAGACCCACACGCCTATTCTGATGGTGAAACACTGCACTCCCTGCCGTTTTACCACAATGATTCGCATAACCTGTATTCACTGGTAGTCGATAGATTAGAAAGTGTGACGACAACAGGCAACGCCGCCATGACCTATGATTTGCAAGCGTGGGCAGGACAAACTTACAACCGCGCTTTAATAAGAGCCGAATGTGGAATGCAGAACGGTAAGTTAGAAAATGCGCGTACCGAATTATTGTGGGCGCACGCCATCACGCCCTATTGGGACTCACATTTAGGTGTGCGTTATGACAGTGGTTCTGGGCATAATCGGGGTTGGTTGGCATTGGGTGTGCAAGGTTTAGCCCCTTATTGGCTCTACACCGAAGCAACGTTTTATGTGAATGAACAAGGGCGCGTGTCGTTTCGGACTGAGTTGGAATACGATGTGTTAATAACCCAACGGCTGATTTTACAACCGCGTATCGAGGCGAATTTTTACAGTAAAAACGATACCGCGCATAGTGTGGGTAATGGCTTATCAAACATTGAAGTGGGAATGCGGTTACGCTATGAATTCCGCCGTGAATTTGCACCTTATATCGGTGTAGAATGGGCAAGTGTCGTTGGTAATACCGCGAATTATGCAAGAGCTAACGGTAATACGGTGGACGAAACGCGCTTTGTGGCAGGCATACACTTGTGGTTTTAACTCTCTTGCTACAATGCAATACGACAAGATGAGTCACATATAGCCGAGGCAGTATAAATTGATTAAAAAACCGTTCGCGCTGAGCTTGTCGAAGCGTGAATGTGGTTCTACAAGCTCACCATGAACAGTATCATTTTATTGTGCTTTAGCTATAGAGACTGTGAAAGTATTCAAAATTCGGGCTGAATTTTGATGTTGGCAACGAACAATCAATAAATTATAGCAGATTTTTTGCTGTTGTGTGTCGATTTTGGTCGTTTTTGATAATACTTTCACAGTCTCACCTGCGTGTGCCGCCGTTACCATTAAACCTCGTCCTGCAACTTGGTTTCGTCAAGCGGAAGAATCTTGCTAATCAGGACGGTTTTTGAATTAAGCGGTATTAAATCAAAACAGGCTTTGATTGAGTAGGCAGTAAAAGACTTAATTAAAAATTATCAAGCGGCTTTAGTACCGAGCCATTGCTTAACTCGTATCGTGAAGTTATTGGATAGGGCTTGTTAGGTGGTGGTATACTTCCAAGCCTATATTGTTTCTAGGTTTCTGTTATACGCTCATGTTGCAATTGAGTAAAAAAACGGCAACAAGTGACAACAATATAACTTATTGATTGTTTTATTGTGGTGTGTTATGGATTTTATGCTTTCTCCCATTCGTAATGTCTGGGTCGGTGGTTCGATTCCGCCTAACGGCTCAATAAAATCAATGACTAATGTCACCCTCATCGACTCATCTGAACATGCCTGCGTAATATCAGTTATTTTAAATACGCCAACTAATTATTTCTTCCTGCTATCTATCAAGGCTGAGTCTCGCTCCTATTCAACACACGATAAGCTGGGTAAAGCGTAGGAATTACACCATGAATTCACTCGAACAACTGTATCAACAAGCCTGTGAAGTGGAATTACAGGCATTTAAACCAGGGAATGTTAGTATTTATTCTGCCGCTCATGATATGACGGTGGATGATTTTCGTCTCAGTGCAAAAGTAAGTGCGACTCCGCTGTGTAACTCTGATTATTCACTGGGTGAAAAAATATTTTATGCAGTAAAAGCTACTCGCGAAGCGGTGGGTTGTAATACTAATTTAGGCATTATTTTACTGTGTGCGCCGTTAATTCAAGCAGTTGACTATTGTGCAACTGACATCACGCTCAGACAGGCATTGCACCAAGTGCTGGCAAACACCACAGTAGCGGATGCCGATTGGGCGTTTAAAGCCATTGCGTTGGCAGCACCTGCTGGTTTAGGCGACGTAGCACAACAAGATGTCAAAGCCCCAGCCGCCGTGATTTTAACCGAAGCAATGCAGCTTGCTAGCGCGAAAGACCGTATCGCGCTTCAGTATATAACGGATTATAAAGATATTTTTGATTTTGCGGTTTTGCGGTATAATCGTACACTTCTTAAGTGGGGCAATCATCATTGGGCAGCAGTTGCGGTTTACGCAGATTTGCTAAGTCATTATCCTGATAGTCACATCGAGAGAAAATACGGTAATCAATACACTGAAATGCTAGCCAGTCGAATGAATCAGCTTAATGCTGAATTATCCGCTACTGAGAATCCTGATTTAATGATGCCGTTACTGCATAGCATTGATCAGGAGCTTAAATCTCAACGTATCAATCCAGGCACTACGGCAGATATGACCGTAGCCACGGTATTTACCGTATTTTTAGACAAGTTTATCAGTAACAATTTTTCACAAAGTCAATTTTGACTTAATTTTTAATTTTTCTTTATAGGGGAAAACACGCATGGCTCTAATCAATAAAATGATGGTTGGCGAATCTTTAGTTGGCGAAGGTAACGAGATTGCTCACATTGACTTAATCATTGGCCCAAGAGGTTCAGCTGCTGAATCTGCATTCGCTAACGCTTTAACAAACAACAAAGACGGCTTCTCTACTTTGTTAGCGGTTGTTGCTCCTAACTTGTTAGTTAAACCAGCTACTATTTTGTTCAACAAAGTAACTATCAAAGGTTCTAAACAAGCAGTTCAAATGTTTGGCCCAGCACAACGTGCTGTTGCTATGGCAGTTGCTGATTGTGTTGAAGATGGCACTATCCCAGCTGACGAAGCTGATGATTTATTCATCTCTGTTGGTGTATTCATTCACTGGATGGCTGAAGATGATGCATTGATTGAAAAATTCAACTACGCAGCAACTAAAGAAGCTCTGAAACGCGCCGTTGCAGGTTCTCCTACTGCTGCTGAAGTTGTTGCAGCTAAAAAAGAAGCTAAACACCCGTTCGCAGTAAACAACGAAGAATAAGTCATGGGGTGCTTATCGCACCTTACTACTGTTCGTTGAAAAATACTCCGCTAGTCGGGGTATTTTTTTGTCTACAGATTACGTTTTGTTACAGAGTGTTAATGGCATAAAAAAGCCATAAAGTTGTTAGCTTCACCGCTTATTGTTATTGCAAGGGTTTGTAGGTTGGGTTGCGGCTCTTTCGCAACCCAACAAATACCAGAAAATGTTAGGTTGCCAAAAAGACGGCAACTCAATTTACGCCGCTTATTGGCAATCTTCACAAAAAGCTTTAATGCCGATATGAATCACGATGACACTCACCGCAACCAAGGCGGTAGCTAACAACGCATTGCTAATGCCCATACCGATTAAAATCCCGCTAAAAGTTTTCAGCATTTCTTCATTTTCCAAATCGCCCCATTTTTTCCACTGTCCATACAGAACGCCACCTTCTACGCATAAGTCTTGTTTTGCGGCACGGGCGAATTTTTTCATGAACGAATCGGCGGGTTCTTTTGTGCCTAAATCGTGCTCTATATCCAAAGCAGTATAATTTGATTATTTTAAATTAGATGACATATTCAGCCGATTTCCGCCAAAAAGTATTGACGATTAAAGAACAAGAAGGGCTAACACAAGCGGAAGCGGCAGTGCGTTTTGGTGTTGGAGTGGCAAGTATAACA
>SHZG01000087.1 GCA_009692395.1 Methylococcales bacterium | reverse complement strand
CGTGGCTCTCCCGTTGCATTGCGTCCTGACTTGCCAATCTGGGTACTTTTACAGAATGGACAGGTGATTTCTTGGTAGCAGCTCATAAGGTCTTTTAGGTAAGTGTGATTTTATTCTGCCCGTGATTTTAATCTATCATCACAGATTTAGCCCACTACCCACTCATCCTACGTTAATAAAGTTCAGTGCTACCATCCATATCGGCTGTTTGGTTATACAACAGCGGTTTACCCTGATGAAAAATAGCTCCTGAAATTACATTGCAAACTACAATTTTATGATCGCCAGCCTCGGTGTAATGGCTGACTTGACAATCAAAATACGCCAAACTGTCCGCCAAAATAGGCGCGGTCGATAAACCTTGTTGCCACACAAAACCTGCCATTTTGTCTTTATCATGCGAGCGACCAAAATGTTCAGCGATATGGGCTTGATTTTGTCCCAAGACATTCACTGTACACACGCCGCCTGTTTGCAATAAGCGGTAGGAATAGTGTTCAGGGTTAATACTAATCGCCAATAACGGTGGATTAAAAGAGACTTGCATCACCCACGCAGCGGTGAAGGCGTTGTGATGTACGCCATCACTGACGGCGATAATATAAACACCGTGGGTCAGTTGTTTAAATAAGTCGTCCATATCAAACCACCAATTTAATGCGCATTGACAAATCAATTGCTTGAATATGTTTAGTCAACGCACCGATGGAAATAAAATCCACGCCTGTTTCGGCGACGGAGCGAATCGTGGTTAAATCAATATTACCTGAGGCTTCTAGCTCTATACTGCCTGCGGTTAAGGCAACTGCGGTGCGTAAATCGTCAAGACTAAAGTTGTCCAGCATAATGCGGTCTGGTTTAGCGGCGAGAGCTTCTTGTAATTGCGGTAACGATTCAACCTCAACTTCAACCGCCACTGTGCTGAGTTCGCGTGCAGTTTGGACGGCTTTGGCAATAGACCCTGCCGCCATGATGTGATTTTCTTTGATTAACACGCCATCATATAAACCGATACGGTGGTTATAACAGCCGCCGCACTTAACGGCATATTTTTGTGCATCGCGTAAGGCGGGAATAGTTTTGCGGGTATCTAATACTTTACAGTGTGTGCCTTTAACTGCCTCGGCGTATTGTCTGGCGACTGTCGCGGTTGCTGATAAAGTTTGTAATAAATTTAACGCGGTGCGCTCACCTGTTAATAAGGCTCTAGCAGACCCTTGAAGTTTACACAGCAGGGTATTTTTAGTGACGTTGTCGCCTTCTTGCACTTGCCAATCAATTTTAATGGCAGGGTTTAAGGTATTAAACACTGCGTCAAACCATGCTGTCCCACATAACACCATGTCTTCGCGGGTAATGACTTCCGCTTGAGTATGCGTGGCTTCAGGAATAATAGCGGCTGTTATATCACCTGTGCCGAGGTCTTCGACTAAGTAGGGCGTAATGTCTATCGGTGGTTGTGAATGAGTCATGAGGGTAATAAGCGAATGATGATGATTTGACCACTATATTGACCACCGCTAACGATGTCAATTTCTGTCTATCTCATTGATGTACTTATCTATTTATTCCCCACGTCCTAAAGAGACAGGCTTTTACGGTCGAAGTGATAAAATGCTGTAAAAATTTGGAATTTTGAACGCCCTACTTATGTCAAAACTATGCTGACTCGATTGATTATTTATTTTGCTTACGTCCTAAAAAGATCGGCGCGTTATCGACAGACGAAGCTGTTTTTTTATGATTTATTGGAAAACCCAGACAGTCAAATTAAAGCCTATTTTGATATGTTCATGATTTGTTTGGTCATGAGTAGTGTCTTTTTATTGGTTTATGAGGTAAATAGTGAATTACATCCAATTGATGTGTTGTTTGAGCGCATTATCATCGCGTTGTTTGTTTGGGAATATTTATTGCGTGTTTGGCTGTGTAATGACAGCCATAAAATTTTTCTTGAGTATTACGACAAGACTCGCTATTTAGGCATTTCTTTTCGGCTAACAACGGCGATATGGTTGATTGTTGTACAGAAAATGGCGTATATGCGCACGCCGTTAGCGTTAGTTGATTTGTTGGCAATTGTTTCTATCTATCGACCGCTACAAATATTACGAATATTTCTTATTTTTCGGTTATTTAAGTTATTTCGGTACTTTAATAACATCAAATTATTTGCCGATGTTTTAGCCAGTAAACGCTTTGAATTGTATACGTTGGCATTCTTTCTAGGTTTTTTGATTTTTATCGGTACTATCAGTATTTATTTATTGGAACACCCCGATAACAGCAAACAGGTGGGAAATTTATTTGACGCGCTTTATTTCACCGTGGTCACGGTTGCCACCGTGGGTTTTGGTGATATATCGCCACAAACCTCAGGGGGACGCTTAGTGACGATGGCGATGATTTTTTCGGGCTTAGGGGTATTGTCCTTTTTAACGTCGATTATCGTCGCCGCATTGAGTGAGAGAATACAAGAATTACGCGATCAAAAAACCCATAGTGAACTCAATCGTTATAGCAGTTTTGTCATTATTTGTGGTTTTGGACGCGTTGGACAGCATATTGCTACGCAGTTGGAAAAAGATAAGCAACGGTTTGTGATTATTGATAACAATGAAGAGCGTATTGCAAAAGCTAAACGACGCGGTTATCCAGCGATTCACGCCGATGCCAGTCGCAATAAAATCCTAAAAAGTGCAGGGATTAACGGCAAAGCCACTGCTGTTTTATGTACCACAGGTAGTGATGTGATTAATGTGTATATCACGCTCACTAGTCGGCATTTAAATCCTGATATTCGTATTATTTCTCGTGCTAATCATCGAGAAAGTGTGAAAAAACTCTATCAAGCGGGCGCAAATGATGTGCTACAACCGTTTGAAATAGCAGGCTTGGTGGTTGCAGAATACATTGGTCAACCTGTTGCTTTTGAAGCGATTGTTGGCATTATTAATGAGGAGAAAAACTTTGTTATGGAAACCGTGTGTGTGCATTCGGGGTCTTTTCTTGATGGCACACGTCTTGCAGACATTGATTTTGAACAGCGTAAACTGATGTTAGTGGGGGTTATTAGTACGCATTCGTTACATCAAAAACATAAAAATCGGTATCCAATAAAAGATCAGCATTTTTATTTTAACCCTACAAAATATTTTGAATTGCAGGCGAATGACCTGCTGGTATTGCTGGGTAAAGAAGTCAGTATTGATTATTTTTGCTCTCAAATTGAGCTAAGGCGTCCCAAACGTAAATTAAAATTATGAAGAAAATTGCCATTTTTGGCTATAGTGTCATGTCGCTTGAAGTCATGAAACGCTTGAATTTAACGCAACATCAGCTGTTGTTTATCAGTGAAGATACGGATGAAGCAACACTGGTTAGCGAACAAGGTTTTGAAACGACGATTATTGATTTTCGTAACGATGAAGAACTCAAAGCCATCGGTATCGGTTCAACGATTGATATTATTTTTTGTTTTTACCCAACGGATTCAAATAATGTGTTTTTAACCATTTCAGCACGCGCCATTGATAAAGAATTGACCATTATTTCCATTGTCGATGACCCTGAATCAGCCGAAAAATTATTGGCAGCGGGCGCGAATAAAATCATTGATCCTTATGAAATATGCGCACGGCGAACGCATAATATGCTCACTAAACCCGATGTCACTAATATGTTGGACAATACGGTGTTTGGGCAGCATGATTTGAATATCGCACAAATAGAAATTCCGCGCGGTTCTTATCTTGAAGACTCAAAAAGCAGTGACTTACGCTTAGCAGAAAAATACAATTTAATATTGATTGGCATTGTTGATAGGGAACTAGGCGATGCTCTGCATTTTGCTATCAGTGAAAAAAAATATACCTTGAACGCGGGGGATGTTTTAGTGGTATTAGGCCCATCACGGGAAATTAAACAGTTTCAAGACGCAGTTAATGAGGTTGATGATGTTGGTATTAATAAAATTTAATTCGAGAATTTGGTTTTTTTTAGGTTTTCTGGGCTGTGCTTTTTTGTTAGCAATGGGGGCTTATTTTCAATTTGTCCAAGGCTTAAATCCTTGCCCGTTATGTATTTCTCAACGATTAGCAATTTTAGCGACGGGCATCGTGTTTTTGTGTGCCGCGATTCATAATCCCCAGCAAACAAGCACAACCCGCTATGCCATTGCAGGCACTATCACCGCTTTATTCGGTGCGTCTATTTCTATGCGCCATGTTTGGTTACAACATTTACCACCCGAAAAAGTCCCCGAATGTCTTGGCATAGAATTGATGGATATGCTGAAAAACTTTCCGTTATTTGACACACTGAAACTCATGCTCAGCGGTACGGGTGATTGCGCTAAAGTGGACTGGACGCTGTTCGGCTTTAGTATGCCTGCGTGGACATTACTGGCGTTTTTAATGTTAGCCACGTTAAGCCTGTTACAAATTTGGAATTACAAAGCGCCGGAGTTATGAGTAATATGAATAAATTTTTATTAGCCTTGCTATTGGCTAGTTGTGCGTTATCGACACAAGCCGCCGAAACATCAACTGCGTTACCCCAAATCATTGCAGGTACACACCGCTCTGTTGAACATAAAAACCGTGATAAATATCGACACCCACAGCAAACCTTAGATTTTTTTGAGGTAAAAGATAATATGACTGTGCTTGAAATCTGGGCAGGTGAAGGCTGGTACACCGAAATTCTCGCGCCCTTTTTGAGAGACCACGGCAAACTTTATGTTGCGCATTTTTCAGCCGATACTAAAGAAGAACGACTTCAAAAAAGCCTGCAAGCGTATATCAGTAAACTACAGGCAGAACCCACAATATACGATAAAGTGGAGATAACCACACTACAACCGCCTGACGCACTACAAATTGCTCCCGATAACTAGGTTGATAGAGTCTTGACCTTTCGTAATGTCCATAACTGGATGAAAACAGACCAAGCCCCAGCTGTTTTTAAGGCAATGTATAACGCATTAAAATCAGGTGGCATATTAGGTGTGGTAGAACATAGAAACTCAGTATTAAAGCAGCAAGATGTTCATGCTGAATCAGGCTAGGTGACTGAGGATTATGTGATTGATCTGGCAAGAAATGCCGGTTTTGAATTTTTAGCTAAATCTGACATTAATGCCAACAGTAAAGATACTAAAAATTATCCAGAAGGCGTGTGGACATTGCCGCCCTCGTTACGACTGAAAGATAAGGATCGCAAAAAATACCTCGCCATCGGTGAAAGCGACCGAATGACGCTAAAATTTATCAAGCCCTAATAACTTATCCACAGGTTATACACAGTACGTTATATTAATAACGACCACGATTTTTTAGTTATTTTAATTAATTAACTTATTGAAAAATAAAATATTATTTTAGTTTTTATAACTAATAAAAATAGTGGTCTGATTGAATAAAAATGACTTTTCCACAGAGTTATCCACAGTGTTTGTGGATAACTCTAATTTAATGTTAGCTGATAAAACGAAGGTAACTCTCATGGCTAACAACGCTATTCACCCCCCCTTAATTTTCAAAGTTGCCATTGCTTGTCCGTTATATCAATTATTTGATTATCTCGCGCCTGAAAATATCGAAAGGGATAAGATTGAATTAGGCGCACGGTTAATGGTGCCATTTGGTTTTGGCGACCATCGAAAAGTCGGTTATTTGGTGGGCGTTGCCGATAACAGCGAATGGGAGCTTGAAAAATTAAAGCGTGTGGACAGAATTATCGATTCGCACGCTTTACTGTCCGCTACCGATTTAGCCTTATTGCGCTGGGTTAGTCGTTATTATCATCACCCAATTGGCGAAGTTATCAGTACCGCGTTTCCCAAAGCCTTGCGATTGGGCAAAGCCGCCGTACTGGTCGCTGAACAAAATCCCCCGCTCACGGAACTCAAAAATACCGCTTTAGCCAGTAATACCGCTCAACAAACGGCCATAGACACGGTATGCAATGGTTTAGGGCAGTTCGCGGTATTTTTACTGGAAGGTGTGACGGGTAGCGGCAAAACTGAAGTCTATTTGCAAATTATTCACGAGGTGCTGAAACGCGGGCAGCAAGTATTAGTGTTAGTGCCAGAAATCAGCCTCACGCCACAACTAGAAGAACGTTTTAAACACCGTTTTGCGGTTAATATCGCGGTCTCGCATTCAAAATTAACCGATAATCAACGGCAAAACGCGTGGTTACAAGCCCAGCAAGGCGCGTGTTCTATTTTGCTGGGAACGCGCTCCGCATTATTTACCCCGTTTACTCATTTGGGCTTAATTATTCTCGATGAAGAACATGATAGCTCGTTTAAACAACAAGACAGCCTGCGCTTTTCGGCGCGTGATGTAGCGATAGTACGCGGTAAATTACTCAATATTCCTGTGCTGTTGGGTTCAGCAACCCCGTCGTTTGAGAGTCTGCATAATGTCGCTAAACAGCGATATCAATGGTTACATTTGCCAGAACGCGCAGGCTATTCCATTACCCCCGCGTTGCACTTATTAGACATTCGCAATAAAAAAATGCGTGAAGGTTTATCGGAAGCCTTACTCACTGAAATGCAAACAACGCTGGCAAAAAATGAACAAGTGTTACTGTTTTTAAATCGCCGTGGTTTTGCACCGACCTTGATTTGTCATGGTTGTGGTTGGGTGGCGCGGTGTTTGCACTGTGAAGCCAACCTCGTTATTTATGCCGATGAAAATCTATTGCGTTGTCATCATTGCGGCACAGAACACCGCTTACTGAATGCTTGCCCTGCTTGCAAAACAGGCGAACTCACGCCGCTGGGTTTAGGCACAGAGCGCGTCGAAAAAGTGCTGAAAAAAGTATTTCCCGATAAAGTCACGTTACGTTTAGACACTGATTCCGTGCGTCGTAAAGGTTCGCTAGAAAACTACCTAGAACAAATTCATCAAGGCGAGATTGATATTATTCTCGGTACACAAATGCTGGCGAAAGGGCATCATTTCCCGAATGTCACGCTGGTCGCAATATTGGATGTGGACAGCGGTTTATTCAGTATTGATTTTCATGCCGCTGAAAAAGTCGCGCAAATGATAGTTCAAGTATCAGGCAGGGCAGGACGGGCAGAAAAAGCAGGCAAAGTTATTATGCAAACCCGCCAACCAGACCATCCCTTATTAACGACGCTGATACAACACAGTTATCAACGTTTTGCGATTAGTGCCTTAGCTGAACGCAACGCGGCAGGTTTACCGCCGTTTAGTTATCAAGCCCTAGTCAATGCACAAGCGCGTGATGAAGAATTGCCAGTTACTTTTCTAAAAGCCTTTATTGATTTAGCTGCGCAAACACCTAAGCATAACGTATTACTATTAGGCCCAGTCGCTGCACCGATGGCGAAACGTGCGGGTTTCCATCGTTATCAACTACTGTTACAAAGTAATCAGCGTAGCGATTTGCAAACCTTATTAACGACGCTAATTCCCGACGTGGCAAAACTAAAAATCGCGGCAAAAGTACGTTGGTCACTGGATGTTGATCCTGTTGATTTGTATTAACCATGATTGACAAGATGATTATGTGCTATAGAAAAAATAACGCTAGAATACCTAGCCAACCCTCTTTCAAATATGAGTAGCGAATGTCCAGTGAATACGGAAAACTTTATGTAGTGGCGACACCGATTGGTAATTTAGCCGATATAAGTTTTAGAGCGATTGCCACGTTAAAAGAAGTCGATTTGATTGCCGCAGAAGATACGCGCCACGTCGGATTATTATTACAACATTACGGCATTACCAATAAATTAACCTCATTGCATCAACATAATGAAGATAAAGCGGCGTTAGTCTTATTAGAAAAACTCCGAGAAGGGCAATCTATCGCGCTGGTGTCGGATGCAGGCACACCCTTATTAAGCGATCCTGGGATGCCATTGGTTAAATTAGTCAAGGACGCAGGCATTGATGTTGTTCCTATACCTGGTGCGTGTGCCTTAATTGCCGCCTTATCCGCTGCGGGTTTGCCTGTTACCCAGTTTTCCTTTTTTGGGTTTTTACCGCGCACTTCCTCTGCTCGCAAAGCCTTTTTCAGTGAGCAACTGAACTGCCCAACGACGTGGGTATTTTATGAATCCAGTCATCGTATTCTGGCATCCTTGCAAGATATGGCGACCGTGTTACCGTTGAATCGGCAAATTGTGATTGCCAGAGAAATCACAAAATTGTATGAAACCATTGTCAAAATGAGCCTAGAAGACGCGCTGGCGTTAGTTGCCCGCGACGATAATATGCGTAAAGGCGAGTTTGTAGTGATTGTCGATGGCGCGGAAGCCGTTGATAAAAGCGACCAACTACTGACCGATGAACAAGAAAAAATATTGCGGATATTATTGACGGAATGCTCCATTAAAACAGCGGTAGCACTAGCAGTAGAGATTACGGGCGCGCGAAAGAAATCCTTATATCAGGCGGCATTGCTAATCGCTGGCGATAAGGAATAAGCGACCGTGCGCTTAATTCCCGTGCTTGATTTAAAAGACGGCGTAGTGGTTCATGCTCAGCGCGGACAACGTGATAACTATCAACCGATTCATTCACCCTTATGCCCTAGCGCAGACGTGTATGATGTCATCGACGCGTTTTTGCAACTTGCTGATTTTAAAATTATTTATATAGCGGATTTGAATGCCGTTATTCAGCAAGGCGATAATCAGGCGTTAATTTATGCCGTGTTACAGCATTATCCGTCGATTACTTTTTGGCTAGATGCTGGTTATCAATCACCTGATTTAGCGTTTGCAGAAGTGAGTAATTATCGCCCTGTCTTAGGTAGCGAATGTTGTACCGCCTCGCAACTGGCGGCAACTAAAAACGCCCTATTATCACTAGATTTTTCCTCAGATAATCAACCATTAGGCGAATTGTGCTTATTTGCTGACAGTCAATTATGGTCTGAACAAGTCATTATCATGACGCTGGCGCGAGTCGGCAGCGACGCAGGTGTTGATAGTGAAAAATTACGTTATTACCAACAAACCTACCCACAAACAAACTTTATCGCCGCAGGCGGCGTGCGTCATATTGCCGACTTGCAACAGCTTAAAACCATTGGCATTAAAAGCGTGCTAGTCGCCAGCGCGTTACACACCAAAGCGATAAGTAAAGCGGATATTGTTAATTTATAGCAGGGTGGAATAAGACCCTCATTCCACAAGCTCCATGCGGGTTACTTGCTCAAGGCTGTCCGTAACCGTACCAAATGGCAAGCAAGTTAGCCAACAAAACTCGCCATAAAAATCCCCTTAACTTGAACAGGTCTTATTAGCCAATATCGATTACTATAGCCAAAGCAGTATAATTTGATTATTTTAAATTAGATGACATATTCAGCCGATTTCCGCCAAAAAGTATTGACGATTAAAGAACAAGAAGGGCTAACACAAGCGGAAGCGGCAGTGCGTTTTGGTGTTGGAGTGGCAAGTATA
>SHZG01000086.1 GCA_009692395.1 Methylococcales bacterium | reverse complement strand
CTATTACCTTGTACAACCTCGCAACACGTCTCGTGTCGCCCAAGCACAGACCCCCAGTTCCTGTTGTATCCAGTTCATTGCTATCATCGGTTTGTTAGTTCAAATTATCTTACTGTACCGCATTGTGGGAAGTTGTGGGTAATCGTGTGCCTTACATCCTATCGAACAATACTGGGCGATTATTAAAGCTAAAATCAAGAAATCTATTTCTGGTTATTCTGATTTATATTCTTGTATTGAATTTGTTTTTCAAACTATCTGAAAGATAAAATACTATACGCGAAACGCTCGTGTGTGCTTTTGGCACAGCAGCACCCAATTTTGATTTACTGGGTGTGGATGGAAAACGCTGGACGCTTGCCCAGTGCGTGGGTGAAAAAGGGCTATTGGTGATGTTTATCTGTAATCATTGCCCTTATGTTCAAGCCATCCATGAACGCATACTTCGCGACACGCGGGAACTGCAAGCGTTTGGTATTAATTCAGTCGCCATTATGTCTAACGACACGGCAGACTACCCAGAAGACTCTTACGAA
The DNA here is from genome assembly GCA_009692395.1 of Methylococcales bacterium. Classification (GTDB taxonomy): domain Bacteria; phylum Pseudomonadota; class Gammaproteobacteria; order Methylococcales; family Methylomonadaceae; genus UBA4132. The sequence continues at coordinate 8,921 of SHZG01000086.1, read as the reverse complement.
AATATGCAGCGACTCGCCGCACAATACGCTTATCCTTTTCCATATCTGTTGGATGACACGCAAGCCGTCGCAAAAGCCTACGGGGCAGTGTGTACGCCTGATTTTTTTGGTTATAACGCCAATTTGGAACTGCAATATCGCGGGCGTTTAGATGCCAGTCGCACAGAAACTGCCCCAGCTGATACAATACGCGACTTATTTGAAGCCATGAAATTGTGTGCCGCGACAGGTTCTGTGCCAACAGAGCAAATCCCTAGCATAGGTTGCTCAATTAAATGGCGACAAAACTAAAATTTTCCATAAACAGTAGAGAGAACAAATTATGTCAATTCAAAGAATGATTGATCTGGATTTAGCAGGTAAACGGGTATTAATTCGCCAAGATTTAAACGTGCCAGTTAAAAATGGTGCAGTCACTAGCGATATTCGTATTCAAGCCAGCGTACCAACCATTCAGAAAGCCCTAGCCAAAGGCGCGGCAGTGATGGTCATGTCACATTTAGGTCGTCCAGAAGAAGGTGTTTATGATGAATCCGCTTCGTTAAAACCTGTTGCTGAACGCTTAGCGTTATTACTCGACAAACCTGTGCGTTTAGAAAAAGACTGGATTGATGGCGTGACTATCTCTGCTGGTGAAGTCGTTTTGTGTGAAAACGTGCGTTTCAACGTGGGCGAAGAAAAAAATAGCGATGAGCTGGGCAAAAAAATGGCAGCATTGTGTGACGTATTTGTCATGGATGCGTTTGGTACTGCCCACAGAGCGCAAGCCTCAACCCACAGCGTGGCAAAATTTGCCCCTATTGCGTGTGCAGGCCCTTTATTAGGCAACGAATTAGACGCACTGGGCAAAGCCTTAGAAAACCCCACTAAACCCTTAATCGCCATCGTCGGCGGTTCTAAAGTATCGACTAAATTAACTGTCTTAGAATCGTTATCAACTAAAGTCGATCAACTGATTGTGGGCGGTGGTATTGCTAATACGTTTATTGCTGCGGCAGGTTTTCCTGTCGGCAAATCATTGTATGAAGCTGATTTAATTCCAGAAGCACAACGCTTAATCGCCGCTGCTAAAGCCGCAGGCTCTGCTATTCCGATTCCAACTGACGTAGTATGTGCCAAAGAATTTTCTGAAAATGCGGTTGCGACCATTAAACAAGTTGCTGATGTTGAAGCCGATGATTTAATTTTGGACATTGGCCCTGATACCGCTAAGCAATACGCTGAACTATTAAAATCAGCAGGAACAATCGTTTGGAATGGCCCTGTCGGTGTATTTGAAATCGAACAATTCAGCCACGGCACACAAACACTGGCGACTGCAATTGCCGAAAGTAGCGCGTTTTCCATTGCGGGTGGTGGTGATACCCTAGCCGCTATCGACCAATATGGCATTAGTGAGCAAGTGTCTTACACCTCAACTGGTGGCGGCGCGTTCCTTGAATTTTTGGAAGGAAAAGAATTACCTGCGGTGGCTGTGTTAGAATCACGAGGTTAGTAATAATGTAGGTTGGGTTAGGCGATAGCCGTAACCCAACTTATCGACAACACTGAAAAGTAGGAACTATGTGGATATTAAAATGAGTTGGCAAAATAAAGTTGTTCGTTGTTTTGGATGTGTTGACAGTGTTTTTGCGGGACACCCACCCCATGGACGCAGAACAAGCTAAGAATGTAATTAAAGAAGCAAAACAAGCAGGTGCATCTTTTGAAGAATTTGAGAAAGAGGTTGTTTGGCATTGTTATCAAGAGGTCAAAACACCTAATGACCTTCGAGAGCATATAGAGAAACAAAGCGCTAAATTAAAAAAAATGTGGGGATAATTTTTCATTCATTCCAAAAGTCACATTAATGCATGGTTCCCACGTTCAGTGTAATAATACATTTTCGGAGTGCAAACCTAGGTTTGTACTCCCCCCCCCCTAACTACCAACACAAGGTTTAAAAAATGGCCAGAGTTACCATCGAAGATTGTTTAGAAAACGTAGAAAACCGCTTTAAACTGGTGTTATTAGCCAGCACTAGAGCGCGTCAATTAAGCCACGGTGCAACCGAATTTTTGCCACGCGGCAAAGACAAAGACACCGTATTAGCGTTACGCGAAATCGCCGCAGGTCATGTTACCCCTGAAAACGTCAACTCGTTACACCGTGTCGGTGAAGCGCATGACTACAACCCGACGTTCTAACGGCGAAGCAGATGAATACGCCAGATGTCCCCGCACTCGAGCGTCCTGAAGATAAGCTAATTGCCCGTTTATCTCAGGACTTATCTGGCTATTTAGATCAAAATCAAGTTGACGATTGTGTCCGCGCTTACCACTTTGGCGCGGCCGCTCATAGCGGTCAATTTCGCAAAAGTGGCGAAGCCTATATTTGTCACCCGCTGTCAGTCGCCATCATATTAGCTGGAATGCACATGGATGCAAACGGCATTATGGCAGCCATACTGCACGATGTGATTGAAGATTGTCAGTTTAGCAAACAAGAGCTTGCTCACCAATTTGGTGACGAAGTCGCCGAGTTGGTGGACGGCGTTACCAAACTCACCAAAATTGCCGATAGAACACAAGCCGAAGCTCAAGCGGAAAATGTCCGTAAAATGTTTTTGGCAATGGGCAAAGATTTACGCGTTATTCTCGTTAAACTTGCCGACCGCCTGCACAATATGCAGACATTGGGCGTAATGCCTCCAGAAAAAAAACGCCGTATTGCACGCGAAACCATTGATATTTACGCGCCGATAGCCAACCGCTTAGGCATGAATAATATTCGCCATCAGCTAGAAACCTTGAGCTTTGAAGCCATGTACCCGCATCGCTACGCTGTTATTTGTCACGCGCTAAAAAAAGCACGCGGGAATCGCCGAAAAATTGTTGACCCCATCGAAAGCTCCATAAAAAACCGCTTAGAACAGGCGGGGCTAGTCTGCAAAGTATCAGGGCGAGAAAAACACATCTACAGCATTTATCAAAAAATGCACCTAAAAAAAATATCACTTGCCGCGGTTGTGGATCGCTATGCGTTTCGCATTCTTTGTGACAATGTTGATAATTGCTACCGAGTATTAGGTGTAGTTCATAATCTGTACAAACCAATCCCCGGCCGCTTTAAAGATTATATTGCCCTGCCTAAAGCCAATGGCTACCAATCCTTACATTCATTACTCATGGGGCCTTATGGCGTACCCATAGAAATACAAATGAGAACCCACGAAATGCACCTCATGTCAGAATCTGGCATTGCCGCACATTGGCTCTACAAATCTGATAACAATGGTAAAGCCGAAAAAATACAAGCGCGGGCTAATGAATGGCTCAGAGATTTATTGGAAATTCAAAAATCAGCAGGTGATTCACTGGAGTTTATCGACAATTTAAAAGTCGATTTATTTCCACAGGAAGTCTTTGTCTTTACCCCGAAAGGCAAAATCATCAAAATTGCGAAAGGCGCGACGATTATTGATTTTGCTTATGCCGTGCATACCGATGTCGGTAATTCCTGTATTTCTGCCATGATTGATAGACAGTTCGTCCCGTTGCAAACGAAACTGGAAAATGGCATGACGGTCGAAGTTGTTACCGCTACCTTCGCCAGACCAAATCCGTTGTGGCTAAATTATGTCACCACGGTGAAAGCCCGTTCCAGTATTCGCAACTTTCTGAAAAATTTTAAACAAATAGAAGCCATTAATTTAGGGCGCGTATTGCTAGAAAAAGAATTGCGAGCGATGGATTTGCAGCTGGATACCATTGAAGAATCGCGCTTACAAGCCCTACTCAAATCGACTGCCAAAAAGTCATTAAACGATTTATTAGAAGACATCGGCTTAGGAAACAAAATGCCGTTCTTGTGTGCCAAACAACTGGCTCAAAATGATGTTAATGCCAACGTTAAACTCCATGATAACGACAACATCCAAAAAAACCCGTTAGTTATCAAAGGCACAGAAGGCATGGTCATCACCCTCGCCAAATGCTGTAGACCTATACCCGGTGATTCCATTATCGGCTTCTTTAACCCTGGTAAGGGCATTGTTGTTCATCATCACGCCTGCCGTAATCGCACCACCCTCAGAAAAAAACACACTAACTGGTTAGATGTGGAATGGAGTGCCGATGCAGTAGGTGATTTCCCCGCTGAATTGCGCCTAGAAATTCTCAATCAACGCGGCGCGTTAGCGACCATCGCTTCAACTATTTCTTACTTAGATTCCAACATTGAAAATGTCACCGTGGTCGATCAAGATGCCCACGTCTGTATTGATTTAATCACCCTAACTGTTAAAGACCGCGTACATTTAGCCAAAATTATGCGCCGCTTGAAAGAACTTCCTATTGTGTTAAAAATCACTCGTGTTAAAGCGTAGAAAGGCAGGGTGGGCAACGCTTTTTTGCCCCATAGGCATCAACTTAAGAAATTTAATAAATAAAACAACAAGATAATCGTTACAACGCTCTGCGTTGTAATGCCACCGAAGACGCTCTAGCGTCTTCATGATGACGCTGGAGCGTCCACTCACGCATTCCAACGCAGAGCGATTGGAACGATGTGTTTTTGTTAATTTATTGATTATTATGCAAGTTTCCTTACGTTGATGCGTATGTAGCAACGTTTTTCTGCCCACCACACCCACCGAATGCTAGTGTAATTTTTGTAATAACGCAGGATCAATTCGGCAAGCACCTAACTCTGGATGGTCTACCAAATCTTGTTCAACATCGCGCTGACTTGGCAATTGAAAGGCGATACGGTTAATTTTACCGTCTGAAAATTCAAACTCTATCACGCCACCTTTGGCGCGCGGGCTGCCATCTTGGGTGCTAAATAATAAGATGCCGATGTTATTTATCTGATTACCTTGTTGGTCGGGAATAAGTCGCGCACAGCTTAATTCGTTAATGGCAAGCCCAGAAAAAACTTGTGCCAATTGGTGGGCATTCACAATCGTACCTTCACCTGAAATGGTGGTGGCGATAGCGGGTGTTTCGCTCAATGTAGCAGTCGGCGGCGCAGGATTAAGCAGCTTCTCCAAGCCAAAATCACCTAAATAATTTTGTAATAATACCGTGCCTGCGCCATTTTTTGCCGTGCTAAGCAAAGGAAATATCTGGCTTTCTATTTCGGCTTTATTGGGGTTTTTGAGCACCGACACTAATTGCCGCTCAATGGATTTCAGTCCCGCGTAGCGTTGTTCTTTCTTCTGACTGGATTCGCCTATTTGTTGCCAGTCTGCTGCAACATTGACCGTTAAGCCCATTGCTTTCATCGCAAGATAATCTTCATTCACTAGACAATTACCAAAGTTTTTGTCGCGGTAGCTTTGTGCTGTTTTGGCAGCAACGTCATTACTCAGTAATTGTTGTGGATTGAGATTGTAGTTTTTCCAATCATTATTGTTGGCTAAAAAATAATAAATAACTGCATTGCGGTCAAACTTGTTAAACCCTAGGTCTTTCAGCACAGTTTTTAATTTGTGGCACTCGGTTTCTACTTCGGTGTAGTTATGCCAATCGGGTTTTAAATTGGGTTTAGCAGGGTGTTTGGATTGCTCAAGCAGTTGTATTAATTTTACATCACTCGATGCTGATTTTATGGGTAAATAGCCTATTTCTTCCCACGACAAATCTCGCGCATCGGGCGTACCGTCCGCGCTGGTTTTTAGTAATAAAGACGCAGTAATTTCTGGGTAAACTTTTAATTCGCCAAGTGGTTTTGTTTCTGAACTGAGAATATTAATTCCGCCTTCTGCAACCGCATATACCTTAAATGAGGTTTCATTCAGCGTACCTGTTTTACCTGAAAAGCTAACAATTGCAGGTAAAGTGTGTGATGCTGAACTGTGTTTACCTGTGGTTGGCACAGGTGTTGCAACAGCTGGCGTACTGCCTACCCATTGACTCGCAAACTGTCCAAGTAACGAAACCCCCATCCCCACGCCAGTCAAGGCCAATAAATTACTGGCGGTTGACATATCACCTGCCAAACTCGACATATCAACATTGCTATTAGCACTGGAAAAAAAGCTATAGTCAATGGTCGTATCTTTACCCGCATCTAACCGCATCCACGGGGTCAGCATTTGTTTTTTAGCATCAAACTGAAAATTACATTTACCTGTGCCTGCGTGGTATAAAAAGCCAGCGGTTTCATTATTAAATTTAAGATTACTGTTGTGAACATTAAACACCAGTGCGGATGACAAATCGCTTTTGGTGTACGACGGTGTTCTATCTTGACAACCGCTTTTTAAACTATTCTCGCCCTTAAATTCAAATTCTGATAATAGGCGCACATAATAATCATCACCATCAATGGCTGGAAAACTGGGCAATGGTGTAAATGAGCGCATGTTAGTGGATTGTGTAGAGCTTGAATCACTGGCAGCATTTGCTGTTGGATACTCAATAGCGACTTGCCGCGTGGACGCGCAGCCCGCTAATAATAGGCTGGTAATTAAACTGAGGGTTAAGGATGGGGGATAATATGACATACACTCTGCACCTTGCGCCGTGGCTTACACGGCAAATCAAAAATAATAGACAGACAACGTTGTCTGAATTTAAAAAACGTTGGCGTGACGACTGAGTAACAGCTTATCGTCGATAGCAATAAAACGGTGTGCGGCGTTAATTAATGACGGCGCGGTTAATGCGGGGACACCGTAGACTTCGGGGCTTACGCCATCAGACTGGTTCACCTTATGCAGTAACAAATCAAAATCACCATCACCTGATAACAAGATAATGACATCAACTTGCGTGGCTAACTCCATAACATCCAAGGTAATGCCAACATCCCAATCACCTTTAGCAGAGCCATCACTGCGCTTAATATAGGGCTTTAGTTTGACCTCAAAACCAATGTGTCTAAGTATCTGCTGAAAGCCCCGCTGTTTACTGTCGCCTTTGTCGATGGCATAAGCGATGGCTGCCACGACCTCACGATTAGCTGTCGCCTGATTCCAAAATCGCTGATAATCAAAATGGCGTTGATAGACTTGCTTAGTTGTGTAATAGATGTTCTGCACATCGACAAAAATGGCGACTTTTTCCACGCAGTTATTTAATAAATGAACAAATATAATCGGTAGGTGTGTTCACTTTGACGGTGAACTTAGCATTAGCAGGCACATTAAACGCTTCGCCGCCTTTAATGTTTTGCCAGTCACTTTCGGGTAATAAAACCTCCAAATCACCGTCAATAATTTCCATTAATTCAGCCTCAGCGGTATTAAACGTGTATTCACCCACCAACATAAAGCCCAATGTTTTCATACTGCCATCGGCAAATTTAACAGTGCGGCTACTGACATTGCCACCGAAATAGACGTTTGCTTGTTTAACAACGGAGACGTTAGTAAATTCTGACATGATTTATCCTGTATAAAGAGTGAAAATATATAAATTTGGAAACGCAATAATAGCAGATTGTATTAAATCTTGGTTAATCGCGTATTAGTAGCAGTACAATTTTTTGCTCTGTACATAACCTGCTAATTATCATACAGTAAATGCGCAGTCAAAATATTTTGGCTGGTGTGAGTGCAAGGCATTGGTACTGGAATTTAGCCTAGCGCTTTTATGATAGTAGGATTTTTTCGTTCATTTAATAACAAAAGGTGATTGCTATGGAAACCAACGAACAAACTGAATTAACGAATAAAGAAGACGGCGAAGAAAATGTTACTACGTCATTTAAACCGTTTTTTCTGGGGATTAGGGGGGCTAGCCGTTGTCATGGTTATTTTAGTTTTACTGCCGATGCTGCTTATTTTCTTATCCTCATGTGACACTCGCGCTCCGTCACAGCTTCATGCCCCCGATCCTATTGGTAAAAGCGATCACACGACTTATAAGCCGCTAAAATCTAAAAAATAGTTTTTTGGATTTCCTCAGTTGTTTGAGTTGCTGTCGATTGTCACAAATCGACAGCTTTCTCATGTCGGTGGTGAGCGCATCGTTATCATAAGCGAGTTTATTTATACAGTAGAATTTATTTTCATGACCTTACACCAAATACTTTAAATCGATTTAATACAATATGGATTTTCTTGATGTGCGCACCATTTTTATTATCTGTATCGGCTTTATATTTATTTATGGCATCGGTATGCTTGCGTGTGCACGAAAAGTATCTGCTTCGTTTAGTGGTATTTATTTATTTGCCGTTATCAATTTCTTATTGGCAATAGGTATTTTATTAGGTTCTTTGAGAGAAAGTATTGATATAGCATGGTCTATTGTGGTTGCTAATAGTGTAATTATGCTAGCTGTTAATATTATGTATCACGCACACTTGCAATTTATCGGTGCAGAAAAAAAGCCAATGTTTCTATCGGTTATTTCATTGGTCTAGGCTATTATTTTACTGATTATTTTTACTTATATTAATCTGAATGTTAATAATAGAGTTATTGTAATACGTGGTTTTTATGGTGGTCAGTTTTTATTAATCGCATCGGCAATATGGCGTTTTCAACGGCAAACGCAGCAAGTGTGCTATACACCACTGATGGTTATTGCGACTGTTTTTGTTGTGTTTCATAGCGTTCGGCTGGTTGTTACGCTGTTGAGTAGTGACCCTGCTAATCCCTATAAACTAGTTAATAACTGTACTAACGCATTAGTAGTCATTATGCTGATGCTATATATCGTTGCGTTAGATTTCTTTGTTGTGTGAATTGCAACAGAAAAATTAATACAAAAAATAGCTGAATTAGCGCATAAATACAGCCTGACAGAACTCTATAATCGGCGTGGTTTAGATGGTGGCGGGTTAAATCTGTAATTATGAATAAATATCGCGCCCGAATTCGACCTTGTTGATAAGCAAACCGATGACGGTGTCGTGCATCAACTCTAGTTTTGAGAAGCACATGGTCTTGCGATTGAGTCGTTTGATCCATGTCCGAAAGTTCAGGT
>SHZG01000085.1 GCA_009692395.1 Methylococcales bacterium | reverse complement strand
TTCGGACATGGATCAAACGACTCAATCGCAAGACCATTTGCTTCTCAAAACTAGAGTTGATGCACGACACCGTCATCGGTTTGCTTATCAACAAGGTCGAATTCGGGCGCGATATTTATTAATAATTACAGATTTAACCCACTACCAAATTATCTTACTGTACCGCATTGTGGGAAGTTGTGGGTAATCGTGTGAGCTAAGCCTTACCAAGTCAAGCAGGTACTTCTTGCTGTCGATAAGTTAGAGAGTAAAGAGATTAATCACGATGTTCAGTTTTTATAAGTTGAACATCATCATTTAAATTTTATAGTTAGAGCATAAGGCTCTTGGAGTCATATAATGAATATTATTCATACCCACTATAGCTACCGCGTAAGATGGTCTACAGAAGATAACGAATATCTTGGTGTATGTGCTGAATTTCCGTCTTTATCTTGGTTGGCAGAAACGCAAGAAGAGGCTTTTAGTGGTATTACGCAATTAGTTTTGGACGTAATATTAGATATGCAACAAAGTGGTGAAGAAGAACAAATACCAACGCCTTTAGCTGAAACAAAGTATAGCGGCGAGTTTAGAGTTTGAAATACATAGAACATTAGCAATACAAGCCGCAGAACAACGTATTAGTTTAAATAGGCTAGTCAGTGCAAGATTAACTGGTTGATACGCATTCCAGTGTTGAAACGTTAGAATGATGTTATAGCTGCCCTGTGTCATTGAAAAGTAAAGGATGAGGATTAATGTGGCATCGCTCCAGCGTCCTCTACCCCAACAACACCAACCACAAACACCCAATGGGCAGAAGCCGCTACACCATCACCGAACCCGCTGCACCGCACTTCATGACCTGCACCGTGGTCGAATGGCTACCCGTATTCACCCGCCCTGAAACCGTACAAATCCTACTAGACTGCTGACGTTATCAACAACAAAACGCAGGTTTACGCCTTTACGGTTATGTGGTGTTAGAAAACCACTTACATTTTATCGCCCAAGCAGACGACTTAAACAAATGCGTCAGTAGTTTTACATCCTACACTGCCAGACAAATCATAGACCACCTTGAAGCACATCGTGTGGAACGCCTGTTAGCACGTTTACGGTTTGCCAAGCTGGCGCACCGAACAGACCGTGAATCTCAGTTTTGGCAAGAGGGCGTTCATGCGGAACTGATTTTTAGCGAGGCAATGATGCGGGAGAAGTTGGAGTATATTCATGCCAATCCTGTTAAACGTGGCTATGTGAATCTGCCTGAGCATTGGCGTTATTCCAGTGCTAGTTCTTATATGAGCTTGGGTGGTTTGATAGAGTTAGACACTGGGCAAGAGGAGGCTGGAGCGTCCACGGCGGCATTCCAACGCTGGAGCGTTGGAACGATACAAATTAGTCTTGTAGGTCAGAATAAGCCTGTTTGAACGACAGCGAAAACAGGCGTTTCCGACAAACCGTTCTGCACATCACCGCGCTTTGTCGGAAACACTCACCCTGCGCTATCGCTTGGATGCGCTTATTCCGACCTACTCACTGTGTTTTTCGTGGACCGTGGGTAACATCAGTTATAATTGCCAGCATTATTCCTACATCTTTTAAAAATACACCATGTCCGAACAGCTCTCAGAATTACAACGTCGCCGCACTTTTGCCATTATTTCTCATCCTGATGCGGGTAAAACCACTATCACTGAAAAACTATTATTGTTTGGCGGTGCAATTCAATTAGCGGGGTCTGTTAAAGGGCGTAAAGCGGCGCGTCATGCGACATCTGACTGGATGGAAATGGAAAAAGAACGCGGTATTTCGGTGACGACTTCGGTGATGCAGTTTGAACATAAAGGCTGTGTACTGAATCTGCTTGATACTCCCGGCCATGAAGACTTTTCCGAAGATACTTATCGCACTTTAACAGCCGTTGATTCTGCGTTAATGGTCATCGACGTTGCCAAAGGCGTTGAAGAACGTACCATTAATTTAATGGAAGTCTGCCGTTTACGCACCACGCCGATTTTAACCTTCATCAATAAATTAGACCGCGAAGGACGCGAACCGATTGAACTATTGGACGAAGTGGAAAGCGTGTTAAAAATTAAATGCGCTCCGATGACGTGGCCTATCGGGATGGGTAAACGTTTTAAAGGTGTTTATCATTTGTATAAAGATGAAATCCATTTATTCAGTGCGCAACATGGCGGCAAAATCGCCGAAGCCACGGTGATTAAAGGCTTGAACAATCCCCAGTTGGATCAATTGCTGTTATTGCAAGCAGATGAATTGCGCGATGAAATTGAGCTGGTCAAAGGCGCGAGTCATGAATTTAATCTGCCTGATTATTTGGCAGGTGAATTAACCCCCGTGTTTTTTGGTTCGGCGATTAACAACTTCGGTATTATTGAATTATTGGATGCCTTTGCCGAATATGCACCCGCACCGCGTCCACGCCAAGCAGAACAACGCAAAGTAGCACCCGAAGAAGATAAATTCACAGGTTTTGTGTTTAAAGTTCAAGCCAATATGGATCCTTCACATCGTGACCGTGTGGCGTTTTTGCGCGTCTGTTCGGGTAAATTTGATAAAGGCATGAAAATGTATCATTCCCGTTTAGGCAAACAAGTCCAAGTATCCAACGCGATTACCTTCCAAGCAGACAGCCGCAAAAGCGTCGAAGCAGCCTACGCGGGCGACATTATTGGTTTGCACAATCACGGCACGATTCAAGTCGGCGACACTTTCACCCAAGGCGAAACTTTAAAATACGGCGGCATTCCTTATTTCGCTCCCGAATTATTCCGCCGCGTGATTTTAAAAGACCCGTTAAGAGCCAAAGCCCTGCAAAAAGGCTTAGTGCAGTTGACCGAAGAAGGCGCAACTCAGTTATTCAGACCATTAAAAAACAACGACTTGATTTTAGGCGCGGTCGGGGTGCTACAGTTTGATGTCACCGCGTTTCGACTCAAGGGTGAATATAATGTCGAATGTGTTTATGACGCTATCGGTATTTCTACCGTGCGCTGGGTAAGTGCCGATAAACCCGCAAAATTAGAAGAATTTAGAAATAAAGCCTTTGATAATCTGGCAGAAGACGGCGGCGGGTATTTAGTTTATTTAGCAACTAGCCGTGTGAATTTACAACTAACAGAAGAACGCTGGCCTGATATTAAGTTTAGTGCGACACGGGAATTGTAACGGATAGAGTATTAGAAGTCCAAGTCATGTCTTGGACTCCGAACTATAGCTACAACAGTTGTGTTGCTTACACAATTTTAGGCAAAAAAAAGGAGGGATTTAAATCCCTCCTTCTCTTGGAATGGGTTGTTAAGCGTGTTGCTTAGAAACCTAAACCGAGATAACCACCAGCAGTTACGCCGTTAGTTCTAACACCATCAATTGAACCCAATGATTGGTGGTAACGTGCGTCAGCACCGATGTACAAATCTTTCCAGATTTTGTAATCAGCACCTAAACCGAACTGCATACCTGGGCTTAATACAGTAATTGCATCAGATGGAGGGCTAATCACGTTGATTTCAAAACCAACTGGAATAATCCAAGGTCTGAAAGAGCTGCCTTTCATGAATTTAATTTTTGGTGAAGCCGCTAAAGTGAACTGGTTGACAGTTGCTTGTTGGGTATTGGCAACAGGCAACTGGAAGCCCAGTGAATTTACTACGCCCACTTCTTGTCCTGAAAGACCGTTTTGGCCTCTTGTACCCAATTGTTTGTAATCCCACATTATCTCAGCCAAGACTTCAGTATTGTCCATTAAACCAAACAGGTTATTGTTCACGCTGAAGTCTATACCTGCACCAAAATACCATGCGTCTTTATCAGCGATAGAACCGACCGCTACGCCATTTCTATTTTGACTTACACCTGGAACCCACGTTGGATCTAATGTGCCACCTCTTGTGGCATTAGCGTGTCCGTAACCACCACGAAAGAATATCATGTTGTCTTTAGTTTTTGCGATAACGGGGGCGGCTTTAACAGATGCCATCCATTGATCCAACTCTTCAACTTTAGCAGAATCAATAGCAACGCCAGAAACAATAGGTGCAGCAGCAGCCATATTGCTGTTTTGTTGAGCTGTCAATCTGGAAATTTGATCTTGCATAGAAAGAACTTGGGCTTCTAAGATATCAATTTGAGTTCTTGATTGTTGTGATTGAACGTGATGATGTTTTTTGCTTACTTTATGCGCCATCGCCTGTGGAGAAACTAAGGCTATGGTTAAGGCTGCTGTGGCAATACCCAGCACTAATTTAGTTTTTTTAAATATCATTGAGCCCCCTCATGAGGATTATTATCTTACGAAAAATTTGCTTTAATACAACAAAGCGTACTTACAGTTGTCATATTAGCAGTAAAACTAATTCGCCACAAGTTTTGACGGTATTTTTTTATTAGAAATTAGTCTTTAATTATCAATGAGTAACAGTATAGTTGGCTTATAGGGCTACTATTGTATATAAAAAACAACAAGAATGATCAGTAATGCAATTGACAATTTATGTGTATTACTGCGCATTTTTCGTGTCTATCTCTGATAGGTTATAATTAGCCCATTCTTTTAAATAACCGCTCGCATCGCTACTCATCTCATGACTATCACTTCAGACATTACCATTATTGGTGGCGGCATTATCGGGCTACTGACAGCTAAAGAATTTATTAACGCGGGGGCGACAGTAACCGTTATTGAAAAAAATTTATTAGGTCAAGAATCCTCGTGGGCAGGCGGCGGTATTTTATTGCCGTTATATCCGTGGCGACAAGCGGATGCAATTACGCGCTTAGTGCTACAAAGTTTACGACTGTATCCCAGTTTAGCAACGCAATTAATAAATGATACGCAAATAGATCCCGAATGGAATCCCTGTGGTTTATTAATGACTAAAAACCCAGATATTACTGCCGCCGTCAACTGGTGCGAAAGCAATCATATTGCCTTTCAACCCGCCGATAACCCATTTTTTACCGAATTGAACACTGTGCCTATCAATCCATTATGGCTACCGACTATTGCGCAAGCACGGAATCCGCGTTTAGTGCGCTCATTAAAACAGTATTTAATTAACCACGGTTGTGACCTGCATGAACACTGCACATTAACAGCGATTAATCATGACAATAAGCGGATTAATGCCATCACCACCAGTGCGGGGCAGTTTGCGGTTAATGAACTCGTTATCTCAGCGGGTGCGTGGACGAAGCAGTTATTTGAACAATTTATCGGTACAAACGCACCTAACATCGCGCCTGTAAAAGGGCAAATGGTGTTATTTGATGCCAAGCCCGACACCTTAAGCCATATCGTCTTAGATAATGACCAATATTTGATTCCACGTTTAGACGGTAAAATTTTGGCAGGCAGCACAGTCGAACACGACAATTTTAATAAAACCACTTCAACCACTGCACACGACCAACTCGCTAGTTTTGCGCGGGAATTATTACCAACACTCAACAATTACCCAATCATTAAGCACTGGGCAGGACTTAGACCCGCAACAGAACACGGCGTGCCTTATATTGGTAAACACCCAACTATTGATAATTTAAGCATTAACGCGGGTCATTTTAGAAATGGTTTAGTCATGGGGCCAGCATCAGCACAATTGTTAGTTGATATACTACTCAATCGCCCGACAGCGGTTGCGTCAGAGGCTTATCGTTTAGATAGATATAGTTAACGCAGTATAAATTGATTGCATTATTTTGTAGGTGCGACTTTAGTCGCACTGTGCGAATAAATTCGCACCTACATCATTTTATTGTGCTTTGGCTATAGCATAAGTTAATCATCATAGATAACATCCCTTCAAGGGATGTTATCTATTTATTTTATACCTACATAAAACGGAAAATTAACAATGTAGGCTAGGGTGAGTTACAACCCCCAGCATTCACGCTTTACACTTGGAAAATAATCTCATGAATCTTTATCCGCTATTACGTCCACTGCTGTTTTCCCTAGATCCTGAAACCGCTCATGAAGTCACATTGAAACTATTAAAAGCAGGGCAAGCCACAGGGTTAAATACGTTACTCTATCCAACGGTGGTCGATAAACCCGTCACCGTCATGGGCTTAACTTTTAAAAATCCTGTCGGACTTGCCGCTGGTTTAGATAAAAACGGGGATTATATTGATGCCCTAGCGGCGTTAGGCTTTGGTTTTGTCGAAATCGGTACGGTCACACCGCGTCCACAGTCTGGCAATTCCAAACCGCGTTTATTCCGCTTGCCTGAACACGAAGCGATTATTAACCGCATGGGCTTTAATAATCTGGGCATAGACCATTTACTGGAACAAGTACAACGTAGCCCTTATCAAGGCATTTTAGGTATAAATATTGGTAAAAATACCGATACCCCTATCGAAAACGCCACCGATGACTATTTAATCGGTTTACGCAAAGCCTATCCCTTAGCCAGTTACATCACTATCAATATTTCTTCACCTAACACCAAAAATTTACGCCAATTACAACAAGGCGATGAAATCAAAAGTTTGTTAGCCGCATTAAAAGAAGAACAACTGACATTACAGCAGCAACACAGTCGCTATGTCCCCATTACTGTAAAAATCGCCCCTGATTTAACCGATGAAGAAATCACCCACATTGCGACTTTATTAATGGAATTTTCCATTGACGCTGTGATTGCTACTAACACCACCATCTCACGCGATGCCATTGCTAATCACCCATTAGCCAATGAAACAGGTGGCTTGAGTGGCGCACCTGTCAAAGAAAAATCTACGCACGTTGTCCGTGGTTTAGCGGCTGAATTAAACGGTAAACTACCGATTATCGCGGCTGGGGGGATTTTTACCGCTAAGGACGCACAAGAAAAATTAGCCGCGGGAGCAAGTTTAGTGCAGGTTTACAGCGGCTTGATTTATCGCGGTCAGCACTTAATTGCGGAGATTGTTAAATCGCTATAACACACAACTAGGTGGGTGCGAATTCATTCGCGCAAGCTGCTGGAATTAAAAGGCGCGATTCAAATCGCGCCCACTTTTATTGATTTACTGCCCTGCAATCGACATCTGTTCAACCAATATCGACCCCGTGCGCGTATTGCCGCGATAGTCCACGTCATTACCGATAGCGACGATCTTTTTAAACATGGTTTTTAAATTACCCGCGATAGTAATTTCTTCGACAGGGTATTGAATCACACCATTTTCTACCCAAAAACCTGCCGCACCGCGTGAATAATCACCTGTCACCATATTAACGCCCTGCCCCATTAATTCAGTGACTAATAAGCCCGTGTTCATTTGTTTTAATAGTGCTTCAAAATCCAACTCGCTGGGTGTAATGGTTAAATTATGCACGCCGCCTGCATTACCCGTACTGCGCAAACCCAGTTTACGCGCTGAATAAGTGCTTAAAATATAACCTTGCAATACGCCGTCACGCACCAAATCACGCGCTAATGTTGCTACGCCTTCACCGTCATAAGCTGAACTGCCTAACGCACCTAATAAATGCGGCTGTTCGTAAATATGAATAAACTCAGGGAAAATTTGCGTATTCAACGCGTCCAATAAAAACGTCGATTTACGGTATAAATTACCGCCGCTAATCGCGCCACACAATGAACCCAATAAACTTGAAGCCATTTCGGCACTGTATAACACAGGGCATTGCCGTGTACTTAATGAGCGTGCGCCTAAACGTTGTAAGGTACGTTCTGCCGCTTTTTTACCGACTTCAGCCGCAGGCTCTAAACCCAGCGCGTTTCTGGCGACGCTATACCAATAATCCCGCTGCATACTGTCGCCGCGTTGCCCTAATACCGAACAACTTAAGGAATGACGCGTAGACAACCGACCTTGTAAAAAGTCCAAACTATTGCCCATCACGCTAATGCCTTGATGACTATTCACCGTCGCACCTTCAGAATTGCTGATTTCAGCATCATAAGACCGCGCCGCATCTTCACATTCAATCGCGAAAGCAATGGCTTCATCCGCGCCAATACCCCACGGATGATACAAATCTAAATCAGGAAATTCAGTGGCTAATAAGTCTTTATCGGGTAAGCCTGCATACTCATCGGCACTGGTATAACGCGCAATACTGCACGCCGCTCGCACGGTTTCTTTAATGGATTCAGGTGATAAATCGGTGCTACTGGCTGAGCCTTTGCATTGCCCAAAATACACCGTTACACCTAAATTTTGGCTACAATCATGCTCAATAGTTTCCACTTCACCTAATCGCGCAGTGACTGACAAACCATCTTGCAAACTTAACCCTGCTTCTGCGGCACTCGCACCTTGGCGTTTGGCTTCGTCCAAGATTTCTTGCACGCTATCTTTTAACTTCTTCATTAATTCTGGATTCTGCACGGTGTTCTCTGTGTTAGTTGATGTGTCGTAGATTGCTATTTTGAAGAGTGGGTGAACATGATTTTTGCCCACCCTATGTTGAAATAGTCGTTAGCAATCAATGGTGTGATGACGGAGCTTTAGGTTCACTAATTTCATTTCTACGCAAGGTATAACGATTAGCATCGTCGCCAGTGATGCGGTAGCCCTTGTTATCAAGCTGAATAAGGTGATTTTCACCAACCAAATAGTAGCGTATTTGTTCGCTATTACGCGGTGTTAACACAATGGTATTGTTTGTATCGCCCCAAGTAAATTTACCTTTTTCAACGATTTCTCTGTCTGATTTGCCAACGTATTGGGTAATTAACAGGTAGCTATTGTTTTTATTTAAAGCCAACGTTGTTTTAATGCCCTTGCAATCATCACACGGTAGAAAACCTTGATACAGACCCGACCAATCAAGGCTAGTTTCTGCATGATGGCTGTCTTCATGAGTGGTTTCCGCAAACACAGTGTTATAATCCGAAAAAGTGGCGATAAAGAGAATCACAGTAAGGCGGTGTTTTAATGTTGACATAATAGCTCCTGAGTAAAATTTGAATGAATCTGGTAAAGGTTAATACATTGTTAGAAGAAAATCATTTTTAGTTTGCGTCCATTAAAAGCAATAACCAACATCCCGTCCAATCTGTAAAAGGTTACAATAACTGCCACTGTGGGCTACTTGATAACCCATGATTATTCAATTATTACGATAGGATGCCTAAATGAGTGGTTTACCCCCTTGTCCAAAATGCGGTTCAGCATACACTTACGAAGATAACACGCTATACATTTGCCCTGAATGCGCACACGAATGGGCGCAAGATGCAGGCGCAGACAGCGATGAGTCAGCACTGGTGGTGAAGGATGCACACGGCAGTGTGTTGCAAGAGGGTGATAATGTGACGGTGATTAAAGATTTAAAAGTGAAAGGCTCATCATCGGTAATTAAGGTTGGCACTAAAGTTAAAATCATTCGCCTCATCGACGGCGACCATGATCTTGATTGCCGCGTTGAAGGCATCGGTGCAATGCAGTTGAAATCAGAATTTGTAAAAAAGGCATAGTCTACCAAGACTATTGTGATTCCGCTCTGCGCATACAGGTCAGGCTAATTAAATGACGAGCTGGTAGTGGGTTAAATCTGTAATTATGAATAAATATCGCGCCCGAATTCGACCTTGTTGATAAGCAAACCGATGACGGTGTCGTGCATCAACTCTAGTTTTGAGCAGCAAATGGTCTTGCGATTGAGTCGTTTGATCCATGTCCGAAAG
>SHZG01000084.1 GCA_009692395.1 Methylococcales bacterium | reverse complement strand
GTTATACTTGCCACTCCAACACCAAAACGCACTGCCGCTTCCGCTTGTGTTAGCCCTTCTTGTTCTTTAATCGTCAATACTTTTTGGCGGAAATCGGCTGAATATGTCATCTAATTTAAAATAATCAAATTATACTGCTTTTGCTATAAGTGTGATTTTATTCTGCCCGTGATTTTAATCTATCAGCACAGATTTAACCCACTACCGTTTTTTTATTACTATTTATCAATGCTTTTGGACGATAATCAACAACCAGAACATCAAGGATATATTCACCAATATTATCTGAGGATAAAACTTCATACTCCATGCAATAACAACTAAAAAATCTTTTTATTGCTCTTGTGATTTGTGTTGTTTCATCGGGTTTATGGGTTAATAAACATTCTCTAAAATTTTTATAAATGTCATCATAATTATTTATCGACATAACTTTTTAATCCTAATAAATTTTATTCTCGTTCCCACGCGGCGTGGAACGAGGTTAATTTTTAAACCAACGCCGATTACTCAACCTATCAAACGCCAAATAAATCACAGGCGTAGTAAACAACGTCAATAACTGGCTAACAATTAAGCCGCCTACCATTGTGATACCTAAGGGATGACGTAATTCTGAACTGACACCTGTGCCGAGCATTAACGGCAACGCGCTCAATAACGCCGCCATAGTGGTCATCATAATTGGGCGAAACCGTAACAGACAGGCTTGATAAATCGCTTCATGCGCGGATTTTCCCTGTTTGCGTTCGGCTTCTAAGGCAAAGTCAATCATCATAATGGCGTTTTTCTTGACGATACCGATGAGCAGAATAATACCGATGATGGCAATGATGCTTAAATCGGTATCCGATACCATTAACGCCAACAATGCGCCCACGCCCGCAGACGGTAGCGTAGACAGAATCGTGACAGGGTGGATATAACTTTCATATAACACACCCAGCACGATATACACGGTAATAATCGCGGCAATAATCAGCCACAGCGTGTTAGACAATGACGCGCTAAAAGCGAGCGTCGCG
Source organism: Methylococcales bacterium (assembly GCA_009692395.1). Classification (GTDB taxonomy): domain Bacteria; phylum Pseudomonadota; class Gammaproteobacteria; order Methylococcales; family Methylomonadaceae; genus UBA4132. The sequence goes on along the minus strand of SHZG01000084.1, from coordinate 8,858 downwards.
CCTTGATAATGGGCTTGTACGCTAATCGGTAAGCCGATATTTTGTTTGGCTTGTTCAATAGCATCAATGGCATCCCCTAAAAACGCGCCTTCCGCGAGATTAAACGAAATGGTGGACGCGGGAAACTGTCCGATATGATTAACGACTAGCGGCGCGTGTCGCTCACTAATGGTGGCAATGCTGGTTAATGGAATCGCCGTGCCGTTCGCTGACATCACCCGCAATTCATTCAATGCGGCGGGACTGCTACTAAATTCAGGCTTCACTTCCATCACCACGCGGTATTGATTGGATTGCGTGAACATGGTTGAAATTAACCGCTGTCCATAGGCATCGTACAGCGTGTTATCAATCGCTGCCATTGTGATTCCCATGCGACTTGCCGCGTTCCTATCCACATCGACAAACACTTGTAAGCCTTTATCCTGCACATCACTAGCGACATTGGTGAGTTGTGGATTGTGTGTTAATTCAGTGACTAAGCGTTCTGACCAGTGCGTTAATTCAGTTGCTGACACGGATTCTAAGGTGAATTGGTATTGTGAGCGACTGACGCGGGTTTCAATGGTTAAATCTTGAGACGGTTGCAAATATAAAGTAATGCCTTCTACTTCATCTAATTTCGGTTTTAAGCGATTAATAACCTCAGTCGCGCGGACTTTGCGGATGTCTAACGGCTTCAAGGTGATTAAGAATCGCCCTGTGTTGAGCGTGGCATTAATGCCATCAACGCCGATCAATGAAGACACGCTGGCAACCGCTTCATCTGCTTGCAACACGGCGGCGAGTGCTTGTTGGCGTTTGCCCATTGCAGTAAAGGAAATACTTTGCGGGGCTTCCGATATACCTTGAATAACGCCTGTGTCTTGGACAGGAAAAAAACCTTTCGGCACGATGGTGTATAAAAACACGGTCAGGACTAAAGTCGCCGCCGCTATCAATAAGGTTAAGCCTTGATAATTTAATACCCATCGAAGTGCTGTGCCGTAACTCATCGTCATGTTGTGTAAAAACTGCCCACTAACGCGATAAAACCAGCCTGCTTTTTCTTCATTCACAGGGCGCAGAATTTTCGCGCACATCATCGGCGTGAGCGTTAGGGAAATTATCGCAGAAATTAAAATCGCTACTGCCAGCGTCATAGCAAATTCTCTAAATAATCGCCCAACCACATCACCCATAAATAACAGCGGAATCAACACGGAGACCAACGAAAACGTCAGTGAAATAATGGTGAAGGCAATTTGTTCTGAGCCTTTTAACGCGGCTTGAATCGGTGTTTCGCCTTCTTCAATATAGCGGCTGATATTTTCAATCACCACGATAGCATCATCAACCACAAAGCCAGCGGCAATGGTCAACGCCATTAACGTCAGATTGTTAATACTAAAGTCGGCTAAGTACATCACGGCAAACGTACCGACTAAAGACAGCGGCACAACCAGCGCGGGAATTGCCGTTGCCGACACGTTCCGCAAAAACAGAAAAATCACCAGCACCACTAACACCAGCGCGAGTAACAGTTCATGTTGGACATCGGTGACTGAGGCGCGAATCGTGGTCGTGCGGTCGGTTAATATCTCAACTTCTACATCACTGGGTAGCGATTCTTGCAGTTGCGGTAACAGGGCTTTAATACGGTCAACCACTTCAATGACATTGGTGCTGGGTTGGCGTTGAATATTGACAATCACCGCTGCTGCACCATTTGCCCACGCGGCGAGTCGCACATTTTCTGCCGCGTCGGTAGCATCGGCAACATCGGCTAATTGTACGGGTCGTCCGTTACGGTAGGCGATAATCAGGGCTTTATATTCATCCGCCGAACGCAGTTGATCGTTGGCATCAATAATGGCGGCACGAGTCGCGCCGTCAAACATTCCTTTGGGTTGATTGACGTTAGCGTTACTGATAGCGGTGCGTAAATCCTCCAAACTTAATCCGTAAGCGGATAGCGCGGTCGGATTGGCTTGAATGCGTACGGCGGGGCGTTGTCCACCGCTGATACTAACCAAACCCACGCCTGTTAATTGCGATAATTTTTGTGCTAAATGGGTATCAACTAAATCTTCTACTTTGGTCAGTGGCAAAGTTTTTGAGTGTACTGCCAGCGTTAAAATGGGCGCGTCCGCAGGATTAACCTTGCTATATATCGGCGGCATCGGCAAATCTCTAGGCAAGAAATTAGTTGCCGCATTGATTGCCGCTTGCACTTCTTGTTCGGCAATATCAATGGGCAATTCTAAATTGAATTGCAACACAATCACCGATGCACCGCCTGAACTGGTCGATGACATTTGTGTTAAGCCTGCCAATTGTCCTAACTGGCGTTCCAGCGGCGAAGTAATCAAGGACGACATCACATCTTGACTCGCACCAGCGTAAAGCGTGACGACTTGGATAGTCGGGTAATCGACTTGTGGTAAGGCTGAAATCGGCAGTTGTCGATAAGCTAAAATGCCCGCTAATAACAACGCGAACATTAATAACGACGTGGCGACAGGGCGGAGAATAAATAGGCGAGATGGGTTCATAGCAAAATTAGCCTATCTCACTTGTGCAGCGCGTGAAAATAAGAATCATGATATAAATTTAAGAATTGTATAAGGAAGACCAATAATAAAAGTAAGCCCAGCCCATCGAATTTTCTCATTAAATTCATGACGGACTAATCCTTGACCAATTGCAAATGTATTAAGTGGAAATAACTTATTACGCAAACAATTTATTCCAAAAATTAACAATCCACCGAAATTTAGTATGCTAAGAATGTCATAAATTTCATGCGACGAAATCCCCGACTTAGGTTTGGCAGCTAAAGAAGGTATGAAAAAAGGTACAAAAAAAATAAAAATATTTATAAGCAGAACAACTATAAATATAGCATTTAAAAAATTCATAGTTGATATACATGAATACCACGGCTTTATTCCATGCAAAACATCTCCAACTTTCATACGCATAGCTAATACAAGACTTTCATCACAACAAATTGAAATATGAATAGGTTTAAAATCAAGGTATCCAAAAGAAACTTTCGCCCTCGTATATGGATTATTACACTTTCCTTCTATATCTAATTGAATGATGTTTGAGCTTTTTGCATTTTCATATTGATTAAGTGTTTCGCATTTTTCAAATTTTCTAACACAATCAGCAGAACAAGTGATTGTTGCTATTACTTCCATGCCATTATCTTCAAAAATTTTCCATAGTTTTGCTATATCATCGCTTTTTAAAACGAATGCTTTTTTAATATTGAATTTTGCGTGTGCTTCCATAAATTACCCAATTTATGTAAATTTTATTTGTTACTGCGTAACGTGTAGAAACTACGATTCTTTACGCTGTCCATTCCACTCTCCTTTACGTTTACCATCGCCGCCCCCTTTATGTTTACTAGGTGGTTCTGAAGAGGGTGCGGCATTCTCAGTCACGCGCTTAACCTTCGCCCCCTCACGCAATTTATCCGTACCATCAATGACCACTAATTCTTGAGCTTTTAAACCTTCTAACACGGTGACATTTTCACCTTGCACAACACCTAGTTTTATGAGGCGCACCGTGACGGTGTCATCGTCTTTCAGCACATACACAAAACTGCCTTCTTCGCCGTTTTGTACTGACGCACTGGGAATAATCGTAACTGAATGCAGGGTGTCCATGAGCAGGCGCACATTGACAAATTGATTTACAAACAACGCGCCATCAGTGTTAGCAAATTGACTTTTTAACTTCACCGTGCCTGTGCTGGGGTCAATTTGATTATCCACTGCTAATAATTGCCCAGTAGCAAGTTTGTTTTTACCGCTGCGATCGAATGCTTCAATCGCTAACGTTTTACCCTGTGTGGAATGCTGCATGACAGCGGGTATCGCATCTTCGGGTAAAGTAAACACGACGGTAATCGGCTGAATTTGGGTAATGACTGCCAGTCCAGTGGTATCGGAAGCCTTGATAATATTGCCTTGATCCACTAACCGTAAGCCTAAACGCCCACTAATTGGTGCGGTAATTTTGGTATAACTTAACTGTAATTTCGCATTAGCAACCACGGCTTTATCCGTAGCGACTGTGCCTTGATACTGCTTAACCAATGATTCTTGTGTGGCGACTTGTTGCGCGGCAATAGAATCTTGCGCTAATAAAGTTTTATAGCGGTCTGCATCCAATCGGGCATTGTTTAACAAGGCTTCATCACGCAGTAATTGACCTTCTGCCTGCATGAGTTGAATTTGAAAGTTGCGCGGGTCAATGTCGGCTAATAAATACCCCGCTTGTACCATCGCGCCTTCTTTATAGTGTACGTCGAGCAGTTCGCCATCGACGCGTGATTTCACGGTGACGGTGCGTAAAGCAGTCACCGTGCCTAAGCCATTTAAATACACAGGCACATCGGCGAGCGTGACGGGTTCTGCTGTGACAGATGAAACCCCTTTACCTTTTTTATCTGGTTTATTGTCAGCTTTCTGTGCAGCGTCACTGTTAAAAGGATGTATAAAAAAATAAGCGGCGATTGATGCAGCTAACAGCACAAGCAACAACCAAACCCGCCAACGAAATGTCCGTGCGTTATTTTCTTCTAACTTCATGAGTATTTATGATGAGTACGGTGTTTGACGGATGGATTTTACATGGTTGATGTAATGGAAAGTGAGACGATTTTGGCACTACTATCACTCATTACAATTGACTGTGTTTACTGTTGAACATGACTGCCAGTCCTTTAAAGGACTGGCAGTCATTATATCGTAACAGGTTTAACCTGCTAATTTAGAAAGGAATATCGTCATCATAAGGTGCGTCATTAAAATTGTCAGAACTGTTGCTGGGTTGTTGAGCAGGTGCAGATTGTGGTGCGCGGCTTGCTGGTGCTGATGATGGGTAGCTTTCTTGTCCTGCTTGGTTGTTGTCGCTTTTTTTGCCGACTAGGTCCAGAACATTGGCAATTAAATCTAGGCTAGTTCTTGTTGTACCATCGTTTGCTTGATACTCGCGTGTTGATAATTCACCACTTACGAAAACGTGTTGTCCCTTTTTTAAGTATGACACTACACCCGATTCTGCACGTTTACCAAAGAGACTAACTTGTAGCCACAGCGTTTGTTGTTTGTCACCAAAACCAACATGATTGGCACAGTTCAGGTTCAACACTGCCATTCCAGAAGGCAAATAACGCACTTCAGCATCTTTGCTTACAATACATACACCTGAAAAAACATTTGACATAAATTTTAATCTCCTTTGTGAGTAAGTTGTACTATTTTAAAGCTGGTTTGTTTTGTTTTTGGCGAAGCGTTTTTTCTGTGCTTCTGACATTTTAGCGCGTGATTCTTCCGACATCTTCTTTCCTATGTTCATAGCTGCTAATTTAGCTTTATTTTCCTCTGTCATTTTTCTTCCTGTATTTGCTATTCTCAAGGCTTCTCTTGCATTATCTGATAATGGCTTGCCCTTCTTAGCCTCCGACATTTTTCTTTTTGACTCTTCTGATGCTTTCTTTCCTTTATTTTGTGACACTCTTCCTTTCATAGCCACCGATATTTTCGCTTTTTGTTCATCCGATAATGGTATTCCCTTTTTGGGTGATACCTTGCCTTTTTGGGCATTTGACATATTAATAATAGCTTCGGCAGAACGTTTCCTACCCTTTTGAGAAGCTGACATTTTCGCCCTTGTTTCAGGTGAATTAACTTTGCCCTTGTTACCCGCAGATATTTTAGCTCTTGCTTCTAATGAGGCTTTTTTGCCTTTCAACGAATTAGCTATTTTCGCTCTTGTTTCAGCAGAATGCGTAAAGCTATTACCACCATCCTTTAAGTTATAGCCATTTGGAGCGAGTGATTTTTCTATTTTTATAAAAAACTTTTCCCAATCATTCGCTTCTCCAAGTGAGAGATTTTCTACCAAAATTTCGTGAGTAAAATTGCGCCAGCCGTATTTTTGTATCGCTGTATAAAATGCTATACATCCATTATCTCGCCGATGTTTACTGCTTCTTTTTGTTAAAGTGCTAGTCAATCCTATATAGGATTTACCTGATGGTGATGTGTGCTTATAAACTAGGAAACATTGTGTAGACGTATTGATTTCTGTCATGAATGTAGCACTATTATCGGTTGTTTTCTTATTCTACCAAAAAACATCGTTTTATTTTAACGCAACCACTGATTCGCTTGCCTGCGTATTAAAATCCATTTCAACTTTACCATTGACCAACTTTAAATTCGCTGAAAATTCCGTGTCTCTAGTCGATTTAAAGCCTGTTAAAACGCCTGTTTCGCCACTGGTGAGTAATTTTTTAGCTAAGGCGAGTGTTATCTGTTGCTGGGCAATGGTTTTCCAAATCACCATTTTGCAACCGTTGCGCCATTCACTGCAACTGTAGGCTTTAGGCGTTTCAACCACTTTACCATTACACAACGGACAATCTGCCAGTGCGTTGTGAATCACAGGTTTAACCGCTTGATTTTCCAGTGTGTGATAACTGATTTCACCTTGTTTATTCAGAGTCAATTGGGCATCAAATACTTTTTCATCTACCTTAATCGCGAAGGCTTTTAAAGTGCGTTGATTTTGCAACAATTGACAAGCGAGGTCTTTATCAATCGGTACGCCGTAAAGCTGTTTCCACAATACAAACTTACAACCATTTTTCCAGTCACTACAACCATAGCCTTTTCGACCTTCGATAATCGGATGCTGACAGTGCGGGCAATTGCCAAATCGACTTGTGTCATACAGTGGCTTATCGGCTTCGTGTTTAATTTTTTGGGTGAAGGCTTTAATCTCTGCCATGAACACATCGGCATCATAAGCATTGTGTTCTATTTTTTTCAGCTTCGCTTCCCATTCGCCCGTCATTGCCGCAGATTTCAAACTGTCATTACTGATTAATGAGACTAACTGTCGCCCTGACTCCGTGCTGATTAGGTTCTTTTTTTGCCGCTGAATATAGTGGCGGGTGATTAACGTCTCAATAATGGACGCACGAGTTGCGGGTGTACCTAGTCCTTTTTCTTTTAATGCTTCTTTTAATAACTCATCGTCACAGGTTTTACCCGCTGATTCCATCATGCCCAATAACGTGGCTTCATTGTACGGTTTAGGCGGTGTGGTTTTGCCTTGCGTGATGGACGGTTGTTGTGCGCCTGATTCACCTTTCACCAGTGGCGGCAGGATTTTCACATCTTTTGCAGGGCGGTCATTTTTATATAACACCTGCCAACCGAGTGATTCAATAATTGTGCCTGTCGCTTTGAATTTTGCCTCATTCACAACCGCTAACACCGTAGTAATTTGCCGAATACACGGCGGATAAAATGCCGCAATAAAGCGCAACACAATCGCCGCATAAACGTTGTATTCCTCATCACTTAAATTGGACGGCAGCATAGTGGTCGGAATAATCGCATGGTGGTCAGTGACTTTGGCATCATTCACATAACGGCTACTCAATACCATTTTATCGGTAGTTAAAGGCGTGATTTTCGCTTGAAAATTCACCCGCAATTTTTCTAATAACGGCTTCACACTGGCTTTCATATCGTTACTGAGATAACGGCTATCAGTACGCGGATAAGTGATGTGTTTTTTCTCGTACAATTGTTGCGCAATGGTTAAAGTTTGGTCAGCCGTTAAACCATAACGAATATTCAAATCCTTTTGCAAGTCGGTTAAATCATAAAGCAACGGCGAATAAATCTGCTCACGCTTGCCATTAACCGCCGTTACCACCAAATCAAAACCTGTAATCTGTGCGACTAAAGTCTCCGAAGCGGCTTTAGTATCAAACCGCCCGCCCGTGTATTGAAAATCCACGGCTCGATACAAGCTATGCAGCTCCCAAAAATCCTTGGCAACAAAATCGCTAATCTCCAAATCTTTCTGCACAATCAACGCCAACACAGGCGTTTGCACCCGCCCCAATGTCCACAACCGACCTTGCTGTCCAAATTTCAGCGTATAAAGCCGCGTCGCATTTAAACCCACTATCCAATCCGCTTCACTCCGACACTTTGCCGCACGGTACAGACCTTGATAAACCTGCCCATCTTGTAACTGCGTGAAGCCTTTTTTTATCGCCTCATCAGTCAAGGAACTAATCCACAGCCGTTTAATCGGTTTCTGTCCACACTCAGACCACGCCAAAATATAACGAAAAATTAACTCGCCCTCGCGCCCTGCGTCAGTCGCACAAATAATTTCCGTCGCCGTATTGAATAAGCGTTTAATAATGTTCAGTTGCTTTTGCGCCCCTGCATCGTCTTTGGCTTTCAGTTCAAATTGTTCAGGAATAATGGGCAAATATTCCAGCGTCCAGCGTTTCCATTCTGGCTTATAGTCATCGGGTTCTTTCAACTCCACCAAATGCCCAAACGCCCAGACAATTTGATAGCCGTTACCTTCAAAATAACCATCATATTTACGATTAATGTTCAAACAACTGGCGATACTACGCGCCACAGCGGGTTTTTCAGTGAGGATGACTTTCATCTGTGACTAGGTGGTTTTGAAAAAATGGACATTTTAGGATTAAAGTGGCGTTTGTTGTTCGATATATTTGCGAATAATATCAATGGGCGCACCACGGCAACTACCCGCGAAGTAACTGGATGCCCATAGCGCATTGTCCAATAGTTTTTTCTGAATGCTAGGATAGTTTGGTAGTGGATTAAATCTGTAATTCTGAATAAATATCGCGCCCGCATTCGACCTTGTTGATAAGCAAACCGATGACGGTGTCGTGCATCAACTCTAGTTTTGAGAAGCAAATGGTCTTGCGATTGAGTCGTTTGATCCATGTCCGAAAGTTCAGGTTTTTACGTTCTATTTTCTGCGTATTGCGCTTACCAATC
>SHZG01000083.1 GCA_009692395.1 Methylococcales bacterium | reverse complement strand
TTGGAATTCTTGCCGCCTTATTCACCTGACTGAAATCCTATTGAACACAAATGGGCGCAAGCTAAAGCACTTAGAAGAAAGAAAAACTGCTCCACTGATACACTGTTCTCTCAGCTCTTTTAAATCATTTTATTTTGCTTTGGCTATATGAGACGCATCAATAAAAAAGCCCCGATTGCAAACACAACCGAGGCTTTATTTTTCAAAACGGAGGCGTTAAAGCCGCATGATTACATCATGCCGCCCATTCCACCCATGCCGCCCATTCCCATGTCACCGCCATGACCATGTTTGTCATCGCTTGGTGCATCAGCAATCATGACTTCTGTGGTTAGCATTAAGCCAGCAACAGAGGCTGCGTTTTGTAACGCGGTGCGGGTTACTTTTGCAGGGTCTAAGATTCCCATTTCAATCATGTCGCCGTATTGACCAGTAGCTGCGTTGTAACCGAAGTTCCCGCTGCCCTTTTGGACTTCATTGAAGATAACTGATGGCTCGTCGCCCGCGTTAGCAACGATTTGACGTAATGGCTCTTCCATTGCACGACGTAGGATGTTGATACCAACAGTTTGATCGTGGTTGATGCCTTCTAAACCAACTAATGCTGATAAAGCACGGACTAGAGCAGTACCACCGCCAGCAACTACGCCTTCTTCAACCGCAGCGCGAGTTGAGTGTAGCGCGTCTTCTACGCGGGCTTTCTTTTCTTTCATTTCAATTTCAGTTGCCGCGCCGACTTTAATCACTGCAACGCCGCCAGCTAATTTAGCCAAACGTTCTTGCAATTTTTCTTTGTCGTAATCAGAAGTCGCTTCTTCGGCTTGCGCACGAATTTGAGCAACGCGGTTTTTGATTTGTTCTTCTGAACCGAAACCGTCAATGATGGTGGTGTTTTCTTTAGTGATTTGAACGCGTTTTGCAGTACCTAATTGATCCAGTTCTGCTTTTTCTAAGCTCAAACCGACTTCTTCAGAAATCACTACGCCGCCAGTTAAGACTGCGATGTCTTCTAACATGGCTTTACGACGGTCGCCGAAACCCGGTGCTTTAACAGCGGCAACTTTCACGATACCGCGAATGGTGTTGACGACTAAAGTCGCTAAGGCTTCGCCTTCAACGTCTTCTGCAACGATTAATAATGGACGACCTGATTTTGCTACGCCTTCTAAGATAGGCAGCATATCGCGGATGTTTGAGATTTTTTTGTCGTAGATTAGAATCATTGGATCATCTAATTCAACGCTCATGTTTTCTTGTTTGTTGATGAAGTAAGGTGACAAGTAGCCACGGTCAAACTGCATACCTTCAACTACGTCTAAAGAATTTTCTAAACCTGTGCCTTCTTCAACGGTAATAACGCCTTCTTTGCCGACTTTTTCCATTGCTTCAGCAATGATGCTACCCACTGCTTCGTCAGAGTTAGCTGAAATTGAACCGACTTGAGCAATCGCTTTGCTGTCTGCACAAGGCGCAGCAGCGGCAATGATGGCTTCAACGGCTTTAATAACAGCTAAGTCAATACCACGTTTTAAGTCCATTGGGTTCATGCCAGCAGCAACAGCTTTTAAGCCTTCGTTGACGATAGATTGTGCCAATACAGTTGCAGTGGTTGTACCATCACCTGCCACGTCAGACGTGTGCGAAGCTACTTCTTTAACCATTTGCGCGCCCATGTTTTCGAATTTGTCTTTTAATTCGATTTCTTTCGCAACCGATACACCGTCTTTAGTGATAGTTGGTGCGCCGAAGCTTTTGTCTAAAATCGCGTTACGACCTTTAGGGCCTAAGGTGACTTTTACTGCGTTTGCTAAGATATTTACACCACGCGCCATACGAACACGAGCGTCATCACCAAATAATACGTCTTTTGCTGCCATTTTTAATTCCTGATTTTAATAAGTTGTGTAGGTTGGGTTACATCTGTTCGCAACCCAACATAGTAGCGGTCAATGTTGGGTTGCCAAACAGCGGTAACCCAACCTACGCGATTTTTAGCCTAAAACAGCCATGATGTCGTCTTCACGCATAACGATAAGGTCTTCGCCGTCAATTTTGACTTCGTTACCTGCGTATTTGCCGAACAGGATTCTGTCACCGACTTTCACGTCAACAGGACGCACAGTGCCGTTGTCTAAGGCTTTGCCTGTACCGACTGCTAAAATAGTACCTTGGCTTGGTTTTTCAGCCGCGCTACCTGGAAGAACGATACCGCCAGCGGTTTTTGTTTCTTCTTCAACACGTTTAACAATAACGCGATCGTGTAATGGACGAATACTCATTTATAGCTCCTAAGATTTAAATTAAATTACAGATTGGGTCAATTTTAGCACTCTTAAGATAAGAGTGCTAGATTAATCAGCTTTTGCACTCTGTCACGTTCTTTGGCATTATCCCTTTTACTTTAGACCTGCGATGTTTTTAAAACCTCGCTGGTTTTCGATACTACCTTACCCAAATACTATGACTTATGAATGATAACCAATTATTGCGCTATAGCCGTCAAATCATGTTGCCGCAAATAGATATAGCAGGACAACAACAACTCCTTAACGCTAAGGTGTTAATTGTTGGTGCAGGTGGACTCGGTTCACCTGCGGCTATTTATCTAGCAGCGGCGGGTATCGGTAGTATCACAATTTACGATAATGACACCGTGGATTTATCCAATTTACAGAGACAGATTGCTCACTACACCACCGATGTTGGGACAGGAAAAGCAATTTCAAGCCGTGACACGCTGAAAAAATTAAATCCCGATGTCGAGGTTCACGCGGTGCAGCAACGCTTGGAAGGTGAGTTATTAGATAAAGAAGTCATGAATGCGGATGTCGTCTTAGATTGTAGTGATAATTTCAGCACCCGTTTTGCAATCAATCAGGCGTGTGTTAAACAGCAAACGCCATTAGTGTCAGGCGCGGCAATTCGTTTTGAAGGGCAAGTGTCGGTATTTACATCGGGTTATAACGATAGTCCTTGTTACAACTGTTTATATACCAGTGACGGCGAAGAATTACAAAATTGTGCGACCAATGGGGTGATTGCGCCGATTACGGGCATTATAGGAAGCATTCAAGCAATGGAAGCGATGAAGCTGATTATGGGAATTGGTGAAACGTTGACGGGACGATTATTGTTGATTGATGGCTTAACAATGGAAATCAACACTATGCGTTTGCGCAAAAATGCAAAGTGTCCAACGTGTGGAGACCTTTCAGGTTCTTAAAACCCGAAAGGTTTGTTTTAAGCAATTATTTTTTACCCAATTTGCTTTTCACAAAATGAATAGCCGTTTCTACTAAATCATTAACCAATGAGGGACTGTCACCGTGTGGCTCAGTCTCCCCAAAAGGTTGAGCATTTTTTTGAGAATATTTGTAAATAAAATAGCCTAACGGCGCAAATGCGGCAATTGCAATGATTAACATAATTACCGATATTTCAATAACTTCACCCATGACGACTCCTCGAATTTTGTATTAATAGCATTATTATCTTTAAGTGAAACAGGATAATACACGCTTTCAGCAAGAAAAACAGCAATGAAAACCTGACAATAAAGTCACTTTCGAGTGCGCTGATTTTGATGCTTAGTTAAAAACGCACTGCGTAACGTCCGTTAAATCTGTAAAATAGCCCTTTTTCATTTTCTTAAATCAATCATGCGTACCTCTCAATTTCCTCTTAATACCGTCAAAGACACTCCCTCCGATGCTGAAATTGCTAGTCATCAATTGATGATTCGTGCGGGTTTGATTCGTAAACTTGCCGCAGGTCTTTATAGTTGGCTACCGCTAGGACTACGCGTATTACGCAAAGTCGAAAAAATCACCCGCGAAGAAATGGAAAAAGCGGGCGCGTTAGAAGTGTTAATGCCTGCTTTACAACCTGCGGAACTGTGGCAAGAAACAGGACGCTGGCAACATTACGGCCCTGAATTGGCGCGTTTAAAAGACCGTCATGAACGCGATTTTTGCTTAGGGCCAACGCATGAAGAAATCATCACTGATTTAGCACGTCATGAACTGAAAAGTTACAAACAACTGCCGATTACTTACTATCAAATTCAAACTAAATTCCGTGATGAAATTCGTCCGCGTTTCGGTGTCATGCGCTCACGCGAATTCATTATGAAAGATGCCTACTCGTTTCATTTGACGCAAGAATCATTACAAGAAACTTACGATGTGATGTACAGCGCGTACAATAATATTTTTGACAAGTTGGGGCTTAATTATCGCGCAGTAATAGCGGATTCTGGCTCAATTGGTGGTGCGGTTTCGCATGAATTTCATGTGTTAGCCGAATCAGGTGAAGATGCAATTGCGTTTTCTACGGGTAGCGATTATGCGGCAAATGTCGAAAGTGCTACTGCATTGAGAGAAAAACAACCCTTACCTAAACCCACCGAAACAAGGGAAAAAATTCTAACCCCTGGACAAAAAACTATTGCAGAAGTCAGTGCGTTTTTAGGTGTTGCCCCACAAAAAATTCTTAAGACACTCGCTATTATGCGAACAATTAAGGACGCTCTGGGTGAAGAACGTGAGGTCTTCTGGCTGTTATATTTACGCGGTGATCATGAACTGAATGAAATCAAGGCACGCAAGCTACTAGGGGACTTTCGCTTTGCAACAGATGATGAAATTGAGAGCCATCTAAAGGGTCGTGCTGGATACATCGGTCCACCATTGCCAGAGTCACATTTAATAATTCCTTGGTTAGCTGATTGGTCAGCTATAGAGATGACCGATTTTGTCTGTGGTGCTAACGAGGCAGGTTACCATTTTAAAGGATGCAACTGGTTCAATGATTTTATACTCTTTGACCTAGAAAATTTTGATCACTCCATTGAACATTTATCCGAAGAATATAAGAAGGATATTCGTAACGTAGTCGAGGGCGATAAAAGCCCAGATGGCAAAGGTGAAATCACTTTAGCGCGGGGTATCGAAGTTGGGCATATTTTCCAACTCGGCACTAAATACAGCGAAGCCATGAAAGCGGGTATTATCAACGAAGGTGGTAAATACCAAACCATGATTATGGGCTGTTACGGCATTGGTATTTCTCGCGTCGTCGCGGCGGCAATTGAACAAAACCACGATGCCCACGGTATTGTTTGGCCCAATAATATCGCCCCCTTTCAAGTGGCAATTTGCCCCATGAATATGCACAAATCGGAACGTCTAAAGGAAGCCGCTGAACAACTGTATGCGGATTTAGTCGCCGCTGGGTTTGATGTGTTATTTGATGATAGAAAAGTCCGTGCTGGTTTTATGTTTGCCGATATGGAGCTGATTGGTATTCCGCATTATTTAATTGTTGGTGATCGCGGTTTAGATGCTGGCACAGTGGAATACAAAGACCGAACAGCCAGTGATAATGAAGTCATTCCACTGGCTGATATTGTTGAATTCTTAAAAGCTAAGTTGGTTTAAGTAACTGAACAACAGTATCAAGTATTAGGTGCTAGAGGTTAAGCCGTTCGTGGTGAGCTTGTCGAACCATGAACGGCTTAACTGTTTACCCCATTCGACAAGCTCATGACAGGCTTCGATAAACTCAGGGCGAACGGTTAAGCCTTTGGTTAATTATTAATTTCGTAGATTGTGATGAATTTACCACGCCTCAATAAACCGCTGATAAAAACTTAAATCCTGCACGACTGCCCCGCGTTGAGTCACTACAGCCGAGGCAAAATCCCGCGCTCTTTCCATCGTTACTTGCAATGACCAGCCGCGTTGTAAGCCTAACAACAGCACTGCCGAAAACGCATCACCCGCACCGACCGTATCAACAACAGCAAGCTGAACTGTAGGCGCGACTTCAACAGTTTCACCGAACTGATTCATCGCTATCGCCCCTTGCTCGCCACGCGTCACAATCAATATCTCCAAATGATACCGCGCTAAAAACACCGCCATTGCCGCTTTTAAATCTGTGTGCAAAGGTTGTAACTGCTCTAGCTCATGCTGATTGAGTTTAACCCAATGCGCTAACTCAAGCACTTGTGCCACACGCTCCGCTTGCCACCACGGTTCACGCAAATTCACATCGACAAATACTTTACCTTGATGACGCGCTTTTAATTCCTCAAGCGCGTGTGCTGAAGTCGCCTGACGCATTGCCAGCGTGCCGTGATAAATAATTTCGTATTGACTAGCTAAATCTAATGATTCAACGGCAATAAAATCGTAAGCCTGATGCGGTAAAATGTCATAACTAGGCTCACCTGCATTAAAGGTAATTTGTACAAGGCCCGTCGGATAATCAACATCTGTTTGTAGCGAGTTCATTACCATGCCCCACGTCTGCATGGCGTGTCTTATTTTCTCAGCCGCTGCATCATTGCCAACGCGACTGATAAAACACGGTGCAAGTCCAAAGGCTTGTGTGTGCCACGCAACATTAAACGGTGCGCCACCTAATATTTTCTGACCATCGGGGAACTGGTCAAACAGCACTTCGCCAAATATGCCTATGTGTTTCTCGTTCATATACTGTCCTTTGTGTTCTAGTTTTAAAACGCGAATGAATTCGCGCCTACAAAATGGTATCGTGTCAGTTGTTGTTCATTTTAACGTGTATTCATTATGACTTTATCTGCTCAAAAAACCCTCTGTCTCATTGACGGTTCATCGTTTTTATTTCGCGCCTTTCATGCCGTACCACCGTTGACTAACCCCAAAGGCGAGCCGACTAACGCCATTTACGGCGTGTCTAATATGTTGCGTAAATTATTAAGCGAGTATCAAACCGATTATGTCACCGTGGTTTTTGATGCCGCAGGTAAAACTTTTCGCAATGAACTATACGACCAATACAAAGCGAATCGTCCCGCCATGCCCGATGACTTACGTATACAAATCGAGCCACTCCATCAACTCATTCGCGCAATGGGTTTGCCGTTAATTATGGAATCAGGCGTGGAAGCCGATGACGTATTAGGCGCACTCGCACAACACGCCGCACAACAAGGCTTTCATGTCATTATTTCCACAGGCGATAAAGACATGGGGCAATTAGTCACTGAGCAAATCAGCCTAGAAGACACCATGAAAAATGTCCGCTTAGATATTCAAGGCGTGGTTGATAAATTTGGCGTAAAGCCTGAACAGATTATTGATTATCTGGCGTTAATGGGTGATAGCTCCGATAACATCCCAGGGGTGCCAAAAGTTGGCCCTAAAACAGCCGCGAAATGGTTGCAAGAATATCAAACGCTGGACAATCTAATCGCCCACGCCGATGACATCAAAGGCAAAATTGGCGAAAACCTACGCGCCAGTTTGGGGTTTTTACCGTTAGCGAAACAACTCACCACTATTAAATGTGATTTGGATTTACCCTACAGCATGGACGATTTAAAACGTCAGCCTGTCGATAACGAACAATTAAAAAGCCTATTAGCAGAGCTGGGTTTTTCCAGTTGGTTAAAGATGCTCAATAATCAACCTAGTCGAACCGATTTTACGGATGTTCCTGTTACTACTGCAATCAGCGTCCCCACAGAAGTACAGTATGAAACCATCCTAACTCAAGACCAGCTCAACCACTGGCTAAAAAAACTAGAGCAAGCCAAGCTATTCGCCTTCGACACCGAAACCACCAGCCTAGATTACAGCAAAGCCCAAATAGTCGGCGTATCGTTTGCCGTTGAAATAGGCAAAGCCGCCTATTTACCCTTAGCCCATAACTATCTCGAAGCACCCGCGCAACTGAATCGCACCGACGTATTAGAACAACTACGCCCGTTATTAGAAAATCCCAACAAAGCCAAACTGGGGCAGAATCTTAAATACGATGCTCATGTCTTAGCCAATCACGGCATTACCTTACGCGGTATCGCCCACGACACCATGTTGGAATCCTACGTTTTAAACAGCACGGCAACCAAGCACAACATGGATGATTTAGCCAAAGTCTATCTGGGGCTGCAAACCATTAGCTACCAAGACGTAGCAGGCAAAGGCGCGAAACAAATCAACTTTTCCGAAGTGGCGATTGAACAAGCCACGCCTTATGCGGCAGAAGATGCCGATATTACCCTGCGTTTACACGCAGTATTAAGCGAAAAACTAGCCGAACATCCCAAGCTGCTGTCACTTTACACCGAGCTAGAAATCCCCTTAATTGATGTGCTAAGACGCATTGAAGCCAACGGCGTACTCATCGACACCGATATGCTGGCACAACAAAGCATGGAACTTGCCAATCATATTATCTCGCTGGAACAACAAGCGCATAATGTCGCAGGGCATATTTTTAACTTGGGTTCACCGAAACAAATCCAAGATATTTTATACAACCAACTCAAACTGCCCGTGTTAAAGAAAACCCCCACAGGGCAACCCTCCACTGATGAATCAGTCTTACAAGACCTCGCCGATCAAAACTACCCACTGCCTAAACTCATCCTAGACTACCGCAGTTTAAACAAACTCAAATCCACCTACACCGACAAACTCCCGCAACAAGTGGATAACAAAACAGGGCGCGTGCATACCTCCTACCATCAAGCCGTCGCCGCCACAGGTCGCTTATCATCATCAGACCCCAACCTGCAAAACATCCCGATTCGCAGTGAAGAAGGACGCAAAATCAGACAGGCGTTTATTGCCCCCGACGGTTATAAAATCGTCGCCGCCGATTATTCACAAATCGAACTGCGCATCATGGCGCATTTATCCAATGATGCAGGCTTAATCACCGCGTTCAGCACAGGGCAAGATGTCCACCGCGCCACCGCCGCCGAAGTATTTGGCGTTGCCCCCGACCAAGTCACCAACGACTTACGTCGCTCAGCCAAAGCCATTAACTTTGGCTTGATTTACGGAATGTCCGCGTTTGGATTAGCCCAACAATTAGGCTTATCCAACACCCAAGCCAAAGCCTACATCGACCTGTATTTCACCCGTTATCCAGACGTGAAAAACTACATGGACACCATCCGCGAACTCGCCCGCCAACAAGGTTACGTCGAAACCCTATTCGGCAGACGCTTATACCTCCCCGACATAAACTCCCGCAATCCCACCTTACGCCAATACGCCGAACGCACCGCCATCAACGCCCCCATGCAAGGCACAGCCGCCGACATTATCAAACGCGCCATGCTAGCCGTAGACGCATGGCTACAACCCGCCGCCGTCGATGCCAAAATGATTATGCAGGTACATGATGAATTAGTGTTTGAGGTGCTTGAGTCGCAACTAGACGATTGTATTTTGAATATTAAAACGATTATGTGCGCGGCAGCTGAATTGAATGTGCCGTTAGTGGTGGATGTGGGTGTTGGGGATAACTGGGATGAGGCGCATTGATGTGTGGTAAGTTATGAGTGGTTTTATTGTGAGCCTGTGAATTATATGACGTGTGGTGTGTTAATTTTATTATCGTTCCAACGCTCTGCGTTGGAATGCGCCTGAGGACGCGCCAGCGTCCTCGTTTCAATCTGTGTTTTATTGCTGATTGCGCTAATAATGAAGACGCTGGAGCGTCAACTAAGGCATTCCAACGCAGAGCGTTGGAACGATGTAATGTTATTGTCAGGGCATTAATCTTGATGCAATTGTTATAGGTCAATTGCCAATGGGTCATGTGCCAATATAAAAAACGTCTAACTCAACACTCAAGCGGAGCTGTGCAAAAAGCCGCGCAGCCTGCTTAGCTTTGAGTTATGCCGTCAAATTAATAAGGATACTTATATATGCAAGAATCACAAATTAAGCAAAATATAGAAAGAAATTTGGTAGTGGATTAAATCTGTGATGATAGATTAAAATCACGGGCAGAATAAAATCACACTTACCTAAAAGACCTTATGAGCTGCTACCAAGAAATCCCCTGTCCATTCTGTAAAAGTAACCAGATTGGCAAGTCAGGACGCAATGCAACGGGAGAGCCAC
>SHZG01000082.1 GCA_009692395.1 Methylococcales bacterium | reverse complement strand
TTGCATTGCGTCCTGACTTGCCAATCTGGTTACTTTTACAGAATGGACAGGTGATTTCTTGGTAGCAGCTCATAAGGTCTTTTAGGTAAGTGTGATTTTATTCTGCCCGTGATTTTAATCTATCATCACAGATTTAACCCACTACCAAAGGTGAGTACACTTGGTTGTTGGAAAGCCAAACAATAACTCGTACAGTAAATCAAAGAATTTAAGCGAACATGAGCATAAAAAATGAGTGCAATGTCATGTTTGATACGCACGCTTTTTATGTTGAATTGGTAGAAAGCGGTTTAGCTGAAAAAACAGCCGAAGCACTTACCAAGGCAGTCGCTAAAATTGAGTTGGCAAAGCTGGAGGAGTTAGCAACCAAACGCGATTTAAAAGAAATGGACACGTCGCTACAGTTAAAAATTGAACAGACTAAATCGGAGCTACAGCGTTGAATGGTTACGGTCGTTCTAGGTACTGCTATATTACAAACTGCCATTATTGCCGTCTTGATACTGAAGCTGACGGCTCATATTTAGCTGAAAATAAACGCTAACGGCGTACAAACCCTGTTCTTGAACAGGGTTTGTACGACTTTTTTTTATCAAGTTTTATCGTTTTTATATCACCCGTTCAAATAAATGATACATCACTTCACCCGCAGTTTTTTGTTTCAATAATCGCCAGTTTTCGGGCAGGGCTTCAAGTTGACAGCTACGCTCAGTTTCGACATAAATTTTCGCGTGTTTGGCTAACCAGCCTTTATCTTCTAACCATTGGCAGGTTTGCGCCGCTAGGTTTAATTTAAACGGTGGATCAATAAAGACCAGATTAAAAGTTTCCGCATCACCTGCTAAATAGCGAAACACCTCAGACTGAACAATTTTTATTTGCTCCGCGCCTAATGCCAGTGCGTTGGCTTTTAAATTCCGACAGGCGATAGCATTATTTTCCACCTGCACGACGCGCTTTGCGCCCCGCGAGGCTGCTTCAAAACTCAACGCGCCACTGCCAGCGTATAAATCCAAACAGTGACTACCGATAATATCGTAGTGCAGCCAGTTAAATAAAGTCTCGCGTACTCTGGCAGGTGTCGGTCTTAAGCCTTCTACGTCTTCAAAGCTAATTTTACGACTGCGCCAGTTACCGCCGATAATATTGAGTTTATTTTGCACTTTTTACGTCCACTGCCACTTCTGTTTTGCCGACGGTCACTGTTTGTAAGGCGTTTAAATTAACACGACGTTTAAATGCATCGGTAATCGTGGCAATGGTGGTTGCTTCGATTTTTTGTTGAAACGTATCCAGATAATCCAAGGGCATTTCATAAAAACCAATCATACCAACGTAGTTAGCCAGTTTTTTATTGGTATCAAAACGCATGGGAAAACCACCGATGATGTTTTTCTTCGCCGCTGTGAGTTCCGCTTCAGTGGGACCTTGAGTGACGAAATCGCTGAGGGTGTTGTTTAACACTTCCACCGCCTGTTTCGTTTGATCGTTACGCGTTTGTAGTCCTGCGGTAAATGGCCCAGATTTTAATAGGGGTGTCATTGAACTACTGGCACTGTAAGCCAAGCCACGTTGTTCACGCACTTCATCAAATAATTTCGATACTAAACCGCTACCACCCAGAATATGATTACCGATGTACAAATTATAATAATCGGGGTCTTTACGATAAGTGACAGGTAAGCCGACTGCAACATGAGTTTGTGTGGAGGGAAATTCAATGTGTTGTTGACTGGCTGTTGTGGGTATCACGACATCAGATAAGGCTTCTGGTTTTTTACCTGTGGGTAAATCTTTCACCAATAACAGCGCGGTTTGTTCAGCTTGTTCTTTAGAGACATCACCGACAATAACGACGATGGCATTCGCGGCGACATAATAGGTTTTATAAAACGTTTGTAAATCAGCGGCTTTAAGGGCAGCGATGGTTTTAAGATTGCCCGCAGTCTGGTGTCCGTAAGGGTGCGTGTTGTACAGTGCTTTGCTAAACGCAATACTGCCCAGAGCGGCAGGTGATTCCTCTTGTTGCTTTAAGCCTGCAAGCGTTCTATTTTTTTCCCGTTTAAAATCCGCTTCTTTAAAACTGGGCTTGGTTAAAATCGTCTGCATGGTGTCCAGCGACTTATCAAACAAGGCTTTATCAGTCAAGGTGCGTAATGACAGCGTTGCCATATCGGTGGATGCACTGGCATCAAACAACGCGCCAACACTTTCAAAACGTTGTGCGATAGCATCGGCGTTCCATTGTCCCGCACCTGTATCGAGTAACGCCGCTGTGAGAGCCGCAACCCCAAACTGTTGACCGTCACGCGCCGCACCTGCATCAAAACTCACTTGAATATCAACCATCGGCAAACCTTCAGTGCGCACATAATACACGCGGCTACCTTGTGGCGTTTGCCAGCTGTCAATTTTTGCCGCTGCCATAGTCATAGAACTGAACACGAACAACAGTAAACCTAATAAACGAATAGCCATTATTTTGCTCCTTTGGCAGTGGGGGTTGCAAGTTTAATCGCTTGCGGGTCGAGATAGCCGACCGTTAAATGGTCTTCAATGAGATATTTTTTTGCCACATCACGCACTTGTTCAGCGGTGACTTTATTGATATTAGCGACATATTCATCGGCTTTTTGCCACGCTAAGCCCACGGTTTCTAACGAGCCGATCTGCATACCTTGGTAAAAATTAGAATCTTTTTCGTACACTGAACTGGCTAATACTTGCGCTTTAATGCGTTGTAATTCTTCATCACTGATTAATGTTTGTTGTAATTTAGTCACCTCAGCTTTTAACGCGGTTTCTAAATCAGCGACATTTTTGCCTTCTACGGGCGTGGCATCTAACTCAAATAAACCATCTAATCGACCGATTAAATCGTAACTTGCCCCTGCTGATATCGCGAGTTGTTTACCGCGTACTAAATCAGTTGATAATCGCGCACTGTTCCCGCCGTCTAATACACCCGCTAAGACTTCCAATGCGTAAGCCTCGGTTTCTTGCGCCGCTGTTTTGAGCGATAGCACTTTATAACCCATCAGCAATACGGGCAATTTAGCAGGGGCTTTAACGACAATGCGCCGTGTTCCCAACTGCTCCATCTCAGGTTGTGGTTTTAAGGGTTTAATATCGCTGGTTTTCAGTTCGCCAAAATACTTTTCTGCCAAATCAAATACCGCTTGAGTCTGCACATCACCGACGACGACCAACGTCGCATTATTCGGCGCGTACCACTGCTGATACCACGCTTGTAAATCTTCCACTTTGTAATTAGCAATATCTGACGGCCAACCAATCACAGGGTGTTTATAGCCGCTGCTGGTAAACGCCACGGCATTAAATGATTCAGCTAATTTCGCTTGCGGCTTATCATCGGTACGCATACGGCGTTCTTCTGTCACGACTTCCAATTCTTTTTTCAACTCTTCGGGCAGTAAATGCAGATAGCGCATACGGTCGGCTTCCAGTTCAAAACTCACTGCCAACTTATCCGCTGCCATCGTTTGAAAATACGCCGTATAGTCCTGACCTGTAAAGGCATTTTCATCACCGCCGTTTTCGGCAATAATTTTGGAAAAATCCCCCGCAGGATGTTTATCCGTGCCTTTAAACATCATGTGTTCCAGCATATGTGAAACACCTGTGATACCGTTAGGTTCATAACTTGAACCCACTTTGTACCACACCTGCGATACCACGACAGGTGAGCGGTGATCTTCTTTCACCAGCACTTTTAAGCCATTTTTTAAAATGTGTTCAGACACCTTGTTTGCCTCACTATGCGCCATCACAGGCAAACACAGTAACGCGGTGCATAATAATCGTTTGTTCATAACGTCCTTTGGGAATAAAGGTTGAAAGACAGAGGTACTTTTAGTTTAGGTTGACCATAGTATCGTTAAATCATGATGTTTAATACCCACCGACAATGGTCACGGTACTTTTACCGCCGCCTTGTTTTTCGACGACGACTTTCGCGCCGATACGTTCGACTAAAATCGGCACATGAGAAATCACGCCAACTTTTCGCCCTAAGGCTTGCAATGTATCTAAACTGGCGATGGCTATGTCTAAGGTTTCGGGGTCGAGACTGCCAAAGCCTTCATCAATGAACAGTGATTCAACTTGGGTTTTATTGGATGATAGCGAGGCTAAACCTAATGCTAAGGCTAACGATACCAGAAAACTCTCGCCGCCTGATAAACTGTGAACACTACGCACATCGTCTGCCATGTCTCTATCAATAATTTGCAATTCTAAATCACTGCTAGGCACGCGCTGTAAGGCGTAGCGTTTGGCAAAATCAGCAAGGTGTTTGTTGCTGTGGGTGAGTAAGGCTTCTAGCGTTAGGCTTTGTGCGAACACGCGAAATTTCGCCCCATTAGCCGAACCGATTAATCCATTCAAACTTTCCCATTGTTCCCAGCGGTGACGTTGTTTATCTAAATCCGCTTTAAGATGGCTACTGCTAGCAATTTTTTTATCGTCTTCACGGAGTTGAAATTCACAGTCTTGTTGGTCTGCGGTTAGCGATTGTTTTTGTTGTTGTAGCTTAGTGGCAGTTTGCTGGGCATTCTCGTAGGGTACGCATTGCGACCCTTCAATTTCATGGTGTTTTCGATCTTCGGTTTTTACGTTTAATAAAGCGGTGGCGGCTTGCAGGGCTTTATCCAATTGTTCAATGGCGGCTTTTTGTTCGCTTAGCCAGTGTTCATCCTGTTGTAGTAACTCACTTAACTGTTCTTGGCTGATGGCAAGAAGTTCTAGTTTTTGGTTCAGCGTGATTAATGCTTGTTTTAAAACATCAGAGCGGCGGGTGGTTTCGGTTTGCCAATGTTGTTGCTGGCTTTTTTGGGTAGCAAGTTCAGTGCTTGCCGTATTCACCGCGTTAGTGGCTTGTTGGTGGGCGGCTTTTATGTCATTAAGGTGTTGATTAAGGTGGTGTTCGATAGCATCCGCTGTTACTGCGCGAATTTGTCGTGCCAAACTATCGCTATTAATAATGGTTTCACGCTCATGGATGAGGTTTTTCTGTTGCTCAGTTTCACGTTGAATAGCGGCTTGTTTAAGCGTTAGCTGTTGTTGGCGTTGCGTATAAGTTTGCGCGGCGAGTTGTGTTTGTTGTTCAAGCGTTGCTTGGTTTTTGCTAAGTGCTGCCAACTCTTGTTGCGCTTGCTGAAACGCTTGTATTTTTTTGCCAAGAGAGGCGGGGGTGGCTAAGTAATTTTGCCAATCTGTCAACTGTTCACACGGTACAGCTAAGGCTTCAACAATCGCGTTCAGTTGTTTTTCTAAGCTCTCAATCGTAGCAAGCTGGGCGCGATAATCGGCTTTATTTTGTGCGTGTTGTTTATCTAGCGTGGCATATTCACGGGTTAAATTATCATAATTTTGCTTGCTAGTATCAAATGCCAGTTGCGCCGTTTTTAACTGTTGTTGTAACGCTAACGCGGCTTTTTCTTGTTGTTTTATTTTCGTTAGTTCAGCGGTGACGCGTTCAAGTTGTTGATTAAGTAAAGGCAGTAATTCATCGTCTAGGAGTCCAAACCTAGGTTTGAACTCCGTTGACCAATAAACATTCAAGGTCTGACATTTTTCTTTTGCCAAAATTATGTTATGGTTCAGCTCGGTGGCTTTGTTTTTTTCTTGCTCAATCGTGTGTAGCGTGTTGAGAATGGCTTTACTCAACGCGGCTTTTTCGGCATCCAGTTCATTAACCCGTGGTTGTTGCGCTAGGGTATATTCGTTGCCAAGTTGTACCACGTGTTTTTTCCACGGATGTTCCAACGCACCGCACACAGGACAAGGCTGGTCTTTGATTAATAATTGCCGTAGTTGCGCAGCGTCTTTATGGCTAGTGGCTTCAATCAATGCCAGAGCCTTTTTCGCTTCTTCAAGACTGATAGCATTCAGGGCTTGTTGTTGATGCAGTTGGTCAAGTTGTTGATTAGCGGTTTCTATGGTTTGCTCAGAATTAGCTAACAGCGGTAAATCCTGTGTTATCGCTTGCTGTAATTCCAGCGCGTTCGTGGCTAAGGTCAGCGCGTGGTTAATCTGTTGGCTTTCAAGCTCTAAGCGTTCTTTGTGCTGATATAACAGCGTCAGCGATTGTGGCGCGTCTTGTTGTTTAAGCTGTTCAAGTACCGTCTGCTGGTCGTTCAATAACTGTTTTTTAGCTTCACTATCCGTGTGTAATTCATTCAAACGGTGCTGGTCTTTATTTACCGTTACTTTGATTTTTTCAGCAGCTGTCAATTCATCTTCTCGTTGTTTGATGAATGTTGAATAACGCTTCAGCTCACTGTCCCAGTGCGTCCATTCATCGGCAAGTGCTTGTAAGTCTTGATGTTCTGTTAGCCAATCCGTCAACTGCTCAGCTAAAGCACGTTGTTCAGTTTGCTGTTTTATCAGGGTGTCTTGTTCTTGTTGCGCTGTTTGCAATGCGGTATTGAGCTGTTTTTCGTCTGTGCTTAAATTGTTAAGCGTAGTCTGATTTATTTCAAGCCGTGTATCTAACGCACGAATGGCTTTTAAGGCGGGTTGCGCTTGCTGTTGCTGGGTTTCAGCGGCGATTAAATTCGCATTCTGCGCGGTCAACTGTTCAGTCGCGGCGAGTAGTTTTGTTCCTGTTGCCGCTAAACAGTCACCCGCGTTTTTTAGTTTCTGTTCTGCATCAATAAAATCCGATTGAGCAGTTTGATAATGGCTTAATAACGGGCGCAAGGGTTCAACGGCTTCGACTTGTTTAACGCGCCCGTGTAACGGTTCAGCGTCCTGCCATGCTTGTGAACTGCCAGCTAATGCGTCACTGGCAAGCCGCTCAGCGTGTTGGCGTTTTTTCAGTTCCACATACCAGTCGATGATTTTTTGATTCGCGGCGATTTGTTTATCCAACTCGCCGATTGAAGCCGTCAAACCATCACGTTGTTGTTCTAAAGCAAGCCGCGCAGGGGTATCAAGTGGAATTTGATGTTGCATCAAACCCGTAATACGGTCTAATTCTACCTTTTCCAGTTTGGCGCGTTCAAACGCGGCGATGGAAATGTCTGAATACAGTTCCGTCCCTGTAATGCGTTCCAACAAACTAGAGCGTTCATTTTTTTTGGCTTTTAAAAACGCAGCAAAATCGCCTTGTGCCAATAATACCGAACGGCAAAATTGATCAAAACTCAAATCAAGCAACGCGCTAATAGCTTCTAGCGTATTTTTTTTAGTTTGCCCAAGTCGCTGTCCACTGTTGATATTGCGGAGTAACATTTCTTGCGCTTGCAACTTACCGCTGGCTTTACCTTTGGCTTTACTGACTTGCCACCGCGCTCGATACGGCTGTTTATCTTTACCGATAAAATCGACTTCGGCGAATGCAGAACTCGCGCCACGCCGCAAAATCGAGCGTACATCATTGTGTTTAACACGTTGGTCTTCATCTTCATTTTTATGCCCAATCGCAAAACCGACACCGTCAGGTAAACGCGGCATTCTGTCATACAAAGCTAAACACAATGCGTCCAAAATGGTACTTTTACCCGCGCCTGTTTGTCCTGTAATAGCGAATAAACCCGCATTTTGTAACGCGCCTTCGTTCAATAAAATTTCAAATTCATCGGCAAGACTGGCAAGGTTTTTACCGCGTATGGCTAAAATGCGCATTATTGTATCCCCTCGACTAATTCATTAAACAACGCGCTTATGTCGTCGGGTGCATCCGTGTCGTATTTATTGGCATAACAACGTTGAAACACATCCAAGGGTTGCAATTCTTCCAAGCGTTGCTCAATCTGCCAATCTGCCAAACTGCCATCACTGCCTGTATACACAGTGGTTATTTTCAATAAACGTACAGGTAGCCTAGCGATAACCTCTTCAATCTGTTGGCGCAAACTGGGTTCAGGTTTATCCAATTTAATACGCAATTCGACGAATGGGCGTTGTGCTTCATGCACTGCGTTTAATTCCAAATTTTCCAATTGTGCTAACACATCTGACAGCGTGGCAAAATCTTTGCTATTCGGTAGCCGCAATAATTCAATATGACGCGGAATTTTTAGCTTTGTGATTACCGTTTCCTGTCCCGCTTGCATATCCACTTGCAACACCGAATGCACATAATGACTTTCATCAAATGACAGTGGAATCGGTGAGCCACTGTAACGAATAT
This sequence comes from Methylococcales bacterium, assembly GCA_009692395.1. Classification (GTDB taxonomy): domain Bacteria; phylum Pseudomonadota; class Gammaproteobacteria; order Methylococcales; family Methylomonadaceae; genus UBA4132. Next base: position 1,781 of record SHZG01000082.1, on the reverse strand, counting down.
GCTGATTCGCACCCACTTTTTGCGCTAAATGCAAATGCCCTAACGCCACATAATCAATGGTTTTAGGAAACAACTCAACAGGTAGCGCGTGTTGATTACCGCCTAAAATTTTTCGCTCACTCAGTTCTGAAACATTGCCATTCACCATATAACAATGCCCCGTCATAATCAGACTTTGACCGTGTTGTGCTTGGTTTTGCAGTCGCGTAAATAATTCATCGTATAAGGCTTTAACTCCCGTCACTAATGGGTCATCGCTGTCACTGTAAGGCAAATCTGCATTGCGTAAAAACGGCATTGCCCCGCACCACCCTCTAATCTCTCCTGCTGCATTAGTCAGTGGCACAATCAATCGCTGCCAATCAATACTACGCTGATTATCAAGCCGTAAGCCGCCCACGACATGAATTCCCAGAGCATTCAAAATAGACGATGGCGCGTCCAAACGTATTGCTGAATCATGATTACCGCCGACTAAAATAATATTCAATTCTGGTTGTTGGTTTTTAGCCGTCACTAAAAATTTATACAACTGCGCTTGCGCCGCCGCCGATGGATTCGCCGAATCAAAAATATCCCCCGCGACTATCAACGCGTCTGCTTGCTTGTTTAATAATTCAGCCAATAACCAGTCTAAAAATTGCTGGTGTTCAAGCTGGCGTGAAACACCGTGTAAGGTGTGACCTAAATGCCAATCGGCAGTGTGTAAAAGTCTTAGCATAATAATGATGATGGTGTATGAGGTTATAGCGAAGTTGTTTGCATAAAGTCGGCAGGTAAAAATTACTAAAGCCTGTGAGATTTTAAAAACCTCACAGGTTTATTGAGTTGTTGTATGAGCTTATGAGTATAAACAACGCTTAATAAATCCTAAATACTTGTTGTATACGTTCAAATTCGTAGAGATAAGGTTTTGCAACTTCGTGGTTTGCGGCAATAACGATTAAATCATGTGAGAAAACGGAGGTGTTATACCAATTAAAACTCCCATCGATAACAATATAGTCATCAATAATGCAGTATTTAGAATGGATAGGTGAATAAGGTACTGAATGATTCTCTTGCCCATAAACCAGTCCTATTTTTACGCCCGATGATTTTAATCTTTCAATAGCAGGTAATAGCTGGCGATTTAATGCTTCTTCCATTGTGCGCTCAATACCAATTCGTCCTTGTCTGGCTAAATGCCCATTAAATAAAATATGCACAGTGACACCTCTATTTTTAGCATTAATTAAAGCACAAATGACGCTTTCATTATATTTACCTAATAAATCGCTAATTAAAAATAAACGAATTTTAATTGACTGTTTAGCACGATTAATTTCAGCCAAAATAGCATGATGGGGAAGATAATTTTCACCATTACTCATGACGTGTCTGCCAAAGGTATACAGTAAATTAAATTGACTGTAGGGGTCGATGCCATATTTTTGCATAAACCCACCGCGTTGGCTTTGAAAAATATTATTGAGTAATCGAGCGACACCTTTGGAATGAAAGGTCATACCTGATTCCCAATTAGATCCCCAACGATCAAAAGTAATATTAAATGAGCCTAAAATACAATCTTCATCATTAAATATAATGAATTTTGTGTGCATATCTGGATCAACTTCAATTAAATGATGCTTAGGTCACACGATTACCCACAACTCAATCAGAGTTAGCATAAACCGCCCTAGCGATTTCGATACCGAAAGCGTAATGCCTGACTTTTTCCATGCCTTCCCATAAGGTTTTAGCACCTGGGAAGCCATCACTTTTTCTACCTAAGAAGC
>SHZG01000081.1 GCA_009692395.1 Methylococcales bacterium | reverse complement strand
CCATGTTGACTATCTTGGTCTTAATGCCTACTTCACAAGCGCGGTATCGGTAGCTCAGCATAAAGGTTGTTGTCATGCACAACGGGTTTCGACAACGGTAACGTGGCTCTCCCGTTGCATTGCGTCCTGACTTGCCCATCTGGTTACTTGTACAAAATGGACAGGTGATTTCTTGGTAGCAGCTCATAAGGTCTTTTAGGAAAGTGTGATTTTATTCTGCCCGTGATTTTAATCTATCATCACAGATTTAACCCGCTACCAAAAATTTTACCCACCGCATCACTGCCTATGAATTTGGTGAAATGGCGAGCGTTTACCAACACCATGCTGCTTGAGATTGCGCAACGTGATGAGCTGTTACCGAAGGAAACTTAATGAAGCAATTTGTACAATTTCTGTTTGCAGGGGGCGTGGCAGCGGCGGCTAATTTTGGCTCAGGATTTTCTATTCAATCGCTAGGTTAATTATGAAATAGCCATTACCTTGGCTTACTTGGCCGGTATGTTAGTTGCTTGATGCGTAACGCTAACGGTAAAGCCATCATGCCCCAAATTGTTAATTTTATGGTCGTCAATATGTTTGCCTTATTACAGACATTGCTTATCAGTGTGGTATTGGTGCGCTGGCTATTTCCCGAATGGGGCGTTATTGACTACCCTGAAGCCATAGCGCATTTAATTGGCGTACTTGCACCTGTAGTAACCCGTTATTTCGGTCACAAATTTCTAACTTTTAGATAATAAAGTAACGCCAGTTAAGCCGTGTGTTTAGAAAAACACAGATTATCAATTAAGCGGGTTTTACCTAGTTTTGCCGCCACTAGCAATACTAATTCGGTATCATCAATCTGGGCGGGGGCTAAATCATTACTGCGGCAGACGCGAAAATAATCAGGTTGAAAACCTGCTTGTTGTAAGGTCAACAAAGCGTGCTGCTCTACAGTAGTGTAATTAGTCCCTGCTATAACTTCTTCCCGTGCCGTACATAAGGTCTGATACAGCAACGGTGCGATTTGTTGTTGTTTTGATGTTAAATAGCCGTTCCTAGAACTCATTGCTAATCCGTTAGCTTCGCGTACAGTTTCGATGCCGATAATTTTTATAGGCATATTCAAATCGTTGACCATTGTGCGAATCACTGCTAATTGCTGAAAATCTTTTAGCCCAAATAGCGCGATGTCAGGCTGTACCATGTTGAATAATTTACACACCACAGTGGCGACACCGTCAAAATGTCCAATGCGAGACACGCCACAATAAAGTTCAGATAAGCCAGCCACACTGACAGTGGTTTTAGCAGTAGGCGAATACATTTCACTCACTGCGGGTTGAAACACAACATCGGTGTTAATGGCGCGGAGTTGTTCGTGGTCTTGTGCTTCGGTACGCGGATAGCTTTCAAAGTCTTCACCGATTCCAAATTGCGTGGGATTGACAAAAATACTCACGACAACTTTATCAGCTGTTTCTTTAGCGGCTTTGACTAGCTGACAATGCCCTGCGTGTAAATTGCCCATTGTGGGAACAAAGGCAATGTGTTCACCTGCGGCTTTCCAAGTGTTAACGAGAGCGCGTAAGGCTTCGACGGTGTTGACGATGTGCATATTAAAAACTGTGTTCAGGGGTTGGAAATTGACTTTGTTTAACGGCTAGCTGATAAGCGGTAATCGCATTGCTAATACTGCTTGCATCCTGCATAAAATTTTTAGAAAAGCGGGGCGATTTGCCGATACTAATACCTAACATATCGTATAGCACCAGCACTTGCCCATCACAATCCACGCCTGCGCCGATACCAATCACAGGGATACTTAATTGTTGGCTAATCATTTTAGCGAGAGTCGCGGGTACACATTCCAACACTAATAAACTCGCGCCAGCTTGTTCGAGTTGCAGGGCTTCTGCAAGTATTTTATCCGCTGTAGCAGTGGTTTTGCCTTGTACTTTATAACTGCCGAGTTGGTTAATTTGTTGAGGTAATAGCCCTAAATGCCCACAGACAGGAATGCCTTGTTCAACTAAACAGCGGGTTATTTCAACTCGCGCACCCTCTAATTTAACCATTTGTGCGCCGCTGTTCTGCATTAGTAACGCGGCATTTTGCGCGGCAATTAACGGCGTGGGATAACTCATAAACGGTAAATCGGCAATAATAAATGCGCGTTGCCGTGCTTGACTGACGCAACGGGTATGATAAATCATGTCGTTGATAGAGACGGGTAGGGTGGTTTTCTGTCCTTGTATGACCATACCCAATGAATCACCCACCAGCAATATATCAATACCGACCGCATCACATAAGGCACTGAAACTAGCATCATACGCCGTTAAACAGGTGATTTTTTCGCCACGTTGTTTCATGGCAGTCATGTCCTGCACGGTTAAGGTTTTGACGGTCGCACCGTACAGTGAATTCATGTTAAGCCAGCCGTGTCAGTCCCGCTAATGGACAGTTGTCCAGCAAATCAACCAGCTTGCCTCTGTTGGGAATAATCAGTTGCGGGGCGATTTCATTCAACGGATATAACACAAATGCGCGTTCTGTGAGACCGACATGAGGCACGATTAAATCGGGTAGATTAATCACTTCATCACCATACAACACTATATCTAAATCCAAGGTTCTTGCACCCCAGCGTTCAGCTCTGACGCGCCCTTGATGGTTTTCAATGCCTTGTAACACGCGTAATAAATCAATCGGCGGTAAGTCGGTTGCCACTGCCATAACGGCGTTGACATAATCAGGTTGGTCTTGTGGCCCCATCGGTGCGCTATGATACAGCGAAGAAAATCCCCGTTCTTCAATGCCCACCAGTGCGGCAATCGCGACACGCGCTGATTGGATTTGTTCTGCTGGATTTTGTAAGTTACTGCCTAAGCCAATATAGGCACACACTAATGTCTGCATGATTATTCTGAATTCACCGTCGATGACGCGCTGGATTTCTTGCGATAATTTCTTTTGCGCGGTGATGCGCTGGTTTTAGCTTGACGCGGTGGCGCAGTCATTTTGCGCTGTTCATTTTCATTGGCGTTTTGATACGTTTCCCACCATTTGGCAAGTTCAAGATCAGCTCCGCCTGTTTGGGCGCGTAATAATAGAAAATCATAAGCGGCTCTAAAGCGTGGATGTGTAATGAGTCGGCTGGGTTTAGAGCCAAACTGGGCATTGAATTTGGGTTGTAAACTCCATACTTCGCGCATGGCTAAGGTGATGTGACGCGGTAGCGCGGTGCTTTTCACCTGCATAGCAATAACTTCATTAGCGGCTTCTTGATACGCGACAAATTCGGGTGTGCCTTTTGCTAATTTTTGTTCGGCGCGAATTTGTACGGCATCCCATAAAAAGGCGGCAAATAGAAAATACGCGGTGACGGTTTTACCTTCAGCGATGCGATTGTCAGAATTTTCTAAGGCTTTAATGAGTAATAAGCGGGGGAAACCTTCTTCTTCAATGGCTAAACTATTTTCAGTCGTAGGAAACAACACTTGAAATAGCCCGTAGTGCCTGAGCATTTCAAATGTTTGTAGTGCGTAACCCGACATGAACAATTTTAAGGCTTCATCATAGAGTCGTGCAGAAGGAATGCTGGCTAATAACTTCGCGACATCGTGCATGGATTTTTCACATTCAGGGTGGATATGAAAACCCAATTTGACGGCAAAACGCACCGCTCGCAACATACGCACAGGGTCTTCACGAAAACGCGTCTCAGGATCGCCAATTAGCCGCAGTATGCCCGCTTTATGATCTGCCATGCCGCTGGTGTAATCGACTACCGAAAAATCTTTGATGTTGTAATACAAGGCGTTGACCGTAAAATCACGTCGCCATACATCTTCTTCAATAGTGCCATAGACATTGTCACGCAGCAATCGACCTTCTTTATTAAGCACTTGATCGTCGTTTCGCGCTGCACCTGCGCCGCGAAAGGTCGCAACTTCAATGACTTCACGTCCAAAATGAACATGAGCTAATCGAAACCGCCGCCCAATCAGCCGACAATTGCGGAATACTTTGCGTACTTGTTCAGGATCAGCATTGGTTGCGACATCAAAATCTTTTGGCTCACGACCTAGCAATAAGTCACGCACACAGCCACCGACTAAATACGCGTCAAAGCCTGATTTTTGCAGTTGATATAACACTTTCAAGGCGTTATCACTGATTTGCTTGCGTGAAATACAGTGTTCTGAACGCGTATAAAGACGAACGCCACCCAGTTCGCTAACTGGTTCAGCTTCATTTTTAGCTGAATTAATAATTTTTTTGAAAAAGTTTAAAATGACCTGTAACCCTGTTTGTTTTACCTTGTTTTTATAATCATATCATTTCAATCAATTCTAGCCCAATCAATAGGCTGGTTTTCTTTTACATTACCCTTTTGTATAGAGTAGAATCAGCAATCTGACTTTATAATCTGTGTGGTAGATTACAAATCAGGCAACCCTAATTTAACTTACTTATCTGGTATTATTATGTTTAAAAAAATTCTTTGTGGTTTACTTGACCACCCTTTCTTAAGTAGTCTTTTTATATCAGATTTTGGTCTTTTGCTATTTATTAAACCGCCATTTATATTCTCCTTACTCATGCTCGGCGCATTAATGGCAATGTGTATGTATTTTGGTCAAAAATTAGCCTTATTCAATACTTAAATTGTCTAAAAATGCTAACAACCTTGCAAAACTAGGCGCGGCGCCACCATCCGCGCCTAGTTTTCTGTGCCGATTGGCAATCGTTGCTTACGATTTTCTCCTGCTTGTTGCCCTGCTATTTTTGGCAACCGCACTATTACTGCCGTTTAATGCGGGCGTGGCATTCACAAGAGAACAAATTTTTTACCCTATTTACCTGCTAATGGTCAGCTTCCTATTTTATGGTTGGTTTTGGACACATGGTGGGCAAACGTTAGGCTTGCGAGCTTGGAAAGCAAAAGTGCTAACCATTAATCAACGGCCTATTAGCTGGACTCAGGCATTAGTGCGTTTTATGACCGCTTTTGCTTCTTGTGGACTCGGTTTGTTATGGATACTGATTGATAAACAGCGACGCAGTTGCCACGATCATCTGTCTAAAACAGCGGTGTTTTTTGACTCAAAAAAATAAAGACGCAGATTTGCGATGCGATCTGCAATAACTTATCTGACTTGATAACGCTATGAATAATCCTTTGCTAACAAACACCCTCCTCCCTTTATTTTCTCAAATAAAACCCGAACATATTGAACCAGCGATAGATCAACTATTGACTGAATCGCGTGCCGTGGTTGAAGATCAACTACAAACGAGAAAAAATTACTCGTGGGAAAAACTCATTCAACCACTGGAAGAAGCTGAGAATGAACTCCATAAAGCATGGTCGCCTGTCAGTCATCTTAATGCGGTGCTTAACAGTGAAGAACTCCGCGCCGCTTATAATGCCTGTCTGCCTAAACTCAGTGATTACGGTACGGAAATGGGGCAGAACAAAGCCTTATTTAATGCCTATCGAATGATTTCTAAAAGCTCGGATTTTGCTGATTTTGATACTGCACAGCAAAAAATTATTCGTAACGCCTTAAAAGATTTCAGATTATCAGGCGTTGATTTACCTGAGGCGCAAAAACAGCGTTACAAAGAAATTGCGCAAGAGTTATCGCGGTTTACCAGTCGTTTTGAGGAAAATGTACTGGATGCCACCAATGCGTGGAGCAAACTCATTACCCACCTGCCAGATTTAGAGGGCTTACCCGAATCCGCATTAAAGCAAGCCAAACAAAGCGCAGAAAATCGTGGTGAAGAGGGTTGGATTCTGACGCTACAGTTCCCCTCTTATTTAGCGGTGATGACTTACGCAGACGATTGGCATTTACGCAAAGAACACTACGAAGCCTTTGTGACTCGCGCCTCCGACCAAGGCCCGCAATACCCCGATAAAGACTTTGATAACACCACCGTGATGGAACGCATTTTGGCATTACGCCATGAAAAAGCGCAGCTATTAGGCTTTAATAATTACGCTGAATATTCGTTAGCCACCAAAATGGCAAACAAGCCCGAAGAAGTCATGGCGTTTCTGGAAGACTTAGCCGCTAAATCGTGGCGACAAGCACGCGCTGATTTTATTGAACTCAAAGAGTTCGCCTTACAAAACTACAATTTTGGCGATCTCGAACCGTGGGACATTAGCTATTACAGCGAAAAAATGCGCCAATTCACCTACCAATTGTCGCAAGAAGAAGTCAAAAGCTATTTTCCAGTGCCTCGCGCACTGACTGGGCTATTCACTGTCGTTGAAAAATTATATGGTTTACATATTAGTGAAATCAGCGATTTTGATAGCTGGCATTCCGATGTCCGTTTCTTTGCAATTTATGACAAAGAAGGGCAACTACGCGGACAATTTTACCTAGACCTCTATGCGCGGGAACACAAACGCGGCGGCGCGTGGATGGATGATTGCGTCGGACGAAAAAAAGTCGATGGCGTATTACAAACCCCTGTTGCTTATTTAGTGTGTAATTTTACTCCGCCAACAGCTGATACTCCTGCTCTGCTCACGCATGACGATGTCACCACGCTGTTTCACGAATTCGGTCATGGCTTACAGCATTTAGTAACGCAAATTGATTATTTAGGCGTATCAGGCATTAATGGCGTGGAATGGGATGCTGTCGAATTGCCTAGTCAATTCATGGAAAACTGGTGCTGGGATAAAGAAGCACTCGCACTAATTTCAGGGCATTATCAAACAGGCGAACCCTTACCCGACACGTTATTTGATAAAATGATAGCCGCGAAAAATTTTCAAGCGGGTATGCAGATGGCAAGACAACTGGAATTCAGCCTCTTTGATTTTAGAATTCACCTTGATTTTGACATTGAAAAAGGCGGGCGCATCTACGAAACCTTAGAAAAAGTCAGATCACAAGTTGCCGTCATGCTTGCCGCACCGTTTAATCGTTTCGCACACAGCTTCTCGCATATCTTTGCAGGTGGCTACGCGGCTGGTTATTACAGCTACAAATGGGCAGAAGTGCTATCCAGTGATGCGTTTTCTTTATTTGAGGAAAACGGTATTTTTGATAACGAGTCAGGGCAATCATTCCTACATAACATCCTTGAAAAAGGCGGCAGTGAAGATGCCATGAGCTTATTTGTTAAGTTTCGCGGTCGCACACCTACCATTGATGCACTGCTGCGACACAATGGTATCAAAGAATAGATAAGGAAAAAACATGACAGTATTAAAAATAACAGCTGTGGTTTTATTAATATTGCCTATCATCGCCTTTGCAAACGCCTGTGATACAGACAAAGATGGCTCTGTATCGGGTAGCGAACAATACTTGTGCGAAAACCCACCTTATGACCCAACCAAAAAACCAGTTAAAGGAGAGCGATACAGTTGCCAAGGAAAAGTGTCTTGCCCACAAATGACTTCTTGCGAAGAAGCAGAGTTTTATCAAGACAATTGCCCTAATACAAAAATGGATGGTGATCATGACGGTATTCCTTGTGAAGACCAGTGGTGCGGACATTAACTTTACGTTGGGAAAATACCTAGCTGTTTGCAAATTTGTTATTCCTTTAAAATTTTTTTCATACAACATTCCTCATGAAATACCGAGACCTGCGCGACTTTATCACCCAACTGGAAAAACAAGGTGAACTAAAACGTATCACTGTTCCTGTTGACCCTTATCTGGAAATGACGGAAATTTGTGATCGCGTCCTCAAACAACAAGGCCCTGCGTTATTGTTTGAAAACCCCACAGGTTACAACATCCCCGTATTAGCTAATTTATTCGGTACGCCGCGCCGTGTCGCGATGGGCATGGGTGCGGAATCTGTCACTGAATTGCGCGGTATCGGTGAACTGCTCGCCACGCTCAAAGAACCTGAACCGCCTAAAGGCATGAAAGACGCGTGGGAAAAGTTTCCCGTGTATAAACAAGTGCTGAACATGGCACCAAAACTGGTGAGTAATCCGCCGTGTCAGGAAATTATCAGAATCGGTGATGAAATTGATTTAAGCGTTTATCCGATACAAACCTGTTGGCCCGATGATGCCGCGCCGTTAATCACTTGGCCCTTAGTCATTACCAAAGGCCCGCATAAACAACGACAAAATCTGGGTATTTATCGCCAACAAGTCATCGACAAAAATAAAGTCATCATGCGTTGGTTAGCCCACCGTGGTGGTGCGTTAGACTTTAGAGAATGGCAGATTGCTCATCCTAATGAACCGTTTCCTGTTGTAGTTGCACTAGGCGCAGATCCTGCGACTATTTTAGCCGCTGTCACCCCTGTGCCTGATACTTTGTCAGAATATGCGTTTGCAGGGCTATTGCGTGGCAGTAAAACCGAAGTTGCCAAGTGCATACTCAGTGATTTACAAGTCCCCGCCAGTGCGGAAATTGTCTTAGAAGGTTTTATTTATCCCAATGAAACCGCCCCCGAAGGCCCGTTCGGCGACCACACAGGCTATTACAATGAAGTCGGTGAATTTCCCGTATTTACTGTGGAGCGTATTACCCAACGCACCGCGCCCATTTATCACAGCACTTTTACAGGCAAACCACCCGATGAACCTGCCATTTTAGGTGTGGCGTTAAATGAAGTCTTCGTGCCACTTCTGCAAAAACAATTCCCTGAAATTGTCGATTTTTATCTGCCACCCGAAGGCTGTTCGTATCGAATGGCTGTCATCAGCATGAAAAAACAATACGCAGGTCATGCTAAACGCGTGATGCTTGGCACTTGGTCGTATTTACGGCAATTCATGTACACCAAGTTTGTCATCGTCGTCGATGATGATATTGATGTCCGCAACTGGCAAGAAGTCATCTGGGCAATTACCACCCGCATGGATCCTGCCCGCGATTTAACTATTTTAGAAAACACCCCAATAGATTATTTAGATTTCGCCTCACCCGTATCAGGGCTAGGTTCAAAAGTTGGCTTTGATGCTACCAACAAATGGGCAGGGGAAACGAACCGTGAATGGGGCAGAACCATCGTCATGTCCCCTGATGTCATTCAACGCGTTGATGCAATGTGGGATTCATTGTTTTAGCCGTGCTAGTAATTGCTCTCGATGTGCAGGACATGATACAGCTAAAGCTAAAGCACAATAAAATTCCTGATTAGTAAGATTCTTCAGCTTGGCGAAGCCAAGTTGCAGGACGCGGTTTAATGGTAACGGCGGCAACCAACAGGTGTATGGGAAGCGTATCAAGATGAAATCGTCTGTTGAAGTGATAAACAAACACGCTCAGGTAGCGTGTACCGTATTTGGCGAAGTTGAAAGCATGATAACAACCACCCAAACTGGTTTTAAGATTACCCAATAGCGTGTTAATCCACCTAAATTCGGGTAACTCTTTTGGTTTGCGTCCGCCTGCAATAATGGCTTGGTGTTGGCAGCCCGCGTCGAGTACGCCAGTAAAACAGCTCAGCCCAGCGGAAATGACAATGTAATCTGGACTCAGGTCTTGCTTTGCCCATTCGACAATGGCTTTGCGGGTAAAACCTGAAACAGGAATCATTTTGAGGTACAAGGATGCCCTTTGGTATTAAGCGAAACCGCCGCCACAAAAGGCACTTTATTCTCAGAGCCGCGACCCGCCTTGCCGCTAACCCGTTCACCGCTCAGATACGCATCATCCACTTGAACGTTACCCTGTAACGTGTAGAGCGTGTCACGTTCACACATGGCTTGCATCAACTTCTGCTGAATAAGCTAAGCCGTCGGATAACTCACACCCAACTGCCGCTTCAAAGCCAGAGCTGATAGTCTTGGCTTGGCTGACCAGATATAGCCAAAGCAGTATAATTTGATTATTTTAAATTAGATGACATATTCAGCCGATTTCCGCCAAAAAGTATTGACGATTAAAGAACAAGAAGGGCTAACACAAGCGGAAGCGGCAGTGCGTTTTGGTGTTGGAGTGGCAAGTA